>JBCCQM010000206.1:0-14563 GCA_039024335.1 Myxococcota bacterium
CCAACCCCGACCCAGGGTTGTTGGCGGAGAGCGGAAGGTGAGACGTCGGGCCTCACGGTCGTCCGCGAGGAAACGGGAGGGCCTCGGTGCAGGCCCACTTGTCGACCCGCGGCGTGCACGCGCCGGCCGTGCGCGAAAACGGCTGGCGCCACCGCGCCGAGAGTCGTACACAACGCTACATGTACGCACTTGCCGTACTGCTGACGCTCGCCGCTGCGGACGGCTCCGAAGCCGCCCCGGACGCACCCGTGCGTGCCCCCGAAACCTGCAAGAACGCTGAGGAATCGTCTTCAGCCGACGAGTCCGGGCAGGCGGACGAGGACGAGGCGTCCGAGGGTCTGTCGCTGAAGGCCGCGACCCGCGCATCGGACCCAGGGTCCCTGACGCTTCGACCCAGGGTCCGATGGGCCGAGAGTCCCGAGGGCGACGAGCCCGGCTTTCGGCTGGTCGACCCCGAGCCCGCGACCGGCTGCTCCGAGACGCCCGCCACGATGGACTGGGTCTGGGCCGCCGCCGCGCTCGTCCTGCCGCGCGAGACCACCACGCCCGGACGCGGCCAGTCGCCCGCGCTAAAAACCGAGTTCGGACTCCGCACCGAAGTCCGCCTGGGCATGGTCCGAATGCGCGCCGAAGGCCTCGCGCGCATCGACGCCCGCGGCAGCGGAGCCGACGCATCCACCTCGGTTCGCATGACGCCGAAGGGCCAGATCAACCTCGAAGCGCACCCCACCGACCAGGTTCACTTCGGCGTCGAGTTCAGCCACCGCGACGAGCACGGCCTCGACGCCCTCCCCTCGTCGACCCGCGGCATGGCCCGCTTGCGCGTCGGGTTTTAGAGCGCCGCTTAGAAGCGCGCGCGTGACAGTCTGATCCAAGAGCGCGGCCTGCCGAGAATCGAGGGCGGGCGGCTTCGCGCCGTGCCCCGCGGCCGATTTGGAGCTGGCGGACGAGCCTGGCCCTGACCGGACCACTCCGCGCGTACTGAAGTCTGCGCAGAGACGTTTACCCTTCCCAGCGGAGATCTGTCTTCGGTTGTACGAAAACTCGATGACGTTCGGCTCGACACAGTCTCGGCTATGCTCCCAAGCATCGAGAATCAGACCCGTGACTCAATCACTCGCAACACCGAGGTACGACATCATCTGATACGGTAAGCGTAGAGGTACTCGTAAGCTGCAACTAGCCAGGACGGCCCACATGCGCAACGCTAAGGCTATACTTTCTTTCGCCGCTTCTCTTACAGCCTGCAACCCGGCGGTGGAGGACTCATCCATTCGCGATGACGGGGGAGACTCTGCACTAGACGAGCCCAGGGACGCGTGGGTAGGCAGCTACACCGTCCACTATTCCCCGAGATTCGAGTTCGGGGGCGAGCATACGGAGATAACCCTCCTCGAGGATGGAAACGTTGAGAGGCGGATCGTCAACTGCGCCGGGCGAGGCTCAACTCCGGACTTGTTCTCTTGGGAGATGATAGACGACAGGACGGTCGAGATCAGAGGAGAGACAGGCATCTTGTTCACCGTGGTCGGAGACACTTTCCCATGCGGAAAGCACTCAGGATTTCCAGGCGGAGATCAGGCCAGCGCAGCGCGAACTTTCTTAGAGGGCAGCTATTGCCCTCGCGATATCGTTGACGATATCGACAGTTCGACGACGTGCCTCATGGATCCCTGCGACGCACGTGCAAGCGCCTGTAAAGCGGAGTACTCGGAATAACACTACGAAGGTCCGCCCGCTCACCGTGGATCCGGACGAGCCCAGGGCACTGTCACCACCGGGACTCGAGCCAGCCTCATGCAACTAGCTTCCAAGAAGACAACGGTCTTTTTGATAATCACAGTTCTAGCTTCTGCAGGATGCGGACCGGCCGTTCGCGAGGACGTCGCGCAAGCTCGAAATGAAGTCGCCGGTTTTTACTCATCGTTGAATATTGGTGGACTACAAGTCGACGCCGACGACACCTGGGTTTCGATCTACGAATTTCGCGACGATGGGACGGGCGTGTTCCACGAGCTGTCTTGCATCGGTGAGCGCTCGCAAGACTACGAGTTCAGGTGGACTCTCGCGGACAGCCTAGGCCCCGCGCGGATCGAGTACGTGGAAGCCACGGGACTTGACGGGCAGTGGTTTTTCCCAGACGAAGCATGCTCCGGGCTCGACGGGCTGTCTCAGCTCGAACTCGAAATTGGTCTGGAGCTGAGTATCTTTCCGGGCCGACTGTGCAATCCACAGCTCGGGCCAGAGCTGCCTGACGGGCTACAGGAATGCGAGTTCGAGGTCTGCGGGGGCGAATCGCTGCGCTGCGGCGGCGCGGAGGGGGAAGAGTGATCGTCGAGCGCGGGCCAACTCTTTTTCCGCCGGGTTCGACATGCCGCTGGTGTAGACTCGCGCTCCTTTGGCTCACACTAGTCCAGGCAGCAAGCTGCAATGCGGCGGTAAACGGTGGCGATGAGCTGCAGGCGGATCGGGTCGTAGGCACTTACATCATTGATGGAGCCCGAACCGATGGAATCCTCCGCGGGATTCGCAACAACACATCAGGCCTATCACTCCGAGGCGATGGTACGGCCACGATCAACCATGAGTTTTGCGTCGGCGGGCGTGGGATTTTTAGGGACGATCTGCGGTGGAGCATCGAGGGGAAGATTGCGGTCATCACCGACGCCAATGGAGAACTCTACGCAGAGATGACCTTCGCGCCGTCTCGGTGCGGAAAACACGAGGTCGATCGCGCAATGGGAGGCACCACGTCCTACTCCGCAGGCGCCCACTGCCCAACGAACGTCCAAGACCTCGGTCACGCAGGAGTTGCATGCGACTTCGCCCCCTGCGACGAGGTCTCGAACGACTGCATCGAAGAATGGGCGGACCGCTGAATACAGACAAGCGCTCGTGACGTGATCACGACCGCCGACGTAGGCCCGTCGGCTGCCACCATCTCGACGCTCGAGAGGCGTTCCGTCAGCCGCCGGCGACGGCTTCGCGGAGCTGCTTGGCCCAGCCGTCGAGGTTTTGCAGGGTGGACGAGAGCTGGTCGCCCGAGTCGATCGTGTCGTGGAGCGCTTGCTCGAGCCTCTCCCGTGCGCGGCGGATTCGGCTCTTGGCCGTGCCGACGGGGATCTCCAGCGCCTGGGCGATCTCGGTCATGGTGAGGTCTTCCCAGTAGTGCCACTCGAGCAGAATCTGTGACTCCAGCGGAATGCGACGAAGCGCGATCAACAGCGCCCGCTCGTGCTCTCGGCGGGCCGCGACGGAGCTCGGCGAGGCGCCCATGTCTGCGACGGACACCGAGCCGAAGTCGACGCGATCGGTGTTGCGCTGCCGCTCTCGGTAGAAGCGATACAGCTCCGACTTGGCGATGCGGAACAGGTACGTACGAAACGAGCACTCGCCGCGGAACTGCGCCGGGGTTTTCAGCAGCGCGGTCATGGTGCGCTGGATCATCTCTTCGGCCGCGTCGTCCACCTTGTTGCGGAAGAACCGCCACAGCTCGTCGAAGTAGCGCCGCAGCAGAGTGTCGGCCGCCCGAACGTCGCCGCCCCGCCACGCTTCGATCAGCGCCACATCGTTGGAACTCACTGCGCCGATGCTACCTCGGCTTGCAGCGCGCGGCAGCTCTCGAGCTCCGGGTGCCCCTCCAGCTCGTCGCCGAGGACCGTCTCGAACATCGCGTACGCCCGTGCGAACCCAGCGCGCGCCGCCGCTTGCTCCCCCAGAACGCTCAGGGACGCAGCGTGCTGGCAATACGCGATCCCCAGCTCGACGGACTTGGGCGCGGCCTTCTCCAGCACGGCGAGCGCACGCGCGTAGTCGCCGCGGGCGCTGTCGTGGTCGCCGCGCTCGGCCCAGCAGCGACCCCGAGACGAGAACGCCATGCCAACCCACGGGTGCTCCTCACCGAGCGCCTTCTGAAGCTGCTCGGGCACATCGGCCAGCAGCGTCGTGGCGAGTTCATAGTCTTCGCGCTCGAGTTCGAGGTTTGCCCGGTTGAGACGAAGCGCGATGACGTTCGGATGGGTTTCCCCGAGAGACGCGGTGAAGATCTTGCCGGCGCGCTCGAAGCTCTCCGACGCCTCGTCGAGCCGCCCAAGCTTGCGCAACACGGTTGCGCGGTTGGCGACCACGGATCCCACCGCAGGGTGATTTTCGCCGTGCTTGGTCTCGAACTGCTTCAACGCGCGCTCCTGAAGATCGACCGCAGTCTCGAGGTCGCCGAGCTGCATCGTGACGGTGGCGAGATTACTGAGCGTGTCGCCGAGCTGCACGCTCTGCGGATTGATGGCCTCGATCTGCGATACAGCGTCTTCAAACGCGGCCTTGGCTTGCTGAAGATCTCCTGCGTCGCGATGCAGCACGCCTCTGCGCGCGGCAAGAAGCGCGGAGAGGTCCGCATCACCGCCGACTCGCTCGATGACGGCCTGTGCACGGTCGGCGATCGCGAGCCCCTCCTTCGGCTGGGAGCGGTTGTTTCCCACCACGAGCGCCTGCAGACCCAAGACCTCGGCGAGCAGATGGTCGTGCCCACTGGCGATCGCATGCAGCTCCGCCTGCTCGAGGGACGCCTGGGCCTTCTCGAACTCCCCCATGCGACGGAAGATGAGCCCCTCCCACTGCTTGGCCTCGGCATGCAGCGGCCGGTAGTCCACCGCCATGGCGGCGTTGACGACCTCGGGCGTGGCGTCGGCGCTGCGCTTGTACTGCCCCAGCTGCTCGGAGGCGTTGAGCGAGGCGAGCTCCTCGCGAAGCTGCTCCACGGTGTCGGCGGCCTCGTCGGGCGGCGGCGGCACGAGGGCGGCGAGGCGCTCTGGGTCCGCGCACGCGTCCAGCGACGGCAGCCGCTGTGCGACCGAGGGCACCGACGACGCTGCGGCAGCATCCAGGTCGGCAAAGCGAGACGTCAACGCCGTGAACGCGCGCAGGCGTCGGTGCAGGCACCGCGTGCGCAGCGTGAACGTCTCGTCACTCTGCTCACCGCGAACCCGCGTCGCCAGGCACGCCTCGGTCGACGCGCCCACCCAGGCGGTGGCATAGGCGTCGAGCGTGGGCTCAGCCTCCGCCCACAGCGTGTCGCCCGCATCCGGATCGGCTTGGGTGAAGGCACCTGCGTACGCGGTACGACTGGGTGTGTCCCAGACACCGTCGAGCTGGGCGTCCAGATCCGTGCACGGCGTGATCACGTCGGCGGTCATGGGCGCGGCGGCGGTGCTGCCCCAAGCGACGGCGCCCACGCTCAAGGCCGCGGCGCCCCCGAGCAGCCATCGGTTGCGCCGGGCCGCCCGCGGAGCAGGGTCCAGCGCGTCGAGCAGCGCCTGCATCGACGCAAAGCGAGCGGCAGGGTCCTCCGACAGCGCTTTCGTCAACGCGGGCATGATGCCGCGCGGGGTCCCGGCGACCGGGCGCCCGCGAGGTGCTTCGACCGAGACGTTGTCTTCGAACGGCCGGGTCCCGCACAGCAGCTCCCACGCCGTGACCGCGAACGCGAACTGGTCGGTTCGCGCATCCGCCGAGCGCCCGCGCAGCTGCTCGGGCGCCATGTAGTCCGGCGTGCCCGAGCGAGGACCGGTCTGCGTGAGCGTGGGCCCACGCGTCTCTTCCGCGGGCGCGTCCGCCGACGTCTGCTCCAGCGCCTCGGTGGTGGAGTGGGCCAGGCCGAAGTCCACGACCTTGGCCTGGCGCTTGTCGTCGACCAGCACGTTGTCCGGCTTGAAGTCGCGGTGAACGAGCCCCTGCTCGTGCGCAGCCGCGAGGCCACGGCCCGCTGCAAGCAGCACCGCGACCCGGTCCGACGCGGAGGGCTCGGTCTGCGCCCACGCGCGCAGCGTCTCCCCGCGGATGTACTCCATCGCCAAGAACACCCGCCCCTGCGCGACGCCGACCTCGAACACCGTCACCACGTTCGGGTGGGAAAGCTGCGCGGCGGCCTTGGCCTCGCGCATGATGAGGGTTTGCTCCTCGCTCGCCTCGCGACCCCCGGTCAGCACCTTGAGGGCAACCCGGCGCTCCAGCTCGGGATCCCACGCAGCAAACACCGCCCCCATCCCGCCCGCGCCCAGGCGCTCCAAGACGCGGTACTTGCCGATCGCGTCTTCGGTGATGTCCTCGGTTTGGGCCCCGAGCAGGGCCCGCCGAACCGCCGAGAACGCCATCGACTTTTCGAGGCCGTCCTCCTTCGGTCCCGCCCCGCGCAGTTGAGTGTCGAGCCCCGGCTTCGAAGACGCCATGCGAGGCGCCACGATACCAGCCGACGCAGACCGGCGGCCTCACGCGTCGGCAAGACGCGCCCAGAGCAGCATGCGGCGGTAGGTGAACGGCAGCGGCGCGTCGTCGGGCAAGGCCGCGAGCAGACGCGCGCGATAGGTGTCGAAGAACGACGCGAACAGGTCGGGCCCCAGCGCGTTGAGGTACCAGGTGAGCATCGAGCCGCGCACCCACTCCACGACGGCGTCGCGGCTGGGCAGGGCGTGTACGTAAACCATCTCGCGCGTGTGCTGCTCGGCAAAGCCCAGCCGCTTCAGCAGCAACGCATAACGCTCGAGCGAGTGTACGGCCATCCCCAAGGTTCGGCCGCCGAGGGCGTCGGCGTACAGGGTCTCGGCCGCGAGCGCACGCGCCAGGGTGTGCGTGGACTGCTGCATGTTGTTCGGCATGTGCACCGCAAGCTGCCCACCGGGTTCGAGTGCATCACGAAGGCGCGCGAACACCTTCGGGTGGTCGTCGACCCAATGCAGCGCCGCGTTGGAGAACGCGATAGCCTTCGCCGCGCCAGTCCTGCAGGTCGGCCCGCGCAAACGTGACCCGCTCGGTCGCGCGGGTCTTGGCCTTCTCCAGCATGGTCTCGCTGAGGTCCACGCCGTGCGCCGAAGCGGCGTCGAACCGCCGGGCAAGGTCGAGCGTCCACTCGCCCGTCCCGCAGCTGAGGTCGACGATGCGCATGTTCGAGCGCGATTGCACCATCGCTGCGAGTTCTTCGTAGGGCACCTTTCGCTCTCGACGAAACCGCAGGTACTGCTCCGGATCCCAGCCCTTCACAGCCAAAGCGCTAGCACGAACATGCCTGCCAACCGATCAGCGTCGAAGAACGGCGTTTAGCGTCGGCACCATGTGCCGCGCCGTCGGAAGTTGAACGTTCAACTGATTAGATCAGGCGTTCGACACCGTCGCGGGCGAGGGGCGCAGGGTCGAGTACGCCGCTGTCGGCGGTTGTGTTTCGTCCTGCTTCGCGTAGCATCGACGGCTACATCGAGAGGGTTTGCGGGAACCCTCGACGCATCGGTGGTGCCTATGGGGAGTACGGGACCAACGTCGGCGACCAAAATGTCGCCGCATTCATCCATGACCGCCGATCCGCTGATCGGCACGGAAATCGACGAGCGCTACCGAATTCGGCGCGTGATCGGGGCTGGTGGCCAGGGCGTGGTGTACCTCGCCGACACCCTCGAAGCCCCCAAGCGCGAGGTGGTGCTGAAGGTGCTCAACGCAACGGGGGCCCACCAAGAGGAGGCCGTCGCCCGCTTCGATCGCGAGGCGGACCAGCTGCGTTCGGTCAGCCACGACAACATCGTCAAGATGCTGGGGTACGGCCACGTGCATGGTCGCCCCTACATCGTGATGGAGTACGTACGCGGCCAGTCGCTGCAGAACTTCCTCTCGAAGCGCGGCCCGCTGAGCGTCCGCGAGTTCGTGCCCATCGCCGCGCAGGTCCTCAAGGCCGTCGGCCACGTGCACAGCCGCGGCATCATGGTCCGCGACATCAAGCCAGCCAACATCATGCTGTGCCGGCACCGAGGCCGGGAGAACTACGTCAAGCTGCTCGACTTCGGGTTGGCGAAGCTCGTCGGCGACCAAGAAGGCATCACCTCGAATCACATCGTCGGCACGGTCGGGTTCCTCTCGCCTGAGCAGATTCGCAGCGAGCCGTTCGACCTGCGCGTCGACGTGTTCGCGCTCGGCGTCCTGTTCTACTTCTGCCTCACCAAGCAGCTGCCGTATCACGGCGAAACGACGGAGGCGACGCTGTTCGCCACGGTCAACGACTCGCCGCAGCCGCTGTCCGAGGTGGTCGAGACGTCCACCGAGCTCACCCCCGAGCTGGAGGACCTCATCATGCGGTGCATCGCGCAGGACCCCGAAGACCGACCGTCGCACGCCGACGAAGTCGTCGAAGGGTTGATCGACGCGGTGCCCGTGACGATGTTCCGACTGCCGAAGGCCGCGGGACCACCAACCTCGACGCTCACCACGGGCAGCCTTCGGCTCGACGAGCATCGGGATCGCCCCGCACCGCCGCGCCCCGCCAACGAGCGACACACCGAGGCGCTCGGCGAGACCGTGGGCATGGACGCGGCGGTCGCTGCCGCCGAAGTGGTCGAAGCGGAGTCCATGCCCGTGCGCAGTCGCTCCGGCGCGGTCTATGGGATCGCGGCGGCCGCCGCACTCGTGGCCGGCGCCGTGGCCTGGTTCGTCGCGGGCAGCGACGCACCGGAGCCGCCCGCACCCGTCCCCGTAGCTACGGCCTCCACGCCGAGCGTCGAAGCGTCGCCTGCACCGCAGGCGTTGGCCACGCTCGAGATCGCGGTCGAGCCCACCGCGGAGATCCTGATCGACGGCACGCCCTACGGCACCAACCCAGGCGCGCTGTCGCTGCCTCCGGGCACGGTCGAGATCCGCGCCCAAGCCGACGGCCATCAGACGTGGTCCAAGTCGATCGCGCTCGAAGCGGGCAAGACCACCTCGCTGCAGGTCGCGCTGACGGCAACCGCCGCAGCCGAGCCACCGAATGCAGACGACGAGCCTGAGGTCGTCATCGTGGACGACACCCCGGCCAAGCCAGCGTCCGCGCGTTCGAAGCGCAAGCGAAGCAAAGCGGCACCCTCCAAGGCACCACCGGAGCCGACCGCCGCACCCACCCCGACCAAACCGACGATTGCCCCGGGCACGATGCCGCGCCGGAAGGGCTCGTCGAATGGGTCCCGCAAACTCGACAACGACGTCTGGGGAGACTGAATGCGAATCGCGATTCTTCTGGCGGGCCTGCTTGCAGCCTCGCCCTCACTCACGCTCGCGGCCACAACAGCCCCCGCCGAAGAGGCCGACGAGGCGCGACGTCACTTCGAACAGGGAGCGCAGCTCTACGCCGAAGGCGACCTGGCCGGCGCCAAGTTCGAGTTCGAACGATCGTACGGGCTCTCGGGCAACTACAAGATCCTCTACAACCTCGCGATCGTGCAGCTCGAGCTGCACGACTACGCGACCGCCAAGGGAACGTTCGAGCGATATCTCGCCGAAGGCGGAGACGCACTCGACGATGAGCGTCGCCAAGAGGTCGAGAAGGAACTCGCGGGCCTCGAGGGACGCGTCGGCCAGCTGATGCTGACGTTGACGCCACCGGGGGCGACCGTCTCGCTCGACGGTGCCGAAGTCGTCGTGCCTGAAGGCGGCATCGACCTCAACCTCGGCGCGCACACGGTCGAAGCCACGGCCGACGGCTACGCGCCGAGCGAGACGCGGTTCGAGATCGAGGGCGGTCAGCAGACCGAGATCACCCTCGCCCTCGAGAGGCTCGACGTCCCCTCGCCCACCGCGGCGAAGCCTGAACGCACCACGCCAGCGGACCAAGGCAAGCTCAGCGAGCGAACGCGCCGGCTTCGACTCGGCACGTGGATCGCCGTGGGTGCCACGGGCGTCTGCGGCACGGCAGCGCTCGTCACGGGCATGCTCGCGCTGGGTTCGGAGTCGGACCTAGCGACGGAGCGGCGGCGGATTCCGGCTGACCGCGGCGCGCTCGACGACGCGCAGACACGCGTGCAGCGACTCGCAACGACCACCGACGTGCTGCTGGGCGTGGGCGCCCTCGCCGGCCTCACGGCAATCGGGCTGGGCGTGGCCGCGTGGCGCTCTGGCAAACAAGACCGAAGCGGCAACGTCCGCGCGGGCGTCGGCGGCTTGGAGGTTCGATTCTAATGCGTACCGCGGCTCTGCTTCTCGCGTCCCTGGGCCTGGGTGCCTGCACGCTCATCATCGACGCCAACGGAGACCAGTGCGTCGACGATGGTTTCTGCATCGAGATCGCCGGTCCCGGCGCGACGTGTGAAGCCGGTTTCTGCGTCGAGGCCTCTGGCGACACCACCGGCAGCACGACGTCGCCCGAACCCGGGTCCACGTCGACCAGCACCACCACCCCCGACCTGGCCTCCTCCACGTCGTCGAGCACCACGGAGGGAGCGACCGACGAGACCGGGCCTCCCGTCGACCCCGCCTGGGGCTGCCTGGAGAATCCGCTGCCCATCCCGGACGAGGACGTCACCCTGACGATTCGCTTCTCCGACGTGGTCACGGGTCAGGCTCCCGACATCACGTCGGCACGCCTGTGTGCGCTGCTCGACTCGGCCTGCATGACCCCCATCATGGACCTCGACTTCGTCGACGGCGTCGCGGAAGCCACCGTCGCGCCGGGCTTCGAGGGCTACGTGGAGGTGATGGCGACCGACATCATCCCCTCGGTGGTCTACGTCGCGCCCGCGCTTCGCAGCGAGGAGCGCTTCACGCCGCTGGTCCCCGACGCGCTGATCGATACGTCAGCCTCCCTGCTGGGCCTGACGTTCAACCGCAAGGAGCGCGGCATCATGATCGCGCAGGTTCTCGACTGCACCGGGAACTTTGCGCCCGGCATCACGATGAACATGAGCAAGGCGGACAAAGAAACCGTCCGCTTCTTCGGCATGCTCCCCGACGACGAAGCCACCGCAACGGGGCCAGACGGCACCGGCGGCTTCCTCAACGTGCCCGAGGGCTTCGGCACCTGGGACGCCTCGGTCGAAGCGACGGGCCAAGTCGTCAAAGAGCTGCGGTTCGTGCACCGAGCCGGCTGGGCGTCACTCGTCGTCTCGGACGCCACACAAGAGTTCGCGACCGACTAGCTGCAGCCGCGCTCAGGCGCTGCGGGCCAGTCGCGCGACGTGCTCCGCGATCGCGTGGGGCTGCTCTTCTTGAAAGAAGTGCTTGCCCGGCAGTCGATGCACGGCGTCCACGCCCGCTGCCGCGCGGGCGATCTCGCCGAAGTGCTCGACGGACAGCGCGGGGTCGTCTTCGCCCCACACGACCTGGACCGGATACGGCACGTCGCCAAGGGTGCTCCGGTACAGCGCTCGCTTCGCCTGCGTGAGCTCGAAGCCCTTCATGATCTTCAAGAAGGCCGCTCCACCGTCCTCGCGCTTGAGCAGGGAGACGTAGGCGTCCATCTCGGCCGCGGACATGGCCGATGCATCGGCAATGCCCTGCATGCGCATGAGCATTCGGAACATCGCGCCTCGCACGGTGGAGAGCCAAAGGCGGTCGATGCCGCCGCCCATCGAAAACGGATGCATGGACCACGGCCGACGAAAGCGGTCGACGTCGATCAACGTGTTGAGCACCGTCAAGGACCGCACACGTTCACGAAGCGCGGCCGCCACCTCGAAGCCGACCGGTCCACCGATGTCGTGAACCACGAGATGAAAGCGCTCGAGGCCGAGGGCGTCCATCGCCGCGATGCTGAACCGCCCCAGGCCCGTCCAGCTGTAGTCGAAGTCCACCGGCCGTGCGGCGAGCCCCAGGCCGGGCAGGTCGAAGGCCACCCCTTCCAAGCCCCGCTGCGCAAGCGCGGGCAAGACCTTGCGGTACAAGAAGCTCGAGCTTGGGACGCCGTGCATGAGCACGACGGGCTCCCCAGCGCCTTCTCGACGCACGAAGCTTTGCACGCTCGCGGCCGTGAACGTGTGCCCGGCCGCGCGATGGGCTTCCACGAGGTCACGAGCACGAAGAGGCCGTCCGCCGGGATGATCGCCTGGGTCGTTGGTCATGTTCGGGCCGCGCGAGAAAGGTACGGCGCAGACCGAGGTGATGTGACGGGCTGGTCACAGCGCCCGGTGAAGCGCGCACAGCGGCCAAAGACGGTGCGCCAGGCGCTTTGTGCTCGACGGCCGCACCTGGATGGTTTACGCCCGTACCATGATCGCCGTTGGCACCGTGGCCCCGGCCTTCTCATTGAAGGACCACCTGGGCCGAACCGTTTCCCTCGAACAGTTCAAAGGCAAGCAGCACGTCCTGCTGCTGCTCTACCCCCTCGACTTCACCCCGACGTGAAGCATTGAAGTGCCAGCGCTGGAGGCGCTGCAAAGCCGTTTCGCCGCTGCTCACACCCAAGTCATGGGCCTGAGCATCGATAGCGTTTTCTCGCACGCCAACTGGGCCGCAAGCCTGGGCGGAGTGTCCTTCCCGCTCCTCGCCGACTTCCACCCCAAGGGTGAGGTCGCCAAGGCCTACGGGGCCTACCTCGAACAAGCCGGCATCACCGACCGTGCCACGGTCATCATCGATGCGGGTGGCGTCGTCCGGTACTCGGTTGGGGTCACGCCCGCGGGTCAGCGCGACATCGAAGAGCTCGCCGCCGAGTGCGAGAAGATCGACGCCGCCTACGAAGGCGCCAAGGAAGCACTCCCCAGCGGAGCTGCTCCCTCGGGCGACAAGCTGTTCATCAAATCGAACTGCGGGTTCTCGCGGGCCGTCTCGCTCGCGCGCACCAACCTGCATCTCGAAGACGCCATCCCGGTCGTCAACGTCAGCGAAGACGCCGCAGCCAAGGACGAGCTCGAGAAGCTCGCCGGCAAGAGCCAGGCACCCTGCCTGATTCACGACGGCAAGCCGATGTTCGAATCGGCCGACATCATCGAGACCCTGCGCAACCAGACGCAGGGCTGGTGATCCCTCCGCCGCAGGTCAAATGCCTGCGGCGGCCTGATCGAGCTGCTCGTCCAACGCGGCGAGCAGCTCGACGTTTCCGTCCTGCTCGTAGGCAGCCAGCCGTGCCTCGCAGTCCGGAACCGCTTCCAAAAATCCGTGCACGACCGCCGGGTCACTCAGGTCTTTCGCAAAGCGTCCGTACCCAAGTCGCTCGAGCCAGCGCGCGTTGAGGACCTGCTCGAACTGCCGACGCAGCGGAACCGACAGCATCGGCTTGCGCAGGTAGACGCACTCGCTCATGACGGTGAAGCCGCCTCCGGCGACCACGGCCCGCGACGAGGCGAGGTCCTCGATGAACTGCGTCTCGGAGAAGGGGCGGTGGACGAGGTTGCCCTCGACGAGGTCTTCGTCGAGCCCGCGGTGCATGCCGTACACGCGGCACGGAAGCCCCGTGTCCTGGAGCGTGTCCGCAAGCGTCTCGTTGCCCTCCGCGGTCTGGTAGACGAGCAGGTGCTCGCCGACGCTCCGCTTCGCCGCGAGGATCTCCGGGCGCAGAATCGGCGGCAGCAGCGTGGTCCGCTCCTTTCGGATCAGCGGCCGAAAGAACGAGGTCACGAGGTAGTGCTTGGCGAACGGAAGCTTCGACTTCACGAAGCCCTTGGCCAGCTCGAAGCTCGCTTCGTACCCCTGCAGGATCTCCTTGGGGTGCCGACAGCGGTTGATGATCTGCATGTTGTCCACGCTGATCACCGGGATGTTGTTGGCCTTGGCGTAGAAGTACGTCCACGACTCGAAGTCGCTGATGACCACTTCGGGCTCGAAGGTCGCGATCAGCTCGAAGTACGCCTGGATGTTCTTCGGGACGCCCTCCGTGCCGGCGAGCACGTTCGACCACAGCGACTTGCCGAGGCGGACCCGGTTCTCCTCGGTGACGAAGTGCAGGCCGTGGATCTCATGAACGCCATCGAACCGGGCCGCGAGGAAGTCTCGCGCTCGACCCGACGTCATCACGTTAACGTGGTGTCCCGCACGGACGAGGTGGTCGAGCACCACCCGCGAGCGCGTCGCGTGCCCCATGCCTTCACCGACGACCCCGTACAGAATCCGCATCGCGGGACGATAACAAGGAGTGACCGCGTCCCGCGCGACCGTGAACCGGGCTACGCAATTCGCAGCGGGGCCGATGAAACCGAACCGCGGTTACGGGCGTACGGGGCGCAATAAGCGGGATTAAGTGCAACCCGACTACCGGGCCGCTGATCCTTGGTCTACGGTCCCCCTTCGCGCGTGCTCAAACGACTTCGACAGCATCCGGTTGCCCGCGCAGCCGGCCCCTGGCTCGCCCTGCTGGCGCTGAACCTGTTGTTCATCGCGCCCGGCGTCGCGCTGGAGGCGAAAAAAAATCCGGGGGTGTTGCTCGCACCCAGCGGAGACCTGCTGATTCTGATCGCGATCGCGATCGCGTCCATGTCCTGGAAGCATGGGCGCTGGGTTCGGCGCGCCACGCTGGCCGCGGGCATCGTCGCGTGGATCTACCTCTGGGACGAGCTGATCGCGCGCTCGATCATCTACCAGAACCCGCCGCTGTACGATCAGGCGTTCCTGATCCGGCACTTCGCGGTCCTGATCTTCGATCTATGGAGCTGGAAGGTCGCGCTCGGCCTGCTCGGTGGCGCGCTCGGCCTCGTCCTGGTGGTGCTGCTTGCCCGGGCGCTGCTGCGCGCGGTCCTTCGCGGTGTCCATGAAGCACCCCGCAAGGTGCAGATCGCAGCCGCGGCCGTGATCGCGCTGACGCTGGGCGTCGGCACGATGCTCGACAACAGCCGGAAGACGCCGCGGCGCA
>JBCCQM010000207.1:0-14307 GCA_039024335.1 Myxococcota bacterium
CGAAGGTGGACCCCCGCCACCCCCTCGGCTACAGTCGTGGCCGATTTCGGGGCGTGGCGCAGCCTGGTAGCGCGCCTGCTTTGGGTGCAGGAAGCCGGAGGTTCAAATCCTCTCGCCCCGACCACACGCGCCCGTAGCTCAGCTGGATAGAGCGCCGGCCTTCTAAGCCGGATGCCGCAGGTTCGAACCCTGCCGGGCGTGCTTGGCCCCACCTTGCGGTGGGGCCTTCACTCGCCCCGCAGGGTTCAGGCGTTCGGGCACTCCGCTGTCGCGGAGCTGCCCTCTAGGCTCGAACCCTGCTGCGGCTTCGATGGGGGCTGGTCGGCTGCAGGGTTCAGGCGGTCGGGCGGTCCGCTTCGCGAAGGCGCCCTCTAGGCTCGAACCCTGCCCGGCGTGCTTGCCACCTTTAGGGCCCTCACTCGGCCTGCCGGGTTCAGGCGGTCGTGCACTCCGCTTCGGGTCGTGACTGAAGGTCTCGGGGCCGGTGGGAGGATGACATCGCGGGGAGACAACCGGGTGGCTGGGTCAGGGGTCGATGTCGGTAGGATGCGGACGATGGCGTCGGAGAGTGAGGGGGTCGATCCGGTCGCGGACACGGGTGGGTCTGTAGAGCCGCCATTCGACCCGAACGCCGACACCGCGGCCGAGCCGGCTGGCGCGCACCTGATGGAGGGGGACCCGGTCGCGCACGAAGCCATGCGGGCAAACCTGCGGGCACGGATGTTCGCGTCGCGGGGCGAGGCGCCGCGGATCGGTCGCTACGCAGTGCTCAAGACCCTCGGCGAGGGCGGCATGGGCACCGTGTACGCGGTCTACGACGAACAGCTCGACCGCCGTGTGGCGCTGAAGCTGGTCAAGGGCGTGGCGACCGAGAGCGCGCGGAAGCGAATGCTTCGGGAGGCGCAGGCGATGGCGAAGCTGAGCCATCCGAACGTGGTGCCCGTGTTCGAGGTGGGCGAGCACGAGGGGCAGCTGTTCGTGGCGATGGAGTTCGTCCGGGGGAACACGCTCAAGGACTGGCAGGATGAGGAGGCGAGGGACTGGAAGGCGGTGCTCGAGAAGTACCTGCAGGCGGGGCGCGGGCTGATGGCTGCCCACGCTCAGGGATTGGTGCACCGGGATTTCAAGCCGCACAACGCAGTGGTCGGGAATGATGGCCGGGTCCGAGTGCTGGACTTCGGTCTCGCGGCGAAGCACGGCGAACGCGACGTCACCCAGAGCGTGTCGACGGTGATGCCGATGCCGAAGGACGCCGCGCTGGACACGCCGCTGACCGCGACGGGTTCGGTGATGGGCACCCCAGCCTACATGGCCCCCGAGCAGTTCATGAGTGGGGATGTCGACCATCGCGGGGATCAGTTCTCGTTCTGCGTGGCGTTGTGGGAGGCGCTCTTCGGCGCACGGCCGTTCGCAGGGCGGGACGCGACGACGTTGTTCACGCAGATCGCGAAGGGAGCATTCGAGGAGCCGAAGCGGTCTGACGTGCCGGCGTCGATTCGGGCGGCGCTGGAGCGGGGGCTGCACGCGACGCGGGATGAGCGGTGGCCGGATCTTGGGTCGCTCCTCGCAGAGCTGGAGGACACCGCCGGGCGGGCGCGCAGGCGGACGCAGGCAGTTGTTGCAGTGCTCGTCGTGGCTACGGTGGCGCTCGTGGGCGTGTTGCTCTCGCAACGGCTGGGGGAGAGCCAAGCGCAGACGGAGGCATTCAAAGCGCGCGCCGAGCAACAGAGCGTTCGAGCCGAGGAGAACGAGGCGAAGGCGCTGGAGTTCGAGCGCGAGAAGGAGCGTGCGGAGGTCGGGCAGCGAAATGCCTTGTTGATTGCCGTGGGGAGGGGGTTGTCGGATCCAACGGAGTTCGCAGCCGTGCTTCGGGAGGCTCGGGGCCGAAACGTGAGCGAAGTTTTCAACTGGCGGAATGTGGCCAGTGAGATTCAGGGACAGCCGCGTGGTTTGCGGACGCTGTTCGACGGACACACCGACCACATCGCCGCGGCGAGCTTCAGCCGGGATGGGCGGCGAATCGTGACTGCGTCGTGGGACGGGACGGCGCGGGTGTGGAACGTGGATGGGTCCGGACGGGCCGTGGAACTGCGTGGGCACGACGGTTGGGTGTGGTTCGCGAGATTCAGCCCCGACGGTCGGCGAATCGTGACGGCCTCCCAGGACGGGACGGCACGAGTGTGGAATGCGGATGGGTCCGGACGGGCCGTGGAACTGCGTGGGCACGCGGCTCGAGTCGGGGTCGCAAGATTCAGCCCCGACGGTTTTCGAATCGTGACGGCCTCTGAGGACGGGACAGCGCGGGTGTGGAACGCGGATGGGTCGGGAGAGGCTGTGGAGCTTCGGGGGCACAGCGGTCAGGTCAACGATGCGATGTTCAGCCCCGACGGTCGGCGAATCGTGACGGCCTCTCTCGACGGGACGGCGCGGATCTGGAGCGGAGACGGGCTGGCAGAGACTGTCGTGCTTCGGGGACATTCCGACCACGTCTTGTCCGCGAGGTTCAGCCCGAACGGGGAGCGAGTCGTGACGACGTCGTGGGACAGCACGGCACGGATTTGGGACGCGGAAGGGGCAGGAGGATCCGTGGAGCTTCGAGGCCACGACGCTGCAGTGTTCGCTGCGAGCTTCAGTCCGGATGGGCAGCGCATCGTGACGGCTTCGTGGGACTCGACAGCGCGCGTGTGGAACGTGGATGGGTCCGGGGAGGCCGTGGAACTGAGGGGGCACACAGACCGATTGTCTTCGGCGCGGTTCAGCTCGGACGGGGAGCGCGTCGTCACGGGTTCAGTGGACGGGACGGCCCGGGTTTGGAACGCGGACGGCTCCGGTGAGTCCGGAGAACTGCGGGGGCACGCGGCCCCTCTGGCCTCAGCGAGCTTCAGCCCGGATGGGAGGAGCATCGTGACCGCATCGTGGGACGGAACGGCAAGGGTGTGGAGTCTGGCAGCAACCGCTGGCTACCTCGAACTTCGCGGGCACGACGACCAGGTCACTTTTGCTCAGTTCGGTCCGAACGGAGACCGATTGGTCACCGCGTCGTCGGACGAGACGGCGCGGGTATGGGACGCGGACGGGTCCGGAGACCCAATGGAGCTCCGCGGGCATACCGGCGCGGTTGTGTTTGCCAGCTTCAGTCCGAACGGAGAGCGAATCGTGACGGCCTCGCCGGACGGGACGGCGCGGGTTTGGAGAGCGGACGGTTCGGGTGCTGCGATCGAGTTGCGCGGGCATGCCGGTCCCGTCCTTTCAGCGCGCTTCAGCTCGGATGGTCGACGCGTGGTGACGGCTTCGGCCGACAAGACAGCGCGAGTGTGGCGCTTGGATGGATCAGGAGAGGCGGCGAAGCTGGTCGGGCACACCGAAGCGGTGCTCTCGGCGAGCTTCAGCCCGGACGGGAAGCGGCTCGTCACCGCGTCGGGAGACAAGACGGCGCGGATCTGGAACGTGGACGGGTCCGGGGAGGCTGTCGTGCTGCGAGGGCACTCTGGTCCGGTGTACTCCGCGGTCTACAGCTCAGACGGTGCACGAATCCTGACGGCGTCGTGGGACAAGACGGCGCGGGTCTGGAGCGCTGAGACGATGCGCGAGGTCACGGTGTTGAGGGGGCACACCGACCAGGTCGTCTCGGCAGACTTCAGTCCGGACGGGCGGCAGATCGTGACGTCGTCGTGGGACAAGACGGCGCGGCTCTGGGAAGCAGACGGGTCGGGAGAGACGCTGCAGATGCGGGGGCACGGCGGCGTGGTCTCGTCGGCGAGCTTCAGTGCGGACGGCAAACGGGTCGTGACGGGGTCATGGGACCAGACCGCCCGTATCTGGGACCTCGAAGAACTCCTCAAAGACCAGCGCACGGTGTTCTGGCAGACCCCCTTCTGCCACAGCCCCAAGAAGCGCACCGAGCTCCTCGGCGAAACCGAAACGCTCGCGCAGCGCAACTACGCTCGCTGTCGCGAACTCACCGCGTTCTGCTCGAGCAATCCGTACGAAGCCTGCAACGAGCGTGTTCAGCAGACGTTCGGCACCTGAGCGGTCGAGCTCGATGCTCGGCAGCTCGCGGCTCGAAATGGCCGCTTACTCGGTTCGGGCGCCGAAGACTTGGACCCAGGTGGTGTCGACCAGGCCGACGCCGATCTCGTTGCTGCCTTCGGAGAGGATGTTGGCGCGGTGGCCGGGGGAGTTCATCCACGAGTCCATGACGGCGGGGGCATCCTGTTGGCCGCGGGCGATGTTTTCTCCGCTGGGGAAGGCGTCGTATCCGGCTTCCTTGGCGCGGTCGGAGAAGGAGCGGCCGTCGAGCGAGGCGTGGTCGAAGTAGGCGTTGTCGACCATGTCTTGGGCGTGGCGCTGGGCGGAGACGGCGAGATCGACGTCCCAGGCGTACGGCGGGAGGTCGGCGTCGATGCGGGCTTCGTTGACCAGGCGGAACACGGCGCAGGTCTCGTCGTCCTGTGCGTCGTTGCAGTCCGGGACGGCCGTGCCGTCTTCGCATGCCGGCATGGCGATCAGCATCCAGCACAGCACCGCACCCCCGAGCGTCCGCGTCGTTCTCATGCTTGCCAGTGTACGGAGTGTTCGGGCCTGCGGCGTCCGGTGTCGCCCCAGCGCGGGGCAAATGCGTGGGTGACTGCAGGCGCGGCGACTACGTTTCGGCGTCTTTGGCCACCGAGCTGAGCTCGTGCTCGAGGCGATCGAGGGGGGGCGCGGCCCCAGCGTTGAGGTCGGCGACGGCCGCCTGCAGCGCCTTGCGGGCGCGGAAGAGGCGGGCCTTGATGCTTCCGGGGGTGCAGTCGAGCACCGCGGCGATCTCGGCGATGCTCAGCTCGTTCCAGTAGTGCATCTCCAGCGCGATCTGGTGGTCGAGCGGCAGGCGGCGCAGCGCGTGGACGACCTGCGCGCGTTGCTGGTGGTCCTGAAGGCGCGCGGTCGGGCTGCTCGCGGGATCGGGCAGCGCGTCGAGGATGGAGCTGTGGCCGGGCTCGAAGGTCCCCGGCGCCCGATAGTGGTGCCGCAGGTGAGCGATGAGCGTGTAGCGGGCGATGCCCAGCAGGTAGGCGCGAAAGCTCGTGCGGATCTCGGCGCGCCCGCGACCCTCGGCCAGGGCGAGGAACGTCTGTTGGGTGAGGTCGAGCGCGGCGGCCGGGGCCTTGGTGTCGAAGAACCGCAGCACCATGCGAAAGCTGCGGCGGGTGAGGGCTTCGCCCGCCGCAACGTCGCCGCCCCGCCAGCGGACGAGCAGCGCGACGTCCTCCGCGTCCTGCGACCGCGCGGTCATGGGCGCTCCGCGAGGTCGCGCAGGATGTCTTGTCGAAGCCGCGCCGACACGACGGCCTCCGGCAGGTCGAGCCCGTCGGTAATGCGCTCGGCCTCCGCGAGCGTGCGGAGGGCGGCGGGAACGTCTCCGCGTCCCAGCTCCACGCGGACGCGGTTGTTGAGAGCGGCGGCGACCAGAGGATGTCGTTCGCCGAGCACGCGGCGCCGCACCGCCAGAGCTTGGTCGACGTAGGGCGCGGCGTCGGCGGGCTCGTGCAGCTCGAGCAGGGTGTTGGCGATGTGGTTGAGGGTTCGAGCGATGGCCGCGTCGTCTTCTGCGAGGGTGGAGCGCTGCATCGCGAGGGCGCGCTGGTAGTGCGCGAGCGCGTCGTCGTAGCGCCCTTGGCGGTAGGCGAGCCCGCCGAGCCCGTGGGCCAGCTCCGCTTCACGCCGCGGGTCGTCGCCCAGCCGCGTGAGGGCGGCGCGGGCGAACGCGGCCCAGGTGTCCCCCTGCGGTTCGCCGAGCTCGACGCCTGCCACCCACAGCAGGCGCAGCCAGCCGTCCACGACGATCGCGTCGGCGCGGGCGGCCTCTGCATCTTGAATGGCCGCGAGCAGCGCCCGCTTGGCGTCGTCGTACAAGCCGCGTCCTGCGGCCGCGCTGCCCCATCGCAGCCGTGCCCGGGCGCGGGAGATTGGGCTGGCGTCGGGGCTGTCGCGCACCGCCTGCGCGAGCGCCATCGCCTCGGTGTAGCGACCGGACACCTCCAGCAGCTTGGCCCGCGCGAGCTGACGGCTGCGCTGCGCGTGGCGGTCGCGGGCGTCGGGATCATTGGGCAGATGCGCGGCGCCATCGGGCGTCTCGCAGGCGTCGATCCACCCGAGCCCGTGCACCACGTCCACCGCGCGCGGCAGCAGCTGCGCGTCGGCCTCGGCGAGCAGCGACACGGCCTCGGCGAACTCGATGCGCAGTCGACCCAGGCAGTCCACGCGCGCATCGAGGCGGTCTTCGGACTGCACGTGCCGGACGTGGGTGTCGACGCACGCTTCGGTGGCAGCGCTCGCCCAGCGCGAGGCGTAGTCGTCCAGTGCCCGCTCGACGGCGTTCGAGGAGTCCGCGGCGTGCGTTGGTGAGACGTCCGCGAACGCGCCGCGCAGGCGAGCCCGCGCGGGCGCGTCCCAGCTGGTGGCCAGTCCGTCTCCCGCGTGCGCGCAGGGGTCGTCTCGGGTTGCGAGCAGGGCGAGCCCGATGCCGGCCGCGACCGTGACGGCCCCGCCGATCCACAGCGGGCGGACCCGGGGGCGCTGGGCGTCCTCGAGCGCGCCGAGCAGGTCGGGCAGGGTGGGGTATCGCGCCGCAGGGTCAGAGTGCAGCGCGCGCGCGAGGACCGGGCGGACGCGTGCGGAGAGGCCGTCCGGCACCGGCGCGACGTCGTCGAACAGGACGCGTGCGTGAGCCGGGGGGACCCTCCACAGCGCGACCGTGCAGGTCAGGGCAAACGCATATTGGTCGCTGGCCGGCGTGGCTGCACCGCCGACCATGCGCTCGGGCGCCATGAAGGCGGGGGTGCCCCCGGCGCCAGGCTTGGCGCGCTCGACCGTCTGCGAAAGGCCGAAGTCCGCCACGCGCACGCGTTCGTCCGCGTCGATGAGGATGTTGTTGGGCTTCACGTCGCGATGCACGACACCGAGCGCGTGGGCAGCCGCGAGCCCCGCTCCGGCGTCGAGCAGCAGCCCGAACAGGGACGAGGGGGATGCGCCGGCGTCGAGCCGCTGCTGCAGCGTGCCTTGCTCGACCAGCTCCATCACCAAGAACACCCCGGGGACGGGGATCCCCAGGTCTGCGGCCTGGGTGCCGACCGCGCCGAGGTCGTGCCGATCGTAGCGACCCACGTCGTGCACGGTGACCGTGTTGGGGTGGGACAGGCGCGCCATGATCCGCGCCTCCCGGAGCAGCGCCTCGACGCCGTCGTCGTCCGCGGCCGCGTCCACGCGCAGCAGCTTGATCGCGACGGCGCGCTCGAGGTCGGGGTCGAAGGCTCGCAGCACGACCCCGAACCCGCCGTGCCCGAGCGTATCGAGCAGGACGTAGCGATGGAGCACGGGCGCGGGCGCCTTGCTGTCGAACATGCGCCGCTGCAGCGTCGCCAACGCGAGCTCCTCGCGCAGTGCGTCGGCAGGGGGCGGCGCCCCCATCAAGCCGGCCGCGTTCCAGGACCCATCGTCCACGGCGTCAGTTTATTCGCGTTGGTCGCGTAACCATCCCGAAGAAATCCCCACTCCTCTCATGACGTGAGTGACGCGCGAGCATCGAGGTGGAGTGGGCTGCTCGGGGCAGTCCTGGTCTGCGCAGCCTGTGGAGAATCTGGGGACGGCGGCTCCGCCCCGGCTGACGAGCAAGACGAGACGGGCGGGACCACCGGCGCGGCCGCGGCGACAACGTCGGACAACGTCGGGAGTGAGAGTACAGAGACGACGAGCAACGCCACTGTCGGGTCCAGTACGACGGATACCGACAGCAGCACGGGCGGCGGCGCGGCGTTCGTCGCGGGCGAGGACGCGTTGATTCCCGTCGTCGAAGGCGCCCATATCTTCTGGCTCGGGTGGGACGAGGGCCAGAACCAGCGCGAGATGGACCTGCAGGTGAGCCTGCCCGAGCCCGGCTTCACGTACGAGTCGGTCACGCTCACGCTGCGGCTGGGGTGTCCCGAGGGGGCCTGTGACTGGTGGGACCGCAAGGGCAGCCTCGGCCTCGTCGAGGACCCCGACGCCGAAGAGCCCACGGTGTGGGAGCTCGCGCGGTTCGTGACCCCGTACCGGGTCGGCGGGACCTGGAGTCTCGACGTCACGGCGCTGCAGACCCTGCTGGCCGGCGAGCAGACGCTTCGGCTGTACATCGACACGTGGGTTGGTCCCGGCCATGCAAACGGAAACGGCTGGATCGTCGATGCGCAGCTCGAGTATGTCGGCGGCGTCCCCGACCTGGTGCCGACCGCCGTCGTGCCGCTGTGGCCCCGGCGGGAGCTCACCGTAGGCGACCCGATGAACCCGCTGGGCGAGCAGCTCGATGCCGCGGCGCTCGAAGTGCCGATGGACGCCGCCAAGGTCGAGATGTGGACCGTGATCAGCGGCCACGGCCAAGGCAACTTGAACAACTGCGCGGAGTTTTGCCAGCTCGCGCAGGGGTTCTTGGTCGGAGCTGGGGCGGTGCGGCGCACGATCTGGCGCGATGACTGCGACCAAAACCCGATCCAAGGACAGCAGGGGACCTGGACGCTGCCGCGCGCGGGCTGGTGCCCGGGCGACATCGTGCAGCCGTGGGTCGAAGACATCACTGAGCACGCGGCCCCGGGCTCGAGCGTCAGCGTCACCTACGACATCGAAGAGTACGAGAACACCTGCCGGCCCGACGCGCCGATGTGCATGGGATGCGCGCTGGGAACCGGGTGCGACTACGACGGTGGCAACCACACCGCACCGACGATTCAGGTCTCCAGCGCGGCCGTCGTCTACACGGAGGCCGGATGAAACGCGCAAGCGTCGTGTTGTCGGTCCTTCTCGTCGCCTGCGATGGCGGAGCAGGAGGCGAACCGCAGGCGCCGATGAGCACGTCGGCCACATCGCCCTCGTCCGGGACGAGTGGCTCCGGCGCGAGCGCGGAGGGGACGGGCAGCGATACCGGCGAAGGACCTCCGGGGACGAGCGGCACGGCGGCGACCACGGGAGGACCCGCGGAGGGCACCGACGAGAGCGTCGGAGACGAGGGTCCGATCAGCTTCGACGTGGGAACGATCGGCGACGTCGGGGCCGGCGAAGGGACCGACTGCGGCGGCGAGAGCATCACGTTGAGCGCAACCGTGCGGGACTTTGCCAGCACGCACCCGGACTTCGAGGCGTTTTGGGGCAGCGCGGCCACCGAAGGCCTCGTGCTCGACACGCTCGGGGCGGACGGAAAGCCCGTCTACAACCCCGCCCAGCCGGTGCCGCCCGGCGGCAGCTCGCCCACGCAGATCAGCTCTGAGAGCTCATTCGGCGATTGGTACACCGACGTAAACGGGGTGAACGTCGCGGTCCCGCTGGACATCGAACTGGTCGAAGACCCGCCCGGGTCGGGCCTGTTCGTGTTCGAGGACACGACGTTCTTCCCGGTCGACGGGATGGGCTGGAACGCCGCGGCGGGGCCCAACAACGAGACGTTCCCCGACGGAAACGGGGACCCGCACAACTTCCACTTCACGACCGAGATCCACACCACCTTCGAGTACGAAGCGGGGCAGGTCTTCACCTTTCGGGGAGACGACGACCTCTGGGTCTTCATCGACGGTGTCCTCGCCATCGACCTCGGAGGCCTGCACGGTGACCTGATGGGCTCGGTGGACCTCGATGCGCTCGGGCTCGTCGAGGGCGACACGTACCCGATGGACATCTTTCACGCTGAGCGTCGCCACGACGGGTCGAACTTCCGGATCGAGACCTCGATCCAGTGCTTCGCCCCGCCGGCGGGCTGACCTCAGGCGAGGGTCGCGACGAGCTTGCCGAAGCCGCCACGGCCCGATTCGCACAGGGCGTTCAGCTCGGGGAGGTCTGCGAAGGGCTTCTGCGTGCCGATCTCCACCTTCAGGCGGCCGTCGGCCATGCGCGCGCCGAGCTGCTCGAGCGCGTGGCCATCGGGCTCGACCAGCATCCACGACGCGCGAACCCCCGCGGCCTCGAGGGCTTCGGCGTTGGGGATCGTCGAAGGGGAGGGGATCACGACGAGCCGGCCGCCGCGACGCAGGCATCCCACGGCGCGGTCGGGAGAGCCGCCGTCGCCGTAGAGGTCGATCACGGCGTCGAGGTTGCTGCAGTGGTCGGCAAAATCCTCGCTGCGGTGGTCGATGAGGTGGTCGACGCCCATCTGGGCCAGGCGTTCGTGGTTGTGCTTCGAGGCCGTGCCCCAGACCTCGGCGCCGGCTTCCTTGGCAAGCTGCACCGCGAGGTGCCCGACCCCGCCGGATGCCGCGGTGATCAGCACCTTCGAGCCTGGACCCAGCGAGAGCGTGTCGTGGACGGCCTGCCACGCGGTCAGGCCCGCGAGCGGAACGGCGCCTGCGGCTTCCATGCTGACTCCCTCGGGGATGCGGGCGACCTGGCGGCTGTCGCTGACGACGAACTCAGCGTAGGCCTGCGCAGGCTGAGGGAACGCCGGCATGCCGAAGACGCGGTCGCCCACCTCGAAGCGCGTCACGCCGGCGCCGACCGCTTCGACCACCCCAGCGACATCCCAGCCAAAGATCTTTCGTTCTCCGTGGACGTACGTGCCGGGGAGCGGGCCATGGTTGCGGACCTTGTAGTCCACTGGGTTGATGCCGATCGCCTGGGCGCGGATGCGGACCTGCGTCATGCCCGGCTCGGGGATCGGCACGGTCACCTCGGCGAGCGAGGAGTCGGGTTGGGCTTCGAACGCACGCATCGTGGACATGGCCCGGCAGCCTACGCAGATGGTTTCCGCTGGCAAGAAGGTACCTTGCTGACGGGTAGGTACCCGTTGGATACTGCCGATCATGCCTGACGGTGGGATCGGCAACCTCTACTGCGACGCGTGCCCGTGCCGGGATGTCTTGGACCTGGTTGCCTCAAAATGGTCGGCGCTGATCATCGGCGTGCTGCAGCAGGCTCCCCACCGCTTTGGCGCCCTCCGGCGCGCGATCCCTGGCGTGACGCAGAAGATGCTCACGCAGACGCTCCGCAAGCTCGAGCGAGACGGGCTCGTGTCGAGGACGGTTCTGCCGACGCGGCCTCCGCAGGTCGAGTATGCGCTGACGCCCCTGGGCAAGAGCGCCACGGAGCCGCTGAGCGCGATTCGAGCGTGGGCCGAGGCGAACCTTCCGTCGGTCCTGGCCGCACGCGAGCAGTTCGACGCGCAGGGGTAAGGTTCGGCCGCGCTGCGACGCAGCGAGCCGGCGACGCTATCATCGCGCCGTGGGCAAGCCGTGGCGCAAGGTGCTCTTGGGTGCGGCGGCGCTGGTCGTTGCGTATCTGGCGTGTGCGCCGATTGAGGCCGAGCCGCTCGCCTGGACGCCGCCGGAGGCGGACGAGTCCGTGGCGCCATGGTCCTCGCCGCGGGCGCTGCAGGTCACCCGGATGCTCGAGGGCGAAGGCCGGGGCCCCGAAGACGTCGCCGTCGATGCACAGGGGCGCGTGTACACGGGCTACGAGGATGGCCGCATCGTCCGCTTCGTGCCCGACCGCGCGGGACCGCCCGAGCTGTTCGCGACGCTGCCCGGAGGCCGACCCCTGGGGATGGAGTTCGACGCCGCCGGCACGCTGCTGGTCGCGGACGGTCGCGCAGGCATCGTCGGGGTCTCGCCCGAGGGCACGGTGCGCACGATCGTGGACACGGTCGACGGCGAGCCGCTCGTGTTTGCCGACGACCTCGACGTCACCAGCGACGGCACGATCTGGTTCTCCGAAGCGTCGCGACGCTGGGACGTGCAGGATGCGGCGCTCGACGCCATCGAAGGCGTCCCCACAGGCCGCTTGATCGCGCACGACCCCGCCACCGGCCGAACGAAGGTGGCGCTGTCACAGCTGCGCTACGCCAACGGCGTCAGCGTCACGCCGGACGACGAGGCGGTACTCGTCAACGAGACGTTCGGCTACCGGGTCACGCGGCTGTGGCTCAAGGGGCCCAAAGCCGGATCGTCGGAGGTGTTCGTCGATGCGCTGCCGGGGCTGCCCGACAACGTGGAGGTCGACGCGCAGGGCAACGTATGGGTCGCGCTGGTCAAAGCGCGAAGCCCCATCCTCGATGCGGTGTACCCGTACCCGGCGCTGCGCGGTGTCTTTTACCGGATTCCCGAGTCGTGGCTGCCCGTGCCGCCCCCGATCGTGTGGGTCGCGGCCTTCGACGCCGAAGGCACGGCGCTCGCCTCGATGCGGGCCGAGGACGGGTTCGGTGACATCACCAGCGCAACGCCGCACGGCGATACGCTGTGGCTGGGCAGCCTGACGATGTCGGCGCTGGGCTCGGTCCCGCGCCCCGATCTTTGAAGGAACCATCGACGCGGTCCCGGCATCTCACCCTCGCGGAGACCCCCGATGCGCCCGTCGTTGATCGCCTCGTTCTTTGCCGCGCTGGCGGCGTCCTGCGTCGCTCCCCGCCTCGCCCACGCCTGTGCATGGGCCTTTCCGGTCGGTGATGGGCCAGCCAGCCTGGCTCCGCTGTCCAACGGGCACCCCGTCGGTGGCGGCAACCTGCCGCATCTGGGTGTCCATTTGGGGGCCGACTACTGGTCGGGCGGCGGCTGCACCGACTTCGGCGAGACGGTCTACGCGGCGGCCGACGGCGTCGTCGTGGAGGTGGTCGACGGCTTGGGCAGCTATCTCGATGTCGTGGTGATCGAGCACCAGGACCCCGCGGTGGGCACCGTGTACACGATGTACGGCCACATCGCGCGGAACCCCGAGATTACCGAGGGGGTCAGCGTGGACGTTCGTCAGCCGATTGGCGAGATCGACGACGTCCTTGCGTACTTCAGCCCCTGCCATCTTCACTTCGAGATCCTCAGCGCCGAGGCGTACGGGCAGGGGCCGTTTTGCAATGGATGCGCGGGCGCGGGGTACTCGGTCTCTCCGGGGTACGATCAGGGCGTGGGTGTCACCAATGGACAGGAGTCCAGCGGTGACGCCTGGATCGAGGTGAACGACGCGATCGCGGGCAACCGCTGGTACGAGACCGACGCCTTCATTCAGGCCCGGCTCGACGCGACCTGCGGGTCCTGTGGCGACGGGGCCTGCGACATCGGCGAGACGTTCGAGACGTGCGCGGCCGACTGCGACCCGTGCGGCACGCTTCCTCCGCTCGGCGGCGTGGTCGACGACACCGACGCGTGCTTCTTTCTCGGCGGCGACCCGCAGTGGTGGCATGACGCCGACGTCGGACACGGTGGCAGCCACCGATTCACGCACACGACGGACTCGGCGCTCATCGACAACTTCGGCATTTGGACGCTGGCGTTCGCCGACGCGGGGTCGTATCAGGTCGAGGTCTACGTGGAGCCGGGCGCCGCCGACTCGGTGCAGGCCCGCTACGCGATCGAGCACGCCGGAGGCGTCGCCGAGCCGGTCGTGAGCCAGGCTGCCGGCGGCTGGCTCGACCTGGGGACCTTCGAGATGGCCGCCGAGACCGCGTACACGGTGCGCCTCGACGACAACACCGGCGAGCCGTTCTCTGGCATGACCCGGCTGGCGTTCGATGCGGTTCGTGCGACGCGACTCGATCCCCCGATGGGCAGCACCGGCGGGGACGACGGCAGCCCGACAACCTCCTCGGGCGACGACGGCCCCGCGACCTCCAACGCGGACACGACCGGTGCAGACGCAGACGCAGACGCTGGCGGCGACGTCGAGACGACCGACGACACCGCAACCAGCGGAAGCGAAGGCGGCGACCCCCCCGAGTTCGGCCAACCGGGCGCAAGTCTCCCGAGCGGCTGCCGAACCAACCAGCCCCCCACCTGGCCCGCCGCCCTCATCCTTCTGACCCTCCTCACCCGCCGCCGCGACCCCTAGCCCGGAGGAGCGTGCCAAGCCACGCAAGCGAGGGCGAAGCCCGGGAAGGACCCCCCGCTCGACGCCGCCTGCAAAGGAGGGAGCCCCCCGTTCTGTATCCCCCGAGCACGATGGAGCGTGCCAAAGGCACGCGAGCGAGGGCGTCAGCCCGACCCTGGAGGGAGCTCCGCGCTGCTCGACTTCCCCCATCGACGGAGGAGCGTGCCGAAGGGCACGCGAGCGAGGGCGTCAGCCCGACCCTGAAGGGAGCCCCGCGCTGCTCGACTTCCCCCATCGGCGGAGGAGCGTGCCGAAGGGCACGCGAGCGAGGGCGTCAGCCCGACCCGGGAGGGAGCCCCGAAGGCAGCTTTGCTGCCGCAGGCGGCGGGAACCAGGCGGTTCCCCTAAAGCGACCCCGCAGCCCGACCCCGGGAGAGAGCCCGTGCTGCTCTACAGCGCGGGGAGACGGAGGAGCGTGCCGAAGGGCACGCGAGCGAGGGCGTCAGCCCGACCCTGGAGGGA
>JBCCQM010000208.1:0-14198 GCA_039024335.1 Myxococcota bacterium
CCGTCGGCGGCTTCGCGCGCGGGGGGCACGACGGGGGGGTCGGGTGGGCGGTGACTGCGGGCCCGCCGCGCGCCGACGTCGTCCCGCGTCTCGAGGTAGCCACCGATCCATCGGCCGAGCGGGCCTTCGAGGGCGGCGGCAGGCGTGGGGACCTGGTTGGGGTCGGAGGCGCTGCGAAGGAACTCGCCGAACGCGGCGGGCCGGAAGCCGCGGGACTCGAGCAGCGCGCGCAGCTTCTTGAGGCGGTCGTCGAGCTTGAGCTCAGCCAGCCCGACGCGTCGCCGCTGCAGCTCGTTGGCCGGCAGGACGAGGCCCCCCGGCGTGTCGATGGTGCGGGCCTCGGTCGGAACCAACGTGGACAGCAGGCGCGCGTCGCTGGAGGCGTGGGTGAGCGCCTGCTCGGCGGTCTCGCCTTCGGTGGACGCCTCTGCCAGCAGTCCGGGGTCGAAGAAGGTGTCGTGCATCAGCGCCGACGCGGGTCCGCGCGCGCCCAGCTCGAGGCGGTCGGCACCGCGGTACGGCAGCTGGCCCAGCGCCCAGCCGCCCGCCGCGAGCAAGCCGACGCTCAGCACCACGGCGACCGCGGGCATCGGCCGCATGAGGATGCCGCGGGGGTCCCACGTGGCTTTCGATCGCATCACGGCCTGCAGCGCCGGGAGGACGACTCGAAGCGTCGTCAGCAGCACCGCCATCGCGGCCAGCCACATCGGCGCCCAGCTCGACCACAACGCGAACGGGGAGAGCATCAGGGGTAGAAGCGCGGTGCCCAGGACGAGCGCACCCGGCCAACCCCGGTCGGAGATGCGCTGCAGGTGCAGCGCGCCTTCGCACGCAAAGCCCAGGCCGAGCACGGCCAGCGGTGCGGCGATCGGCGATAGGGGGAGGAAGAGGCCGCAGGCGAGCGCGCCACTTCCCAGGCACAGCACGATGGAGGCCGCCTGCCGGACGCGTCGTAGCGCGACGGCGAGCACGAGGGTGATGCCCGCGAGCGCGACGAGCAGCGCCCGACGGAACGCGGCGTCGGATCGCTCCGCCACGGCGGCTTCGTCGGCTTCGGGCCCCACCGCGACGACGGTGATGCGTTCGTCGACGGCCTCGTCCGCCCGGTCGGCGAGCGCCTGGAGCGATCGGGTCGCGCGGACCTCGAGCAGGAGCGCCTTGCCGTCGTGCGCGAGCAGGTCGCCCGCAGGCGTGGGCGCGGCCCGGCTGGCCAGGGGCGGCGCGTCCCAAGAGGCGCGGTTGCCCTCGCTGCTGGTGAGCGCGCGCAGGCCCAGCGGGTCGCGACGGGACTCGGCCATGGTGAGCCCGAAGAACGGCGAGGACATCTGCGCCCGCAGCGACTCGACCGCCGCGCGAACGTTGTCGTCGGAGAGCCGCTCGGCCAGGGCTTCGTGCGTGGACGTGGGCAGCAGGTAAAGCGCGTGCGCGTCGAGCCAGCCCGCGCGCTCGGCCGCCGGCGCGGCGAGGGGGATCCAGGACTCGCCGAGGACTTCGTGGACGCGGTCGGCGACCGCGAGCAGCTCATCGGGCGCGACGTCTCCGGCGTGGTACAGGAGCACGAAGCCGCGATCGCTCGGCGCGCGATGTTCGGGCGGGAGGAGGCCTTCGAGATCTCCTCCGACGCGGGTCGTCAGGGCGCCGGCGCCCACGCATGCGGCGCAGCCGATCAGCCACGCGACGATGACGATCCACGCGTGTCGCGAGGCCCAACGACGCAGCGAGAATCGTCCCGTCGTCGGGGTCTTGGCGGTGGGCGCATCGTCCACGGCTCGGCGGAGCGTAGCAGCCTCTGCGGACTCACAGTGGCGATTTGTCGCCCGCCCGGCGTCCGCGGCGAAGTGATCTCCCGTGGTATGAGAGCCCGATGTCGCTGAACCCCGCGCAGCAGGCCGCCGTCGATCATCGGGGCAGCCCGCTGCTCGTGCTCGCCGGTGCGGGCACCGGCAAGACCCGGGTCATCACCCACCGCGTGGCGGCGCTGCTCGATGAAGGGGTGCCCGCGTGGCGCATCCTCGCGGTCACGTTCACCAACAAGGCCGCCAAAGAGATGCGAGAGCGGATCGACGGCCTGTGCGGAGGCCGGCACGACGTGCGCGAGCTGTGGGTCGGCACGTTCCACTCGATATGCGCCCGGATCCTCCGTCGCAACGCCGAGGGGGTGGGGCTGTCGTCGCACTACGCGATCTACGACACCTCCGACCAGCGCTCGCTGATGAAGCAGGTCCTCAAGGACCTCGGTGTTCCCGACCGACTCTACACACCCCAAGGCGTGCTCGGGCACATCGACCGGGCCAAGAACCAGGGACTGCGCCCCAACGAGTTCGACCAGATGCGCATGCTGGAGCCGGTCGCGACCGTGGTCCGCAACGCGTACACGAAGTACCAGGAGAAGCTGCTCGCGGCGGACGCGTGCGACTTCGGCGACCTCATCCTGCACGTGGTCACCCTGCTGCGGAACGCGGTGAAGCCCTCGGACTCGCAGCTCGGCGACCTCGACCCGGTTCTGCGGCTGACCACCCGGTTCACCCACGTCGTCGTGGACGAGTTTCAGGACACCAACCCGCTGCAGGCGGAGTTCGTCGACCGCATGTCGCGAGCCGCCGAGCTGTGCGTGGTCGGGGACGACGACCAGTCGATCTACGGCTGGCGCGGCGCTGACGTGGACCAGATCCTGCGCTTTGCCGATCGTCACGACAACACCGAGGTCGTGCGGCTCGAGCAAAACTACCGCAGCACGATGAACATCCTGCGGTGCTCCGACGCCGTCATTCGCAAGAACAGCGGCCGCCTCGGCAAGACCCTGTGGAGCGACCTGGGCGACGGCGACCCGGTGCGCTGCGTGAAGCTGGCAACCGAGCGCGACGAGGGCCGGCTCATCGCCCAAGAGGCCTACCAAGCCATCGAAGAGGGCACCGACCCCGACCAGATCGCCATCTTCTACCGAACGCACGCGATGTCGCGGGTGCTCGAGGACGAGGTGCGCCGCATGGGGCTGTCGTGCCGCATCGTGGGCGGCGTCGCCTTCTACGAGCGCCAAGAGGTCAAAGACACGCTGGCGTACCTCTCGGTGCTGCGCAACAGCAGCTCGGATGCGCACGTCAGCCGCATCGTGAACCGGCCCGCGCGCGGCATCGGCAACACCACGCAGACGCGGCTCGCCGAAGCGGCAGCCAAGGCGGGCACGTCGCTGTGGGAGGCCATGCTCGACCCCACCGCCGCGGGCCTCAAGAAGGCCGCGGCGCGTCGCGTCACCGCATTCGTGAAGATCATCCAGGGCCTGCGCGAGGAGATGCACGACCTCGGGCTCGATGAACTCGTCGCCCGGGTCGTCGAGGTCAGCGGCTACCGCGAGATGCTCGTCGTCGACGACAGCGAGGAGTCGCAGGCGCGGCTGGAGAACCTTCAGGAACTTCAGGGCAACGTGATGGAGTTCCTCGGCGAGCGCCCCGACGGCACGCTCGACGACTACCTCGAGCTGGTCAGCCTCGTGGGCGGCGAGCGGTCCGAGGGCGACCCGAACCGCGCGGTCACCCTGATGACCGTGCACTCGGCGAAGGGCTTGGAGTTCGAGCGCGTCTACGTAACCGGCATGGAAGAGCGGGTGTTCCCCCACGCGCGGGTGCTCGACGACCCCGTGCAGATGGAAGAGGAGCGCCGGCTGGCCTACGTGGCGCTCACCCGCGCCAAGCGACACCTGACGCTCACCATGGCCGCCCGTCGACGCATCTTCGGCCAGACGCAGGTCGGCGTGCCCTCGCGCTTCATCGGCGACCTGCCTTCGGACTCGGTCGTGCGCGTCGGCAACGACGGATACGACTCGGGCTACGGCGGGTACGGTCGCTCGGCCCATCGCGAGCAGCCCGTGCGCCGCCAGGCCGAGAGCTGGCAGAACGACATCGAGTACGACATCGACCCGGACATCCCGTTCGACGAAGTCCCCACCGAAGAGGAAGAGGGCGTGCCGATCTACGTGGGGATGATGGTCCGGACGAAGACCTTCGGTGATGCCGAGGTCATCGGGTGGTCGGGCTCGGGGGCCAAGATGAAGCTGCAGCTGCGCCTGTCCAACCGCGAGGTGAAGACGGTCATGGCGCGCTTCTGCCAGCCTCTATAGCTGGTCCATCGCGGCGCGAAGGCTCTTCATCGCGGCTGCAGCATCTCCGGTTGCTGAGGCAGAGAGGTCGCGCTGCTCGTTGGGGTCGCGCTCGAGGTCGTACAGCGCGGTGGTGCCGTCCTCGAAGGCGATGAGCTTGTAGCGCGCGTCCCGAATCGTCTTGCCGCCCACGTTCTTGGCCTTCTTGTTCCGCTCGTGGGTCCGGTTCTGCTCGGAGTACACGAACGTGCGCTGCGGCGGTGCTGTGCCGCGAAGGTACGGGGTGAGGCTCACCGAGTCATCCCCCGCGTTCTGTGGCGGCGTCACGCCCAGGAGGTTGGCCGCCGTTGCGAACAGGTCGACCGAGGAGACGAGCGCGGCTTCCGAGCGCGCGCCGTTCGTCTGCGGCCCCGCGATGCACAGCGGAACGTGGACGCCGCCTTGGTAGAGCGTGCCCTTGGAGTGCTGGCGGTTCAGCGGCGCGCGGATCGATCGGGCGGGGGAGCCGTTGTCACCGATCACGATGACGTCGACGTCCGCGGGCAGCTCGCGGAGCAGTCGGCCAAGCTCGGTGTCGAGAGCCTCGACCGCGGCGTCGTACTGCTCGGCCGGGTCGGTGGTGCCGTCGTGCTGATGCAGGTGGTCGGGTGGGTTGTGGAACGGACCGTGCGGCGCGTTGAAGGCGACCCACAGCAACCACGACGCGTCGGTGGGCTGCTTCGTCGCCCACGCGATCGCGTCGTCGACCGTCTCGGTGGTGGCGTAGTTGTCGACCTTCACCTCGCGGCCATCGACGACCTTGGTGAACGAGAAGTAGCCGTCGAGGTTGCCGATCGCGCCGGCGTAGTGGTCCCACCCCATCTCGTTGGGCGTGCGGAGTCCGCCCGTTTCGGCCTCTTCGCCCAGGTGCCACTTGCCCACGTTGGCCGTGTTTGCCACGCCGTCGAGGATCTTGGGGAGCGTGATCTCCGCCTTGAGGATGGTCTTGCCCCGTCCAACACCGTCGAGACCGGTGCGAAAGCCGTAGCGACCGGTGAGGATGCTGCCTCGCGTCGGCGTACACGTGGGCATGGCCCAGGCCTGCGTGAAGCGAACGCCCTCGCGGCAGATTCGATCGATGGTGGGTGTGGCTGGGTAGTCGCGGTCGCTCACGTCGACGCCGTTGATGTCGGCGTAGGCCTGCAGCGCGTCGACGCCGAGGTCGTCGGCGATGACCAAGACCACGCGCCGCGGGGTCGCGCTCCGAACTGCGCCGTCACCTGCGGGCGCGCTTTGGGAGCTGGGGCGTTCGGACGAGCTCGAGCAGCCGGCGAGTAGCAGGGCTGTTGCGGCACAGATGCGGAGGGCCGACATCATCGACCTCCTCGTCGTCCGCGACCCCGGCGGGGTGGGTGATCGTGTCCGTGCCCGCCGCCCGGAGGAGGCGCCGCGCCGCCACCGGGGCCTCGTTCGATGACGGAGGGGTCCGGGGTCCCGCGGTAGCAGCGGGGGATGACCGGCCAGTCGCGGGTCAGGAAGTACGCGTAGGTGCCGTCGGGAAAGTCCTTGGTGACGATCGTGGTGCCGTTGCAGGCGTCGAGGTCTCCGGTACCTTGCGCAAAGCGGTAGTCGGCCACGAAGGTTCCGTCGAACGTCCCGCCGGGGTGCCCTTCGGTGTTGGGACGCTCGCCGTCACGCAGGACGTGGCTCGAGCGGTACTCCTTGGGCGCGGAGTTGGGGTCGTTGGGATCCGAGGGGCCGTAGAGCGCGTAGATGGGAAACCCGTCGGCCGCCCAACCCACGATGGGGCTGACCCGACTGGAGCCCACGCCGAGCTCGGCGAGCAGCCCCTTGGGCAGGCCGTGATAGTGGTATGCGCCGGTCGGCTGGACGTGCGCGTGGTTGTCGTCGATGCCCAGCGGCACGGCCCCGCCCAGTGCTTCGTACTGCCAGCTCTCGCGGTCGCCGAGGTAGAACTCCGCGGCGCCCGGATCGAAGGGCACGCCGTTCACGGCGAAGCCGAAGTTGTGGTTGCCGAGCTTGGTCACCGTCGCGGCAACGCTGGGCTTGGCGGGCACGCGGACCTCGTAGGACTGCTCCTCGATCGCGTGCGGGTTGCCCCGGTTGGGGAACTTTCCGACGGTATGGGTGGGCGCGCCGTTGCCCCGGATGACGCGGGCGTCGCCTTCGATTCGGATGTCGGCGCGCGCCTGATACGGCAGGCTTTCTGCCGCGGGCTGCAGCGTCAGCGGTCGGGCCGCGTTGGCCTCGTGCGCGCGACGATTGCTGCTGCCTCTGCGTGCTGCGGGGGGCAGGGGCGCGTCGTTCATGGTCACCGTCGGTGCGGCCCCTACGGTGGATGGGGCCGGGCTCGCCGGGGGATCGGCAGCACCCTCCGACGATGAACAGCCAGCGCTGATCAGCGTGATGGCGACCCACGCGGGCGAACGAAGCACGAACCTCATGCGTTGACCATATCGCCGACGCGACGGTAGGCCGTGCCCCTTTTCGACCCGGATACATCCCCATCACGGACCGGTCGCGATGGCGGTCGCGATGGGGCGGTTTGCCTCACCAGCCGGCCGAGCCTGGGCCACCCTTGAAAGGCCCGACGACGTGCGCGGTGACCCAGCCTCCGTAGAACCCGCCCGGTTGCGGCTGGGCTCGATGCTCGCCGACCCAGCACGCGTCCATGGCCGCGCAGTAGAACGCGAGGTGATCGCGAACCTCGGCGAAGTCCTCGAACGGGTCGGGGTAGGCCCACGCCGACTTGGTCGCGACGTGCTCTCCCACGACCACGTCGAAGTACGCCGCCGTGCCTTTCCATTCGCACATCGACGCGCCGGGCGCTCGGCGGAGGACTTCCGGATCCACGTCGGCGGGCGGGATGTAGTACGTCGGTGGATGGCTGGTCTCGAGCACGCGAAGGGCCGCGGTGGTGTTCGCGATCTCGCGCCCTCCAAACTCGATGCGGACGCGCTCGCCCCACGCCTCGAGGCGCGGCGGACGGGGGAAGTCCCAAACCGACTCTTGCCCGGGCCCGGGCGCGACGATGGACGATGCGGATGGACCGGGGCGGCCGGGCTGGCTCCACAGAGCGCGCGCGGCTTTGATGCTGTCGGGGATCTTGGCCATCGGGCGCAGCGTGGCCGACGCGCCCGAGGATGCCCGTGGCAGGGACGCTACGCACCGAAGCGCCGCGTTCACGCGGGGTGGGCTCGACCTCGATGTCGCACGCGTCGTCGTCGGCGAGCGCGCATCGTCACGCGCTCGGGGACGGGGCAGGGGTCGGGGGGACGAACTTGTAGCCCGCGCCGCGGACCGACACGAACAGCTTCGGGCTCTGCGGGGAAGCCTCGAAGTGTCGCCGCAGCCGCATGATGAAGTTGTCCACCATGCGGCGGTTCGGATAGTCGCGCAGCTTCCAGACCTCTTGCTGCAGCTCCTCTCGACTGAGCACGCGCTCGGGGTTGTCGACGAAGTATCGCAGCAGGTCGAACTCGAGCTTGGTTAGGTGGAGCGGCTCGCCGTCTCGCTCCGCAGTGTGCCGCTCGAAGTCCACGGTCGCTCGCCCGAGGGTGAGCGTGGATGCGGGCCGGGGTTCCTCTCGCTTCTCCCACTGCGCGCGCCGGAGCATCGAGCGGACCCGCGCAAGCAGCTCCTCGAGCTCGAAAGGCTTGGGCAGGTAGTCGTCGGCGCCAGCGTTGAGTCCCTCGATCCGGTCGTCGAGGCTGTTCTTGGCCGTGAGCATCAAGATCGGCGTGGTGTTGCCGGCGTCTCGAATCTTGCGGCACAGCGTGAGCCCGCTGATGTCCGGCAGCATCACGTCGAGAATGAGGACGTCGTACGTGGGCTGAAGTAGCAGCGAGCCCGCCTCGCGCCCGGTGCTGGCCACGTCGACCTCGAAGCCTTCGAGCTCGAAGTTCAGCTTCAGGCCAGCGGCGAGGTGGTCCTCGTCTTCGACGAGCAGCAGGCGTGGCTTGGCGGGTTCGTTCACGCGGGGGCTCCTTGCTCGAGGCTGACGCGCGTGGGCGCATCATCGCGGAGCTTGGCGGGCAGGATCACGGTCATGGTGGTGCCGTGGCCAGGCCCCTCGGAGTGGGCTTTCATGCGTCCGCCCATGTCCTCGACCAGCGCCTTGACGACGAAGAGACCCAGGCCGGTGCCTCGCCGGGCGCGAACCTGTTCCTCGTCGACGCGATAGAAGCGGTCGAAGATGCGACGCTGCTCGCTGAACGGGATGCCGACGCCGCGGTCGCGAACCTGGACTTCGATGCGTCCGTCGCTGTCGAGCTTGGCCGCGACGCGGACGTCGAGAGGGTCGTTCGAATACTTGATCGCGTTGTCGAGCAGATTCTTCAGCACGGTCTCCAGCGCGGTGGCGTCGGTGCGTAGCTGAAGGTCGGTGGGCACATCGATGACGACCAGCCCCGGGTCGAGCTTGTGGCGCTTGGCGATCGTGCTGGCGCATTGGGTCACGAGCTCGTCGAGCGATACGCGGCTGATCAACTGGCCCGCCTTGCCGTACTCGAGCCGCGTGGCTTCGAGGATGTCGTCGATGAACGCCGCGAGCCGTTCGGTGTCGTCGAGCATCATCTCGCGCAGCTGCTCGCGCTGCGTTTCACCGAGTCCGGTGCGCCCCAGCGTCTGCAGGCCGAGCCGAATCGAGGCGAGCGGCGAGCGAAGCTCGTGCGTGACCGAGTCGATGAAGGTCGTCTGCCGCCGGATCTCGAGGATCTGCCGTGCGAGGAACACCGAGAAGAGGATGAGGACCGTCGTGATCGCGATGAACGACACGATGCCGCCCACGAGCAGCCACAGGTTGGCGACCCACTGCTGCGTGAGCTCCTGGTTCTTGAGGATCACGTAGATCCAGCCGACCAGGAGCACGACCGTGAGCGTTGCGCTGACCGAACCCCAGATGATGGGACCGGAGATCGAGCGTGAGCGTCGGGAGGCCATGCGGAGCTATGGCGAGCATGGACTGCGACTCGTGCCGACGCACCCCTCGCCGCTCGTCCACAAGCCTATGCTCGGCTCCCGCAAAGGCTAAAAAGTTCAGTCGTAGCAGAGGCTTAGTCTGTCTTTGCTGGGGGTCCATCCACAGGTTGCCCACAGCTGAGGCCCGTGGGCCGTGTGTTTGTGTGGACAAGTGTCGGATGTTGTCGGGGGATTCAACGTCCCGATGGCTGCGTGTGGAAGGTTCGGCGAAGCTAGCGGCGAATTACGGGCGTTTCCGGCTTGTTGCCGCTACCATCCGCCCGCCATGGCGTTTGTCGTCACCGGAAACTGCAAAGGTTGTCGCTTCACCGACTGCGTAGCGGTCTGCCCCGTCGAGTGCTTCCACGGCGACGGGGAGATGCTCTACATCGACCCTGACGAGTGTATCGACTGCGGCGCATGTGTGCCGGAGTGCCCCGTCGAAGCGATCTACGACGAAACCGAGCTGCCCGACGATCAGGCGCAGTGGAAAGAGGTCGCAGAGGAAAAAGCCTCCGGCCTGCCGGTCATCACCGAGACCGAAGATCCGCTGCCCACTGCCGACGCGCGCAAAAAAGAGCTCGGCTTCTAAGCCGTCCAATCTCAACGACGCGGCACCCGCGTCGCCCTCGCCTTCACGCACAGGAGGCTGGCGACTCGAGGCCGCGTCAGCAGTGGTTAGCTCGACGAGCGGCGCCGCAGCAACCCAAGCACGGTCGTATAGCCGTGCAGATGCGTGGTCGACTGGACCGGTCCGATCTCGCCGTTGCAGAAGAAGCCGCCGACGGGCAGGTCGTCGAACACGCTTCGGACGAGGCCGACGTCGTGATGGGGCTTGCCGTACAGGCCTTGGCCTCGACCCAGGCAGGAGAACATCAAGGCGCCCGCAGGTGGGGCTTCGTGCTCGGCCGCAGACTGGGCGAGCAGCGTGCGCAGGTCGGCGGCTGACGTTTCAGCGTCGCGCAGGTGGAACTGGATCACCGTGTTGGGGTGGACGTCGGCGCCGATGGCCAGCGCACCCGTGTCGCCGTCGAGCCCCACGATGTTGCGGATGAGGAAGTCGCCGTGACCGTACACCTCTTGGCGGTCCTGCATCACCATGCCGACGAACAACGAATGGCGGAGCTTGGACTGGTCGTCGTCGCTGAGCTGCTCGTAGAGGTCTTGGAGGACCCGCGCAGGGCTTTGGCCGTCGATCTCCGCGATGACGTTGTCCTGGCCGCGGGTGACGAACATCGGCGTGCCGATCGGGCGGCAGCCCTGGGCGACGACGGGCTGGAGGTGGATGTCGCCCCACATCGCGAGGCCGGCGGTTCCGCTCGCATGGACGTCTGCGTCCACGAACAAGGCGCCTTCGCCAGCTTCCTGCATGCCGCTTGCGAGCCCGCCGATCACGGTGCTGCCTTCAAACGTGCGATCGAGGCCGCGGATGACGTATCGGCCCAGTCCGGTGAACGGGTCGGGCAACACGACGAAGCTGGGTTGCTCTGCGTCGTCCGGCAAGCCGACCGACTGCCGCCACAGATCGGTCGCCTCGGCCTTGGGCACGCGGTCGCTCTCGATGTGGAACGCGTGGGTGTGGACGCCGGGCAGGGATGCGGCGGTCACCGCGAACCCGGCACCCTCCTCGAGCTCCTGGCCACCACCGATGGTGCCGCCCGCGGAGGACCCCACCAGCGTCGCGTTTGGAAAGGCCTCGCGGAGCATGTGGTGGAGGCGGACGTAGTGCTGCTCATGCGCAGAGCCGACGAACGCCACCAGGAGCGAGGGCTCCACATCTCCGAGTCCCTCGCGAAGGTCGTCGAGGACCTCGTCGAACGCGGTGTCGTATCGGTCGGCTCCCGAGAGCGCAGCGGCAACCTGCATGCGCTCGCAGAGTAGCGGATCGTCAGCAGCCTGTGGTGCAACCCACCGCGACACAGCGTGAGGCGGCGCGATGGGTTGTGGTGCCTCGCAGCGGCTAGTGCCGATGCTGGGTGAACGTGGTCGTCGGGCGGGTGGAGCCGGTGGTGCCCTGCCAGTAGAACGGCTCGGCTTTCACCTCGCGGCCGCCGACCTCGTTCATCGTCTCGGCGTCGAACAGGCGGCCCCCAACCATCGTGTGAGTGACCTTGTCGCTGTCGCGGATGTTGGCGACCGGGTTGCCGTCGATGATGGCCAGGTCCGCCAGCTTTCCGACCTCGAGCGACCCGATGTCGGCATCCATGCCCACGTAGTGCGCGCTATCGATGGTGACCGCCCGCAGGGCCTCGAGGTTGGTCATGCCGCCCTGCGCGAACATCCACAGCTCCCAGTGGGCGGCCAGGCCTTCACGCTGCCCGTGGGCGCCGAGGTTCACCTTTACGCCGGCGTCCTGCAGCGTTGCGCAAAGCCGTGCGATGCGGAAGTGGTTCCAGTCGCCCTTGGAGGCGATGGGGCGACGGCGCGACCGAGGCTCGTAGGCGTGCGGCGGCACGAAGGCCTTCATCTTGGGGTGCTCGAACACGTTGGTGTGGGCGTACCAGTACAGCTCGCCACCAAGGCCGCCATAGCCGACACCCATCGTCGGCGTGTACCCGACCTCGGTCCCGACCCACAGCTGCTCGAGATCGTCGTAGCCGTTCGCCACGGGCACGGCGTGCTCGATGCCGGTGTGGCCGTCGACGATCATGTTGAGGTTGTGCTGCAGCGTGCTGCCGCCTTCGGGCACCACCATCATGTCGAGCTCGCGGGCGGCGGCCAGGACCTGCTGCCGCTGGTTGCGGCGGGGCTGGTTGTAGCTCTTGACGCTGATCGCCCCCTGGGACTTGAGGCGGCGCAGGTGCGAGCGCGCATCGTCGAGGCTGTTGACCTTGGCGGTGAAGGGGGCGTCCGCGCCGTACAGGATCGTGCCAGTGGAGAAGATGCGCGGCGCGACGATTTCACCGGCGCGCGACAGCTCTGCCGCTGAGAAGATCTCGGCGGTGTCGTTCGAGGGGTCGTGCACCGTGGTGACGCCGAATGACAGCGTCGCGTAGTGCAGCCAGTTCTGCTGCGGCGTGATGCCCGACTCGCCTTGGGAGCCGTGCGCGTGGACGTCGACCAGGCCGGGGATGATCGTCTTGCCGGACACGTCGACGGTCTTGGCGCCCGAGGGGATGGTGACACTTCCCTTCTTGCCCACGGCGGTGATGCGGTCGCCTTCGACCACGAGCACGCCGTCCTCGATGACCTCGTCGCCCTTCATCGTCACGATGCGGGCGCCGGTGAAGGCGAACGTGGTGTCGGGGACGTAGCTGTCGACGTCGAAGCCGATGTCCGTGCCCTTCTCGGGGGGCTTGGGCAGCTCTTCGGGCGCGCCGTCGATGAAGCTGAACGCGTCGGTGAGGTCGCGCGCGAACAGCTCGGGGCCCGTGGACCAGTACAGCCGCATGCTGTCGCCGGACCAGTGCAGGTAGTCCCCCGTGTCGCGGCTGACCTGCTGGGTGGGCAGCGACTTCGAGTTGGGCCCCACGTCGAACGCTCGACCCGACGCCGGGAACGGGGTGATGTACGCGTTGAAGCCCTCCTTGAAGGCGAGCCACTTCCCGTCCGGAGAGACGCGCATGCGGGTGCCCTTTTGGCTGCCGACGTGGGTGCGCACGTCGGAGCCGTCGAGCTCGATGCTGCGAAGCTCTCGCTTGCCACCCTTGCCGAAGCCGGTGAAGAACACGCGGTCGTCGTCCTTGCCGAAGTGGGGGCTCGCGCCGCCGTGGGTGATGAGCGTGGGCGTGCCGCCGCGAGCGGGGACCGCGTACAGCCCCTTGTCACCGCTCCACAGCGGAGAGGTCAGCCACCCGCCCCCGCCCTTGCGGAAGACCACGGTCTTGCCGTCCGGGGAAAAGGTGGGGTCGAAGTAGTGGCCGGGTTCTTGGGTGACCGCGCGGCTGCGTCCGCCGCTGGCGCGAACCGTGCGGACGCTGGCGAGGCCGTCGTCGGTCCATGACACGAACACGACCTGCTTGCCGTCGCGGGAGAACGACCCGAAGAACTCGTGCACGTCTTTGTCCGAGGTGAGCTCCTTCGGCTTGCCGTCGGGCAGCGAGCGCACGTACAGGCGCCCCAGCGTCTGGAAGATGACCCGCTTGCCGTCCGGGGAGACCTGCACGTCGCGGAGCATCTTGGTGTGGAAGGTCTTGGGGTGGACGTCGATCTTCGTGCGAAGCGCCTCGACGACCTCGCGGGTGTCCTTCACGCGGAACGGGATGTTGGTGACGTTGCCGCTGGCCACGTCGACGCGGTGGAACTTGCCGCCCGCCCAGAACACCACCTGCGCGTTGTCGGGTGTCCACGCCATCGTCGGGTACACGCCGTGGATCGCCCACGTCTCCTGCATGTCACGGTCGAGGTCGCGATAGATGATGCGCTCGCCGCCCGAGGCGAGGTCCTTGACCGCGAGCACCGTCTTGAGTCCCTCGCGCCGCACGAACGCCAGCGACTTGCCGTCGGGCGAGGGCGTCGGCCGCACGGCGCCGCCGGGGCCCCCCGCGAACGTGTCGATGTGCCCGTCTTCGCGGTCCATCCGGAGGATGTCGTAGATGCCGCTGTGCGGGTCCTTGTTGTATTCGAAGTACTGTCCGGGCGTGGTGTCCTGGCTGAAGTACAGGTAACGACCGTCGGGGGAGAAGGCCGGCTCGCCCACGTCCTTTTGGTCGTTGGGCTTCTCGGTCATGCGCACGCCCTTGGTGTCGCCGCCGATGTGATACAGCCAGATCTCGCCCGAGCCGAGCGAGCGCCGGGCGGTGAAGTGCTTGCGCGCCGCGATGAACTGCCCGTCGGGCGTCCAGGTGGGGCTGTTGAGCAGCCGGAAGTCCTCTTTGGTGATCTGCCGCGGCTCCCCTCCGCCGGCGGGCATCACCCAGATGTTGTCGGCGCCGTCGCGGTCGCTGGTGAAGGCGATCCACTTGCCGTCGGGGCTGAACGACGGCTGCATGTCCCACGCCATCCCCGAGGTCAGTGACGTCGCCTCGCCGCCGTCGATGGGCAGGCTGTAGAGGTCGCCGAGCAGGTCGAACACGATCGTCTTGCCGTCCGGGCTGAGCGTCAGGCTGAGCCAGGTGCCCTCGTCCGTGTCGATCGTCACGGTCTTGCGCGGGCCGGGAGCCGTCTCCACGTCCCACGTGGCGTCCTTCTTCTTGGCGTCGTCCTC
>JBCCQM010000209.1:0-14127 GCA_039024335.1 Myxococcota bacterium
GCGTCCCACCGGGACACCATGTCCGCGGCGCTCGGTGTGTCATCAAGGGACACGGTGGGCGTTCTCGGCGCGCTCCGGTCTGCAAAGGACAGGTTTTAGGCGATGTCCGTCGATGTGTCCTTCGGGGGCACTGTGTCCTCCCCAAGACGCGGGAGATCTCGCAGATCAGATCTCCCGCGCTCGCCGAAAATCCTCGATCCGTCCCGTTTTTCGCCGAAACGCCACCGTTCGGCCCTTTCCCCGCCCGTTCTGGCTGTCACGTTAAGAATGTGGCCGGAGATCCTCTCGGGCTATGAACGGATAGAGGAGAAGATGCGATGGATGCTTCAAACCACAATGGTGGCGCCCACCAAGCCGACGCCCTCCTGAGCGCGGCCGAGCGAGCCCTCTTCGACGCCACGGCAAGGCTGCAAGAGGCCCTGTCGCTCATCGATCGGCAGGGGCTCGAGACCTCCGAGGACACCCTTGCCCGCGTTCGACAATGGACCGACATGATCCACCGCGGGCTGGACCGCCTCGATGCCTCCAGAGCGCCGGTTTTGGTACGTCACGACATCCTGCAGGCTTGATCGACCACCCGTGTCGGTCCGCGAGCATAGATGTCTGCTCGTGTAGGTTCATGGTCCCTTGACGGGCTGCGGGGCCATCAAGTGTCATGAGCGTGTGCTCGAAGGGGGACTTTTCACAAGTCGAGCATGTGACGCGGCGCGTTGCGCCATGACCAAGGGATAACGGGATGACCTACCGATGCGGACGGCTGGGGTTCGCGCTGATTGCAGCGCTTGGCCTCGTAGGATGTGACAACGGACCGGCTTCGACGCCGCTTGGGACGGGAGGCACCGGTGGCACCGGGACGCCCCCGACCACGGGCGAATCCGACTCCAACGACAGTCAGGACAGTGCCGGCGATGCTTCCGCCGGCGATGCGAGCGCGAGTGGCAGCGCATCCGCCAGCGGCGGCGACTCGAGCTCGGGTGGGGCGTCGGCGTCTGCGTCCGCTTCGGAGTCCGCGACCGAGAGTGCCTCGGGCAGTGACGACACGGGGCCGGACCCCTCCGATAGCGACGACGATACCGGCTCGGCGACGGGCAGCGGTGGCAACAGCACCGGGCCCGGTTTCGAGTGCGTCGAGGACGGCGACTGCGATCCCGGCAACATTTGCAATGCGAACGAGTGCGTCCCCGGTTGTACGGGCGAGCAGCCGTGCGCCGATGGATTCGACTGCTGCAGCGGCGAGTGCATCGATACCCAGAACAGCCTCCAGCACTGTGGCGTGTGCGACAACGCCTGCGAGCTTCCCGACAACCAGGACATGACCTGCGATGGCAAGTCCTGCGTCGTGGGCGAGTGCGATGACGGCTACTACGACTGCGACGGCGCGCCGGGCTGCGAGTCCGAGATCGAGTGCACGTGTGCGCCTGGCGATACGCAGCCGTGCTACCCGGGCCCTGCGGGCACCGAAGGCGTCGGCATCTGCACCGGCGGCACCCAAGAGTGCAACCCCTTCGGCACCGGGTGGGGCGCGTGCATCGGGTTCGTCATTCCAGAGGCGATCGAGGTCTGCGGCAACGGCCTCGACGACGACTGCAACGGCGCGCCCGATGACGTCATCGACGTCGACGGCGACGGCTGGACGTTCTGCGACAACGACTGCTGCGAGGACGAGTTCGAGTGTGGAGACCCCGCGCTGGTGAACCCCGGTGCTTTCGAGTTCGTGGGGAACGGCGTCGATGACGACTGCGACCCGGCGACCTCCGACGACGTGGAGGCGCCCGCGTGCTCCAACGCCGCGGTGTTCGGCGGCGTCGATGCCGACGACATGGCCGAGGCGATGGACCTCTGCCAGTCCACGACGCTGGCTGAGCCGCTGGAGACGCGCAAGTGGGGCGTCATCTCGGCCGAGTTCTTGGCGGCGGACGGGTCTGCGCCTGTCGCAGCGCACCTCGCCACGATGATGGACAGCTCAACGGCGATCCTCACCGACTACGGCACCGGTGGCGTGGCTCCGGTCGCGAACAATACGATGGCCGGCATGTCGTCGGGCTGGATGCGCGACGCCAACGACCCCGGATTCGTGACCCCGAACGGCGGCGCGAACTTCCTCTACAACCACAACCCACCGGCGGACTACCTCGCGGCCAATGGCGGCAACCTGCCGGCGTCCGCGAGCTGCAACGGCGCCTGCCCATCGGGCGCGGGCGCGAACGACTCGGTCCTGCTTCGCTTGACGATTCGGGTGCCGACCAACGCGCAGTCGTTCAGCTACCGGTTCCGGTTCTTCTCCTCGGAGTACTTGACCTGGGCCTGTACCGTCTACAACGACTTCTACCTCGCAATCCTCGACTCCGATGCCGCCGGGCTTCCGGCGGACGGCAACATCTCGTTCGACTCGCTCGGCAACCCGGTCAGCGTGAACAACGGGTTCTTCGAGTACTGCGCCGTCAACGGCTGCTACACCTGTCCTGGTGGAACAGGCGCCCTGGCGGGAACCGGGATGGAGACGAACAACACCGGTGGTGGAACCGAGTGGCTCGTGACCACCGCCCCCGTCGTTCCTGGGGAGATCATCACGCTGGACCTGACCATCTTCGATGTGTCCGACAACGTGCTCGACTCGCTCGTGCTGCTCGACGGCTTCGAGTGGGACATCGACCCCTCCGACGTCGGGACGAACCCGCAGGAGTAGCCGAGCAACCGGTGAAAAAGCCCTCGGCCAAGCCGGGGGCTTTTTCCTTGGTTGGCTGACGACGTGGGCTAGCCGACGAGCTGCAATGCGGCGCCGCCAAGCAGCAACAGCGCGCTGGCACCCGAGAAGGCGCCGAGCGTGCGCCGAAGCAGACCGCGACGAGCCCGGTTGAGCTCGCGCAGCAGCGCATCCATCGAGGGCCAGCGCTCGGCCGGGTTCTCCGCCATGCCGCGCCCGAGGATTGCGCTCACCCGCTTGGGTACTTTGCCTTGCTTCACCCGCTGCAGCGAGGTCCAGACCGCGGCGCAGAAGCTGTACTGGTCCGCGAAGGCGTCGGGCGAGTCACCGTTTTGCACCTCGGGCGCGCCGTAGGCCACGGCGGCGAACTGGTCAGTGTCGCCAATGGGCTTGGCGAGCCGCGAGGTGAAGTCGTTGACCGTGACGTTGCCGTCGTAGCCCACGAGGATGCTGGCCGGCGAAAAGCCGCCGTGGACGAGTCCGTGTTCGTGCGCGGCCGCCAGCGCGGAGCCGGCGTCGCAGAACATGCCGAGGAGCTGCGACCACGACATCACGACCGGGCGGGTCAGCGCGTCGAGCCAGCACTGCATGTCCATGCCCGAGACCATGTCGCGGACGACGTAGACGCCACGACGGGTTCGGTCTCGCGGGTCCACGTAGGTGCCGACCTCATGAACCTGCAGCAGGTGCGGGTTCTGGATGCGCGCCCAGGTCTGCGCCTCGGCGAGCAGCGCGTCGACGGCCTGCGAAGTCGCCGCGTTGGCGAGCATCAGGTTGATGGCGACGTCGCGGCCGGTCTCGGGGTCGAACGCGGCGTACACGCTTCCCGAGGCTCCCGTTCCAAGGAGCTTGCGCAGTCCGTAGCGCCCGATCGAGCTGAGGGCTCGGTGGGTGCTGAACAGCTGCTGGTGCGATTGATCCGTCATCGACGTCCTTCCTGAACGGTGGGTGATAGCCCGCGTGGATACCTTTGTCGACATGTGGCCAGAGGTGGCGGACGTGTGGATAACGTCGTTTCCCCTCCGACCTTTCACTCGTTCGCGACCCTACGCACGGAGTTTTCCCGCGTAGCTCGCTTCCGCACGTAGATCACTCGCGCTCGAGGGCTGAAGCGAGCGTCACGATGTCCAGCAACCTCGCGTGGTCGCCCTGGTCGAGGCCCAACGCCGCGTACCGGAGACGGACGGCACGGATGGCGAGGAACGTGAGCGCACCGACGTCGCCGTGCCACCCCTGGGGTGGGTCATCCAGACCACAGGCCGTGATGGCGTCCGCAGCGGTGGCGCCTTCGACGTTGGGTCGTGTCCCCGCGGGGCAGGTCTCGCCGGCGAACGGGTCGGCGTCCAGGGCCGCAGTCAACGCGACGCGCCGGGCCACGAGGTCCTTCGTTGCCGCTCGAGCCAGTGCCCGCGTGAATGGGTCCGAGTAGCCGCACGTCAGGTCCGCATTTCCGACGACGGCCCAAACCTTGGGTGCGCGTCGCGGCATCGGGACGGACTCGACCGTGGTACGTGCCTCGGCGGCCGCGGCAATGCAGGCAGACGCCGCGGTTGGTCCCGCCTCGCATCGCGCTTCACAGTCGCGTCGTACGACGTCCGCTGCGACGGCGCGGGCCTGACCCTGCCGTTCGCACATTTGCACGCACATCGACGGCCCCTCGCCGAACGTAGGGGCGGTCGCGTCAGCTGCGGGCGCGGGCGGGGCCGGCTCGACCGGTGCCGGTGGGACAGGCTCGATGGGCGTGGGGGAGGGGTCCGGCGGAGCAGGGGCGCTGGGCTGCGTCGCGCTGGGCTCGCACGCGATCGCGAGCGCCCCGAGCACGAGCAACCATCGCGCGTTCATTCGCGGACCACCACCATCGAGCCCGGCGCGTCCTCCTGGGACTTCACGCCATGCCACGTCTCGGGCAAGAAGGGCGTGGTCCAGTAGAACAGCCAGCGCGCGTCGGTGGGGCCCAGATTCACGCAGCCGTGGCTACGCGTCCTGCCAAAGCGCTGGTGCCAGAATGCGCCGTGCAGCGCGTAGTTGCCCTCGAAGAACATCGTCCAGGGCACGTCCTGGATCGAGTAGTCGCCATCGCTCGCAGTGCTGCCCGCCATCGACGACGAGATGTGCTTGCTCTGGATTCGCCAGGTTCCCTTCGGGGTGCGGAACGACTCCTCGGCGGTGCCCTTCTTGCCGGTCGAGACCAGCGTCGTGAAGACCGGCGTCGTGCCTTCGTAGGCGACGAGTAACTGCTTGGACAGTGAGACGTCGACCCATCGCTCCCAGGGGTCGACACCCTTGGGCATGTCGCGGCGCTCCGCGAGGCGAATCTGCGACTCGCGAACCCAGAGACCCTCGGTCGTTTGATAGTACGTCTTGTCGCCGACGGACTTGGTCTCGGGCTCCAGATCCACGAACTCGCGGTACTGCAGCTTGCGCTTCCACTTGAAGGAGCCGTCTTCCTTGAGTTCGTAGGCGACGGCTTTCTCGGACATCACGAAGCCGAACGGGAAATCGGCGCCTTCCTCGAGCACGGCGCCCTCGAAGTCGTAGACCTTCTTGCCGTAGGTCTTGTTGGACTCGACGTACCCGCCGCGCGCCGTGTGCAGCCACGTGCGCCCTTTGTCGCGGGTCTTCTGACCCACGCTGAGGATGTTGCCCTTGGCCATGAACGGCGTGCCGGGCGTGAGGGGCAGGCGAGCGGCTTTCCTGGCGAGCTCGGCGGCTCGCTCTTCTTCGGCTTTGCGCCGGGCCTCGGCACGTGCGGCCGCCTCGGCCTTCTTGCGCTCGATCTCGGCCTTCTCGGCTTCGGTCAGCTCGGCCGCGGTCTCGGGTGCATCGTCCAGGACGCCGGGAAGCGCGGCGTCGTCGTCTTTCTTCTCGACGTCCCCGCTCTTGGCGTCGCCGCTCGCGCTGGGCTTCTTGACCTCTTTGCGCTCTTCGACCGGCAGCGTCGACTGATACTTCTCGTCGGCGAGCATGCGCTCGTCGGCGTCGGCCGGGCGCCACCACATCGCGGTGCCGTCGCGCGCCACCGCGACGTAGTCGTAGGGGTGGGGCTGGTCGACGCGAGGGGCCGGCGGCGGAAGGTGCATGTAGGGCTCCTTCTCCGCGTCGACGAGCAGTCCCTTGCTGGCGCAGGCGTAGCCGCCGGTCGGAAGCGCGTGAAAGCCCTTCTTGCAGCCTTCGCCTTCGTCGGGGACCGAGGTGGTCACCATCGTGCGCTGACCCAGGCGCATGTGGCCCAGGCGCGGGGACTCGAGGTTGGGCTCGGCGTACACGGTGACGACGGGGAACCCGGCGATCGCGTGGACGGTGAGGTCGTCTTCGGCCGGGGCCGGCGTCGGAGGGTGGAGCGTGCCGTAGTCCTCCGGCTTGACCTTCGGCGCGGGCGGAGCGTCGGCCACCACGCCTGCGTCGGGCGGCGAGGCGACGGCTTGTTCTCCCGCCGCGTCTTCGTCGACGACCGGATCCGGCTCGGCGTCGGAGGCCGCTTCGGGAGCCGCAGTTGCGGCGGCGGGCGGGGCCTCGGCGGTGGAGCGGCTGCCGTCGTCGCACCCGAACGCCAGCAGCAGGGCCGCACAAGCCGAGCTCACGGAGACAGAACGACGAGTCATCGGGTGGGGCATAACGCAGGTCGTCTCGCGACGAAAGGGCGCCCGTTGCACGCGCCCGTTCGAGCGGTATACGCGTGACGTGGCCGACCGTGTTTCGGGATCTCGATTGAGACGTCTCTCGAAGATGGTGTGGATGGCGCGGAAGGCCGTGCCGCTCGCTGTGTCACGAGCGTCCGGTCGGGGCAAATCGACCCAGTCCGAGGGCCCCGTTCACGTCAAAGCTGCCGAAGAGATGCTGCTGCAGCTGGGCGAGCTGAAGGGTCTGGGGCTGAAGCTGGGACAAATGCTCTCGTACATCGATGGCGCGCTGCCGGCCGAAGCGGAGCCCGCGTTCCGTCGGGTGCTGTCCAAACTGCAGCGTGACGCACCGAGTTTGCCGTGGTCGAGCACGCAGCAGGTACTCACGGAGACGCTGGGCGACTGGACCGAGCACTTCGCAACGCTCGAAGAGGAGCCGTTCGCGGCAGCGTCGATCGGGCAGGTCCATCGCGGAACGCTGCACGACGGCACCGCGGTCGCGGTCAAGATTCAGTACCCCGGCATTGCCGACGCCATGCGGGCAGACCTCGCGAACCTCGACGGCGCCAAGTCGTTCGCGGGCCCGCTGATGGCCTTGATGGGGGCGAGCAGCAACGCCGCGTTCGCGGGGAACGTGCTGGCCGAGGTTCGCGCGCGGATGGAAGAGGAACTCGACTACGAGCGAGAGGCGCGGATGCAGCAGCGCTTCGCCGACATGTTCGCCAACGTTCCGGGGCTGGTCGTGCCGAAGGTGTTCGTCGAGCACTCGGGGCCGCGCGTCCTGACCTCGGCGTTCGAGCATGGCAAGGCGCTCGATGACGTCACGGACGCTCCGCAAGCGCTGCGCAACCGGTGGGCGGCGACGCTGGCAAAGTCGGCGTCGGACTCGCTGTACGTTCACGGCACGTTCAATGGGGACCCGCACCCGGGCAACTACTTGTTTCGCGACGACGGGACGGTCGTGCTGCTCGACTTTGGGTGCGTCAAAGAGATCCCCGCGGCCATGGCCGAGGATATGCGTGGCTACATGCGGGCGGCGATCCGAGCGGCCCGGACGGATGCGGCCGAAGACTGGGCGGCGTTCGATCGCGCGCTCGCGCATGCGCTGGGCCTGGACCGAGGCGATCCCGACGTGGCGACGTTCTATCGCGAGCTGTTCCTCTTCATGATCGAGCCGGCCCTGTACGATCGAGACTTCGCGTTCACGCCCGAGTGGGTCGCGCAAATCAACGACAAGGCCGTGGAGGGCAAGCGCGCGCTGATCTTCGGTCGGGGCATGCTGCCCCGCATGCCCAAGCTGCCCCCGATGCCGGCGGACTACACGTTCATCAATCGGCTGCAGTGGGGCTTCTATTCGGTGCTCACGCGCCTTCAGGCCACGATCAACTGGCATGCGCTGCTGCCGGAGACGCTCCGCGCAAACGGATCGTGAACGGAGCCAATGCGGCGGGGGCAGGATGCGTCTGACCTATCGTGATGCGACGCGCTTTCCACTCCGTTCTTGCCCTGGGTCTTTTCGCCGCGGTCGGCACCGGCTGCGCGTCTCGCTACAAGATGGACGCAAAGGCCCCGACCCACGCCGCCCACGCGAAGATGAAGGTCAAGGTCAACCGCGACGACCTCCGCGAGCTGAACGTTTCGGTCGACCACTTGGCGCCGCCCCATCGACTCGGCCCCAACTACAAGGCCTACGCGGTGTGGATCGCCGTCCCCGGTCACGGCGTGACCAAGCTGGGCTTGCTCGATTACTCCGAGAAGCGTCGCCGCGGCACGCTCAAGGCCACCACGCCGCACAGCAAGTTCGAGGTGATCATCACCCTGGAGACGAACTCCAGCGCCTCGGCGCCGAGCCCCGACGTCATCGTGCAGAAGATCGTCGGCCGCGCCTAGGTCGACCCCCCGGATCCGCCCGGTGCGTCTCGACGTGCCGGGCGCGTTCGTTTAAGCCTGTGCTGCACCGATGCCCGTAGGACGGGGCCGTCGCGCGGTACCCTGCGTTGTGTTTCGTGCGCTCGTCGTGGCGACGCTGCTGCTCGGCGGCTGTCTGACCAACCTCAACGAACAGAAGTACTTCGAGCGGCTCGACGCGCTCGACCCCGCGACGGCGGCGGTGGTGCGTTCCCACAAAGGGGCGATCGAGGAGACGCTGCACGCCGCGATCGTCGAGGCTGCCCCTGCGCCACCCACCGCCGTCGGGCTGTGGGGAGCGACGTGGGACGCGGTCCGTGAGCCGATCCTCGACGGCAAGCTCTACATGCGCGGCCGGGTGTTCTACGACGGGCGTCGCTCGTCTCCGTACAAGCTGGTCTACGAGGTCGCCGACGATGGCGCCGTGACGGTGGTGTTCGTGGAGGTGTTCGGGTGAAGCGCCTTGCGGATGCGGGGATCGGTGCGCTCTTCCTGCTGCTCGTCTACGCCGTGGGCTTCGGCCTGCGGGTGACGACGGGCGTGCCCGCGTACGCCGAGTCGATGCTGGGCCCGGAGGCGGCCGTCGCGATCGATTGGGGGGCGATCTTGACGGAGCCGATCCCGGTCGGCGAGGCCTCGTGGACCGTGCCGTCGCTGGTTGGTGTTGTGTTCGGGGCCGTCCTCGTTGCGTTCTTCGTCGTGATGCTGGTCGTTCGCCTGCTGGTCGAGTCTGCGGGCGTGCGCCTTCGCTGGGCGGTGCTGCTGGGGGTTGCCGCGGCATGCACGGCGGCCGCGCTGCTGAGCATTCACCCGCTGCTCGCCCTGCCCAGCGTGCCCGAGGGCCCACGCATGACGCTGAACTACGCCTTCGAGGCCGTCGGCTACGGCTGGGTCAACGCGCTTGCGTACGCGGGGCCCCTGCTCGGCGCGGCCGCGGTCGCGTGGCGAACCACGCCCAAGGCGTCCACGTCATCGACGAGCGCGGACGCCTCGGCAGAACCATCAGTGACCGACGCGGACGAGCCGGCCGGGTCGGTTTCCGGTGAGTGAGCCGTTCTCGGCCACCTTGATGCCACGTACGTAGGTCGCGACGTACCCCGTCGCGTGCTGCATCAAGCGCGCCCCACCTGCAGGCAGGTCGTGGATGAGCTTGGGCGGCCCAAGACGCAGGTTGTCGTAGTCGATGACGTTGATGTCCGCGCGCATGCCCGGCTCGAGCGTCCCGCGATCGACGATGCCTGCGAAGCGCGACGTGTCGCGCGTCTGCATGCGCACGAGCGTTTCCAGCTCGATGCGTCCCTTTTCGCGGTCGCGGCCCCAGTGCGTCAGGAGCGTGGTCGGAAAGCTCGCGTCACACACCGTCCCGACGTGGGCACCACCGTCGCTGAGCCCCGGCAGCGCGAGCGGGTGCGTCAGCATGCGGTGGACCGCGTCGAGGTTCATGCTCGTGAAGTTGTACAGCGGGAAGTACAGCAGGGTCGTGCCGTCGTTCTCGAGCAGCGCATCGTAGATGCACTCGAGGACGGACACCTTCTTCTGCGACGCTTCCACGCCGATACACGTCATCGGGTCGGGCTCGTAGTTCGGCTCCTCACCCAGCCGGTAGAGCTTCATCGCGACCATGTCGATGCGCGCCAGCAGGACGTCGGCCAGCGGGGGGATCGAGCTGCCGTCGCCCGACAGCCGCGTGTGCTCCTGCGAGAGCAGCTTCGCTTTGAACGAAGGATCTTTGAGGATCTCGATGCGCTCGGCGAACGGCTTGTCGGCGATCTCGCGGTAGGCCGGAAAGCCCATGAACGGGTGAAACGTCGCGCCATAGCCGAGCAGCACGCCGATGGGGCGGGGCGCGACCTGCAGGCGCAGCGTGTGTCCGGCGGCGTTGGTCTTCTCGGCCCGCTCGAGGATCCGCTCCCACTGGGTGTGGGCCTGGTCGCGCTGCATCAGCGAGATCGACATGGGGCGGCCGCCGGCGGCTCGAAGCATCTGCTCGAGCACGTCCCACTCTTCGTCGAAGCGGTCGTCGGCCATGTCGAAGTCGCTGACCGCCTGCAGCACGCCGCGGTTCATGCCTTCGAACGCCTGCGCAATGCCGATGAGCTCGGGGATCGTCGCCTCGGAGGCGGGGGTGGCCTCACCGCGGGCCGTGCGATGGTTGTTGGTGCGGCCGGTCGAGAACCCGACCGCGCCGGCCTCGAGTGCCTCGCGCGTGATGGCGCGCATGCGCTCGATGTCTTCGGGCGTCGCGATCGAGCCGGGCGTCGCGCGCTCACCCATCACGTAGACGCGCATCGCGTCATGGGGCACCTGCACCGCGAAGTCGATCGCGTGCGGGAAGCCGTCGATCGCGTCCATGTACTCGGGGAACGTCTCCCAGTTCCAGGTCAGGCCCTCGGCCAGCGCGACGCCGGGGATGTCCTCGACGCCTTCCATCAGTTCGATGAGCCGCCGGTGGTCCGTGGGGCGGCACGGCGCAAAGCCGACGCCGCAGCTTCCGGTGATCGCCGTGGTCACGCCGTGGATCGATGAGGGCGCGAGGTCCGGGTCCCAGGACACCTGTCCGTCGTAGTGCGTGTGCAGGTCGGTGAAGCCCGGGGTCACGATTGCGCCGCTGGCATCGAGCGTCTCCGCGGCGGAACCATCACACGCGCCGACGTCTACGATGCGCCCGTCCTTGATGCCGATGTCGCCCGTGGAACGTGGCGCGCCGGTACCGTCGATCAGCGTGCCGCCCTGAATCTTGAGGTCGTAGGTCGTCATGGGTCGTGCGTGCGGCCCAAGAATACGTCACTGAGGTCCACAAGGGTCGTTCGCCGGGCGGCTCGTCACCCCGTACAGGATGAGACCCAGGGTCCGTCGATCGTCGGTGCCGTCACGAACCTCTGCCGGCACGAAGGTCGGCGTGTCGATCCACAGGTCGGCAATGCCGCCGGGCGCATCGGTCTTCAGCGTCACCGTGGTCCGCTTCGGCCCGATCTCGAGGGTTTGCGCCTCCGCGCCGGTCCGGAGCTGAACGAGCCCTGGGACGTGGTCCGGGCGCGCGAGCTCGACCTCGAGCGTACCGGCCGAGGCTGGAAACCGCGCATGGACCCTGGGTCCGGTCCAGGCGCCGCGGCGCCCGCCGCCAAAGGTCTCCGGCGCTTCGACCCCGTCCAGCTGGACGTCGTGCGCCCGGAGGGACCGCGGTTCGCCCGGGGACCATCGGCCGTAAGCAGGATGGAACGCAGGCCCTTCGGCCCATGCCGCGTCGAGCCGGGCGGTCAGGGACCGTGGGTCCCCGACTTCATGCCAGACCTTCTCGAGCGTGAGGCTCACGGTGCATCCCGACGTGCAGTCCGACAGCGGTACGGCGAGGGCCCCGGGTCCCTCCATCAGCGTGCGGGCGGCCTGCGGACCCTGGGTCGTCGTCGCGGTGATCGGCTGCGGCGCGCCGGTGTCGGGCACGGTGAGGCGCAGCTGCAGCGCGGTTGCGCCCGCAGGCACGTGGAACTGGGCCCCGGGCCCGAGCCACGCGAAGCGCTCTGTGTCCACATCCCGCTCGGGGCGAAAGACGCCGTCACCGAGGACGACCACGTCGCGCCCGAGTCGCGCCCGGTCGAACCGGCGCTGTCCCAGGGTCATGGCGCGGGCAGACGCACCGGGCAGGTCGTAGGTGCAGGCCGTGACCCCGTCGAGAAAGTGCAGCGTGCGGCCTTCGATGGCGTAGGCGCCCGCGGGCAGCCGGACCGGCACCGCCGGGTCCCCAACGTCCACGGTGGTGACGCCGGCCTGCTCTGCCTCGAGTCGCGCAAACGAGAACACGCCGTGGCTGTACGCGAGGGCGGTGATGTTCGGGTCCTGAAGGGCACGCCGGGCAGCGGCGACCGGCGGCAGCGGGGCGTCCTGCATCGAGAACAGGGGACCCAGGGACGCGACGCTGCCCACGGCGATGGCCACGCTGCAGACCACGCGGGACCATCGGGTACCGAGCGCATCCAGGCCCAGCGCGGCGGCGGGCAGCAGCGCAGCGAGCAGGGCGACGGCATACCGTGGAAAGCCGGGGTGGTGCAGTCGGAGGATGGCTGCGGCGGTCACGGCCATCAGGGCCAGGAGCCAGAGTCCCTGGGTTCGGTTGGTTCTCAGGGCGCGGACGCAGCCGACGGCTGCGGCGGCGAGCACCGCCAGGGCGACGGCGGGATGTCCCAGCCCGCGGACGAGGCCCAGCGAGGCGAACGAGACGGTGCGGTCGAGGCCGCCGCGGTGGCGGCCGAAGTGGTCAGCGAACGCGCGCGCCACCGCGGACGGTGACGGGCCGCCTCCGTAGAGGACCGCGAGCGTCGCCAGGACCACGACCCCCAGAGCCAGGGTGACGCCCTGGAGCTTGGTCGCGCGGTCGGACCCTGGGTCCGTGAGACCGAGCAGCGCGAGGACGCACAGCTCCGGGAGCAGCTGGGGGCGAATGGTCGCGGCGCACGCGAGCAAGACCCAGCCGAGGCGGTGGACCCTGGGACCGCGCGGCCATGCGACGATCGCCGCCACCGCGCAGGCGAGGGCCGGTGTCGTGGAGAACGCCCGGCCAGCATGGACCCAGACCAGCGGACTGAGCGAAAACGCGGCCGCGGCGAGGGTCGCGGTTGGACCCTGGGTCAGTCGGGCCAGCGCGTGGGCGAGCGCGGCGAAGAGGACGACCGAGGCGAGGGCGGAGGCGAGCTGCAGCGCGAAGACGGGATCCCCCACGAGTGGGTACAGGAGCGTTCCCAGGGCGATCCATCCGACGAAGCCCGGGGGATGAGGGCGATGCCGGGTGACGTCGAAGTCCAGCACACCGGCCGCGAACAGCGCTTCGTCTTGTTCCCAGGGTCCGTCCGGCAGGAGCGCGACGCGGGATACGAAGATGACGCCCAGCAACACCGCGCTGAGCACGATCGCGCTGCGGCCGGACCCCAAACCGGGGAGGACGAGCAGCGAATCGCGGCGCGAGGCGGGCATGGACCGCCCCGTTGTACTCCACGGCGCGACAGGGCGTCGCAGTGCGACATCCGGTCACGCGATCGAGACCCCGCCTGGCTGCATTCTCCACTCGTTATGCGACGCCTCAGCATTGGCTCGATTTTCTTGGCTTCCCTCGCCCTCGGCGCCTGCGACAACGCAAGCGGGGGTGCGGTCGGCGCTCCGTGTAACAGCGCCGACGACTGCCAGTCCGACCTCATCTGCGATGAGCACAACGGCCAGGCCTCCTGCCAAGAGCCCCACGGTCACGGGACCGAAGGCGAAGAATCGGAGAGCGACTCGCACGACCACGAGTCGGAGAGCGACTCGCACGACCACGAGTCGGAGAGCGACTCGCACGACCACGAGTCGGAGAGCGATTCGCACGACCACGAGTCGGAAAGCGACACGCACGACCACGACACCGACCATCACGACACCGATGGTCACGATACGGACCACCACGACACCGACGGTCACGAGACGGATGGTCACGACACCGACCATGACGACACGGACCACGACCACACCGAAGGCGACACGGCGGGCAGCGAGCTGTGCGAAGCGTTCTGCACCTGCATGGAGGCGAACTGCGCCAGCTACGACGCGTACCCGTACGCGGACTCGGCCGAGTGCATGACCGCCTGTGAGGCGCTCGACGACGTCACGCTGAGCTGCTTCGGCGGCTTCTGCGAGCAGGCCGGCGGTGTCGACGGTGGACTCGCAGAGCACTACTGCGAGCACGCGTGGGGCCAGCTCGGCAGCGACAAGTGCTGAGGCCCGCATTGAACGCGGACCCAGGCTGCACCGTCAGTGGCGAGGTCCGCCGCTAAGCGGGGCAGCCCCGACGACGGCAGTTCTCCAAAGCCCAAGCAGGGGGAGGAGGGCGGCCGTCGTTGCAATTGCGACGGCCGTCAGCGGTGAGCGCCC
>JBCCQM010000210.1:0-14099 GCA_039024335.1 Myxococcota bacterium
CCGGGGGGGGCGGTGAAAAAATGAAAAAGCGCGGCGCTCCCGAAGGAGGCCGCGCTGTTTCACGATGCGGTCGACGTTCTACTTGGACGCGGTGATGCGGAAGACCGAGCCCGGGCCGCCGCCAATGTACGGGTTCGGGTTGGCAGCGATGAATACGTCTCCGTACGCGTTGGTGCCACCACCGTAGGGAACGAGGTTGTTTGGAATGGTGGCGACGGCACCGAGCGAAGTGGCGGTATTTCCGTCCCAAACGACCGCGAAGACGCTGGTCGTGAAGATGTCACCGTAGAAGTACACGCCGTCGAACGACGGGACTTCGCAGCCCTTGTACAGGCCGATGCCCGAGATCGACTGGCCGACGCTGTGGTCGTACTCCGCGATCGGCGCGCGCAGATTCTGCTCGTTGTAGCCGCCGGGCGCCGCGCTCTCGTCACAGCCACCGGCGAAGCAGTGGTTGCCCTCCATCGGGCGCCAGCCGAGGTTATCTCCGGCCTCCGCGATGCTGACTTCTTCCCACGCGTTCTGGCCGACGTCTGCGATGTAGAGCAGGCCGTTGTCGCGGTCGATGGAGAAGCGCCACGGGTTGCGGACACCGGTCGCGAACACTTCGTCGCGGACGCTGTTGTCGCCCACGAACGGGTTGTCGGCGGGAATGGTGTAGTCGAAGCCGCTGAGGCCCGAGCAGTTGCAGCCGCCGCCAGGGCATCCGGGCGTGGTGTCGGGGCTGCCGTCCGCGGCGGGGTCGATGCGCAGGATCTTGCCCAGCAGCGCGTCACCGTCTTGGCCGGAGTTGCAGGGGTCGCCTCCGTCGCCACCGTCGCCCATGCCGATGTAGAGCATGCCGTCGGGGCCGAACGCGATCTGGCCACCGTTGTGGTTGCCGTACGGTTGGGCGATACCGATGACGTCACGGGCCGAGCCCGTGTCGACGACGCCGTCGTTGACCACGTACTCGGTGACGAACACGTCACCGCCGTCGCCAGCTGGGGTGTGGGAGATGTAGATGAGGCCGTTGCTGGCGTAGTCGGGGTGGAACGCGAGGCTGAAGAGGCCCTGCTCGTTGCCACCCGAGCCGCCGGTCACGCCGACGTCGAGCCAGTTGTCGGCGGGTGCTTCGGTCATGCCGGGCTCGATGCGCTTGATCTGTCCGCCGTGCTGGACGACGTAGAGGACGTCTTGGTCGATCGGGTCGCCGACGACGTCGAGCGCGTGGTTGAAGCCCGAGGCAACGAGCTCGAGGCCAACGCCGACCTTGCCGTCGACCGTCTCGTAGGGACACTCGGTCTTGGTGCCCGTCGTGTCACCCGTGTCGGGGTCGACCGTGTCGCTTGGATCCGTGTCACTCGGGTCCGTGGTGGTCGTCGGCGTGGTGGTCGTTGCGGTCGTCGGTGCGGTCGTGGAAGCGGTCGTCGGCCCGCCGGTCGTCGGCGTGTCCGTGGTTGGGTCGGTCGAGCTTTGGCTCGTGGTCGACCCGGCGCTCTCGGTCTCGCCGGCACTGCCGCCGTCGTCACCACAGGCGGTGAGGCTCAGGCCGAGAAGAAGAGAGGTGGAAACGAAGGCAAGACGAGAAGACATGACGTGCTCCGACGGCGCGGACCCACCGCGCGACTGCGGGGAAGACTAGCTTCGAAGCCCCGTCGCGTCACCCCCCGCGCCAGCGGTCGCGTTCAGCATCGGCCGGGCTTCGCGCCGGCTCGCATCCCACGACCGTAACCTTGGTGGGCCGGACCACGTCCGGACGTGCCTACATCTCGCCGAGGATCGACAGGAAGCGGTCGACCTCGTCGAGGGTGTTGTAGTGGACGAGGCTGACTCGGACGATACCGCCGCGGTCGGCGAGGCCGAGGGCGTCGATGGCTCGCTTGGCGTAGAAGTGGCCGTAACGCAGGGCTACGCCGCGTTCGTCGAAGATCGGCGGAAGCGCGCTCGCATCGCGACCTTTGACGGTGAACGCAACTGTGGGCACGCGAACGTCCGGATCCGGCACGCAGGGACCGAGAACGGTGACCGCGTCGTGGGCGTTCAGTCCCTCCAGCAAACGCGCGGCGAGCTTGGCTTCGTGCGCGGAGAAGAGGTCGAAGACCGCAGCGTGACGGGCTCTCGGATCGCCTTCGGGAACCTGATGACGGTCGGCGATGGAGGCGAAGTAGTCGGTGATGCCCGGCAGGCCCGCAGCGAGCTCGTGCGTGACGTTTCCCGGCTGAAACTTGTACGGGATTTGGCTCTCGGGGATGAATTCGTGATTTTGGCCCGCAGCGTGAAGGATCAGCGATTCGCGGCCATAGACGCAGCCCAGGTGCGGCCCGTACACCTTGTAGAGGCTGACGCTGTAGAGGTCGACATCCCACGCCTTCACATCCACGTGGCGATGCGGTGCATAGGCGACGCCGTCGACGCCGACGATCGTGTCGGCACGGTTCTCTCGGATCGCGGCGACGATCGTCGGCACGTCGAGGATTGCGCCGACGACGTTGGCGCAGTGGGTGAAGGCGACCATCCGGGTCTTGTCCGTGAGCAGGTCGCGCAGGTCGTCGAGGTGGAGGCTGGCGGTCTCGGGGCGCAGCATCCACTCCCGCAAGACGAGGTCGCCCCGCGAAGCCATGCGACGCCAGCAGCCGATGTTGGATTCGTGGTCGAGGTTGGTGACGATGATCTCGTCGCCGGGGTTCATCAGCGCGCCGATGCCTAGCGACAGCGTGTTGAGGTTGGCCGTCGTCGACGGGCCCACGATGGTCTCGGCGACCGAGGCCCCGAGCAGCGTCGCCGCGGTGGCCTCGCCTGCGCGCACCGCAGCTTCCGCCGACTGCGAGAGTCCGTAGCTCGCACCGAGCTGAACCTGGTGGTGCTGCATGTAATGGTGGACGCGATCGGCAACGACGCGCGGCGTGACGCTTCCGCCGGCGTTGTCGAACAGTGCCCACGGCGACTGAAGAGCGGGGAACTGAGCGCGGGCGAAGTCGACGTCGAGATCCACGCCGCACCCTAGCAGTCGCTGGCGAGCTCAGGCGTGTTCGGCGAGCAGCAGGGCTTCGAGCGTATCGATGAACGACGACGCGTCCGGTGGACACCGGGGCTCGAGCAGGGTCCTTTCGCCCTCGGCCGTCCACTCGAGGATGCCGGTGTCCTCGGGTTCGCCGGGAATGCTGGCGCAGTCGAGGGTGAACGCTCGCGCGAACGGGTCGGGGTCGAGCCGGGCCGCACACGCGACGAAGTACGCCTCGAGCGGTCGCGCGACGGGTGGCATGGTGACCAACGCCAAGAAAATGTCCTGCTTCAGGGCATAGCACCGCAGCGAGATCGTGGTGTCTCCGACCCGCTCTTCGGGCTGAAGCGCATCGTCCATCACGCCCCACATGCCGTCGAGAAATCGCATCCCGTCGTCCGACCCGAGGATGCCCATGATGGCAGGCGGATTTCGGAGAAACGCCCGCGGCACGGCTCGATGCGCAAACAGGTAGTGCGCAACGCGGGGCTCACTGGGCGCGGTCGCATCGACCATCAAGCGCAGGCTATCAGGTAGGATCACGCTCTTCGATGCCTGGCGCGTACCCATGGATTCAGGTTGGCCTGCGCGCCGTGGTGAACCTGTTCTTTCGCCGGGTCGAGGTGGCCGGTTCTCACAACGTGCCGGCCGAACGCGGCGGCCTGGTCGTGTCGTGGCACCCCAACGGGCTGGTGGATCCCGGGTTGATTCTGACCCAGTGTCCCCGCCCAATCGTCTTCGGGGCGCGGCACGGGCTGTTCTCGTACCCGCTCGTGGGCACGCTGCTGCGCGAGGTGGGGACGGTGCCGATCTACCGGGCGTCGGACATGGGCGACACGTCGGTCGATGCCCGGCGCGAGGCCAACCGCAAGAGTCTCGAAGCGCTGTCGCAGCGCATTGCGGACGGATCGCTGTCGGCGTTGTTCCCCGAGGGCGACTCCCACGATCACTCCGGGCTGCAGGCGCTCAAGACGGGGGCCGCGCGGCTGTACTACCGCGCGCGGCAGCTCTCGCCTGAAGGGGAGCCACCGGCGATCGTTCCTGCCGGGCTGCACTACGACGACAAGCAGATGTTTCGGTCGAACGCGCTCGTGGCGTTCCATTCGCCGCTCCAGCTGCCGCCCGAGCTCGACATCACCCCCGAGGCCGACGTCGAGAGCGAAGAGGTTCGCGCGCTCGCGCGTCGGCTGACGGAGCACATGGAGACGGCGCTGCAAGACGTCGTCCACGCAACGGATAGCTGGGCGGTCCACGACCTGCTTCACCGCACGCGCCGCCTCGTTCGCGCCGAGCGGGCGCACCGAGCCGGAGAGACCCCGGGCAAGACCACGATCGGCGAGCGCGTGCTGGGCTTCGCCGAGGTGCGCGACGGTTTTCTGGCCGCATCAGAGCGCGACCCCCAGCGCACCGACGACCTTCGGGCTCGCGTTGCTCGCTACGACGAAGACCTGCGCTCGATGCAGCTGGAGGACTACGACCTCGACGAGCCGCCGGCGCTGCAGTCGGCGCGCTTGGTGACGCTGCTGGCGCTGCAGTCGCTCGCGGTGTTCTTGCTGCTCCCACCGCTGGTGTTCGTCGGCTATCTCGTGAATCTGCCCACCGCCGGGCTCTTGGTCGCGGTTGCAAAGCTGGCGGGCAAGCGGCGCAAGGACGAAGCGACGGTGAAGCTGGTGCTTGGTGCGCTGCTGTTTCCGATCACGTGGCTCGTGGTCGGCGTCCTTGCGGGGCTTGGCCACCAGCAGCTGCACGCAGGCTACCCTCGCATTCCCGACGCGCCCGTCTCGGCGGCCGTGATGGCGATGGCGATCAGCGCGGTCGGAGGTGCGGTCGCGCTGCGCTACTGGGTGGTGGCGCGAGAAACGGCGCGCGCGATCCGGGTGCGGCTGACCCGAGCGCGCGCGGTCCGAAGCGTCGCGCGGCTTCGTCGCGAACGCAGCAAAATCTACGATGCGCTGGCGGAGCTACTCGAGCGTGTCGCGTAAGGCGCGGAGCTCATCGAGCCACTGTGCGGCGGCAGGTTCATTCGTGGCGAGCGTGATGGCGTCGTCGAGCAGGGTTCGGGCCGCCGCGCGTCGCCCGACCGCCACGAGCGTGCGACCACGGTCAAGGCTCAGCTCCGCGCCGAGGTTCGTGTCTTGGTAGGGCATCGCCGTGAAGCTCGCCTGCGCGCGGGCCAGCTCGGCCTCGGAGGCGTCGAGGCGCCTGAGGCCTCGGAGGGCTCGCCCCCGATACATCCGGGCGAGGACGACCCAGCGCGAGTTTTCGTCGGCCTTGGCCAGTAGACCAGCAAGCGAGGTCTCGATGAGCGGCAGGGCTTCAGCGTCTCGACCCAGCGCATGGAGGACTGCGCCCATCTCGAGGCCGGCGATGTGTGTGTGGTCTCCGTCGGGGCCCTGGGTCTCGATGAAGACGGCTCGAGCCCGTTGCAAGTGTGCGAGAGCGGCCTCCGGCTCCCCCAAGGCGTTCAACGCCACGCCGAGATTGTGCTCGGTGTTGGCCGTGGTCGGGTGGTCCGCACCCAAGCGGTCGACCTGTTGGGCCCAGGCGCGTTCGTAGGCGTTGCGAGCTTGCGCAACGTTGCCGACGGTGTGCTGGATGACGCCCTCGTTCATATCGACCTGAGCGATGAGCGGGTGCTGCGGGCCCAGCGTCTCGATCAACTGTGCTCGCGCCGTCGAGAGCGTTTGCACCGCCTCGGCCGTGCGCCCCAACTCAGCGAGGCACAGGGCTCGGTTGACGTTCAGACGCCCAAGGTCATCGGCCGAGGTCCCCTCGTGTCCGTGGCGGGCTTCGAGCACCTCGTCGAACCGAGTCAGGGCATCCGCGTAGCGTCCTTTGCGGTACAGCGCCAAGCCGAGATTGGTCATCGCGATCGATTGTTCCGGGACGCGAGCGCCGCCCGCCTTCGCGTAGCCCTCGAGCGCACGCTCCAGCGTCGCGATGCCTTCATCGAGCGCCCCGCGGCTGACTTGCGCGTAGCCGGCGTTCGCGTAGCCCATGGCGACGTAGACGTGGCTTGGGCCCCAGCCTTCCGATGCCAAGGAGGCGCTGCGCAGGGCATGTTTCTCAGCGACGTCGAAGTTGCCGCGGGCGTGTTCGAGCATGCCTTGCGCCAGAGCAAACGCTGCCTGCACGCTCACGTCGTCGGCCTGTACGACGTGCGCATGGGCGAGGTCGACCCAGCGTTCGGCGGCAATGTCTCTTCCGCTCTGGGCGAGGAGGAACACGAGCTTGGACGCAGCGTCGCCCGCGATGGTGTGGTCGTGAATGCTGTCCGCGAGGAAATACGCGTGTTCGAGGTGCGACTGCGCCCGCTTGGTATTCATCAAGACGGTGTCGAGGACGCCGAGCTCGAACGCGATCTCGGCTTCCAGCGAAGGCAGCTTGGCCTCGTGCGCCCGAATGAGTAGCTTGCTCGCACGCTCGCGACTTTCGGCGATGCGGTATCGGGCAGTGAGCGCTCCGATGCGCGCGAGTTCGCGATCGATCTCGATGGCCTCGGGCGGCATCGGGACGGCGTCAGGGTCCAAGCACGCTGCCGGTGGAGGCAGCCGCACCGAGATTTGCCGAAGGGGGTCGGGTCCGGGCTCATTGAGCGCCACCAGCATGGCGTCGAGCCGAGCGGCGCCGCGGTGCAAGCATTCCACCGCCGCTGTGCGTTCGTCTCGGTCGGTGAGCGCACACGCGGTGGTGTGGTCGGTGTTCCAGCGTTCCGCCCATTCGTCGATCTCGTCGACGAGTCGGTCCCAGGTCTCGGCCGAGCCCGGGGCGGCGTGGTCCACAACCGCTGCGCCGACCTGCTCGATGCGGGCGGGCGTCCACAACTCGGCAAGTGGATCGCGGCAAGCGCCCGCGTCTTCGGAAGAGGAGAGCGCTGCGAGCCCTGCGACGGCGGCCAGGCCGAGTCCACCGAGGAACACCGGATGGGTGTACGGAGAGTGCGGAGGCTCCAACTCGTGAAGTAGGTCGGCGAGCGATGGCCAACGATCGTTGGGTTTCGGGCTCAATCCACGGACGAGGGCCGATTCGAGTCGCCGTGGCATGCCCTCGGGGCGTGGGAGCGCGAGGGTCGGTCCCGTATTCTTTTCGATCGCCAAGGGCTCCAGCGTGGTTGCCAGGTACGGTACGTCGCCATAGAGCGCCTCGAACAGCGCGAGGCAAAAGCTGAACTGGTCTGCACGCGCATCCAGGACGGCGCCCTGGTGCTGCTCCGGGGCCATGTACATCGGCGTGCCCATGGTGTGGCCGGTCTGCGTCAGGCGCACGTCGTCGCTCGGCCGACCTGCGACGCTGGCGTGCGAGGCGGTTTCGTGGCTCCGAACCGCGAGGCCGAAGTCGGCGACTTTGGGGATACCGTCCTCGGTCAACAGAACGTTTGCCGGCTTGAAGTCGCGGTGGACGAGCCCGAGGTCGTGAGCGGCCTGCAGCCCTTCGCCCGCGTGCCGAAACGTCTCCACGATCTTGCGCCAGGGACGATGTGTCTCCTCGAGCCAGGTTCGAAGCGTGGGCCCTCGTAGGAGCTCCATCGTGATGTAGACACCGTCCTCGTGGACGCCGACGTCGTAGATTTCGACGACGTTGGGGTGGGAAACCCCTGCCTGGTTGCGGGCCTCGCGAACGATGCGGCGTCGGTCGCGACGAACGTTGGCCCCCGTGACGACCTTGAGTGCGACGGTGCGCCGAAGCATCGGGTCGAGAGCTTGGAAGACCTCCGCCATGCCTCCTCGACCGATCGCACGTTCGATTTCGTAGCGGCCCAGGGTACGGGGGCCGCTGGCGCGGCCGAGCAGCTTGCTCCGGAGCGCGTCCAGAGCAATGGCCTCTCGCAGTCGCGGGGCCGGAGTCGGGACGGGTGGCTGATCAGGCGTGCTCAACGCTTGCCGAACAGCCCCTTGAGTCCGCGCGCCTTCTTCCGCTCGTCGGCGGGCTTCTTGGGGCTTTCGACCTTTTGGCCGCGAGACATCTTGATCGCTCGGATGAAGCGTTGGGCTTCGATCAGCCGATTGTCGGCCTTGTACGCGCGCTCGTAGCAAATGATCGCAGCCTCGGGGGAACCGAGGTCTCGCAGCACGTGCCCTCGCCACAGGAGCGCGCGCGCGAGGTTGGGCGCCTCCTCGAGAATCGCCTGGAGCTGTTGTTCGGCTTGGGCCGTCGCGGCACGCGAACGGTCGGAGAGGTTGTATGCGCACCAAACGGCCGCCGCTTGGTAGTCGGGCTCGTCGGGCATCAGCTCCAACGCGCGCCGATATTCGTAGGACGCCATGTCGAACTTGTTGGCGCGGAGGTACCGGTCGGCGTCCTTGGCGATGATCTCGCTCTCGAACGCCGCGCGCGCCATGTTGGCGGCCTCGGCATCGCCGGTGGCGGTGGGGTCGTCCCCGCGCTCGATCGCCGCGGCAATGCGCTCGCGCTCCTCCTTGTTGGACAGCGTGGTGTTGGCCTCGCTCAGCGCCGCGAACACGTTGTTGACCCGCTCTCGCAGGTGATCCCAGCCCTTGGCCTGGAGCGCGTCCGGGTGCATCTGACGGCTGAGGTCGGACCACACGCGACGAATGTCCTTTCGGGTCGCGTCGGTCTCCAGGCCAAGCAGGGCGAATGGGTTGGCGTTGCCTTCGATGCGGCGCTCGAACGTCCCGAGCGTGTCGAGAAAGGCCGCTTCACCCGCGTTGGCGGCGGGCTCGGGCTCGGCTGCGGGCGCCGGGCTGGGCGTGGGCGCCGGCTGGGGCGCGGGCTTGGGTTGCGCAGCCGGTTGGGGCGCAGGCTTGGGCGTCGGGCGTGGCGCTGCCTTTGGCGTCGGACGCGGTGTTGACGGGGCGACGGCAACGTTCTTGGCCTGCAGGGCGGCCGCACCCGTGTACATCATTTGCGACGCCCACAGCGTGTAGACCAGCTGGGCGACCCGTCGCGCGCCGCCGCCTGCGAGCTGGGACAGCGTGGTGTAGTCGCTGCCCGACTGCAGCGCCGTCAGGATGGGCGCGTCGGTCGGCCGGAACCGGAAGTGGTCGTGATAGCGGGCGTACGCCGCGGTGACCTTGAGGGGTCCCGTGAGCGCATCCCCCATCTCGGCGTGAACCCGCTGCTCGTCGTAGTGGCGACCGACGGCGGCGAGCATCAGCTCGAGCACGTTGACGCCGTCCATCTGCGTGAGCTCGTGGTTGCCCGGCACCAAGGTCGCGTTGCCGTTACGCAGGGCGAACACGTGCATCAGCTTGCGCGCGCACTGCAGGCGGAGGGCGGCTTGCAGCTGGGTGGCGTCGAGCGAACCCTGCGCCACGAGGACCTGGCCGAGCAGTCCTCCGCCCTGCGCCATCTGCCCCAGCGCCTGCATGAGCGCCGCTTCGTCGATGAGCCGCTGCTCGAGCAGGACCTGTCCGAGCACGTCGGGCCCGTGCGTCCAGTTCGTGAATACCGGCATCCCGCCCGTGAACCACACGTGGCGAGGCGCGGGGGGCTGGCCGGCAGCGAGGACCTGCGGGACCTCCATCGTCCCGGTGAAACGCTGATGTAGCAGCGCAAACAGCAGCCTCGGAGGGCTCACCTTCGCTAGATCGACGGCTTTGCCAGCTCCAGCGCCCTCACTCATCGTCGGAGCAGCGTAGCACCGCGGGCGCTGCTGCTGGTACCGTAATCGAGCGGCGCATGAGCATCAGCTTCATCGACGGGAACTTCAAGATTCGCTTCTCGGGCGTCACCGACGTCGGGCGGGTGCGCGACCACAACGAGGACAACTTCCTCATCGCCGACGATTTTCCGCTGGGCGCGGTGTCCGATGGCATGGGTGGACACGCGAGCGGCGAGGTCGCCTCGCAGATCACCGTGGATACGTTACGGCGCTATTATACCGACACTGCGGAAGCGGGGACCGACACGTGGCCGTTCCGGATGCCGTCGCTCCATGCCGAACGCGATCGGATGGGCGTGTCGATCAAGCTCGCCAACACGCTCATCCACGAGACGGGCAAGCGCGATCCCAGCAAGAAGGGCATGGGCTGCACGGTCGACGCGATCTACTTCGCGCAGGGTCGCTTCTTCGTAGGCCACGTCGGCGACTCCCGGGTCTATCGAATCCGCGGCAACCAGATCAGCCAGCTCACCGAAGACCACTCGCTGCTCAACGACTACAAGCGCATGAAGCAGATGAGCGGGGAGGAGACCGAGAACTTCCCGCACAAGAACGTCGTCGTGCGCGCGCTCGGCCTTGCACCCCAGGTCTTCGTCGACGTTTTGGTCGAGGAGTACGAGCTCGGCGACATCTACCTGCTGTGCTCTGACGGCCTCTGCGACATGATCGACGACGACACCATCGTCTCGACCGTGTTGCGGTTTCAGAGCATCGATACGGCGTCACAAACGCTCGTGAAGCTGGCCAACGACGCCGGTGGCGTCGACAACATCACCGCGCTGGTGGTGCGCGTCGAGCAGGCGTGAGATCGCGCTGAGCCTGTCCGACGGGCTTGGGGTAGGGTCCCGGCTTCATGAGCGCCGTCGCGGACAAGAAAGTCATCTCGATCCAGTACACCCTCAAGGACGCCGAGGGGGAGACGATCGACAAGTCGGAGCCCGGCGAGCCGCTGACCTACCTGCATGGCGCGGGCAACATCGTCGTGGGCCTCGAGGAGGCGCTGACGGGCAAGGCGGTCGGAGACGAAGTCGACGTGGTCGTCGCGCCCGAAGACGGATATGGCGAGCCCACGTCCGGGCCACAGGCGCTTCCTCGCGAAGCCTTCGAGGGCGTCGAGCCGGCCGCCGGCATGTCCTTCGTGGCCGAGGACGACGAGGGCAACCACATTCACCTGTGGGTGCTCGATGCGAACGACGAGCAGGTCGTCGTGTCCCCCGACCACCCGCTCGCGGGCGTGGAGCTGCACTTCTCGGTGAAGATCGAGAGCGTCCGCGACGCGACGGCCGAAGAGCTCGAAGCCGGCCACGCCTGAGTCGGTTCAGGGCGAGAGCCGATAGACCGTCATTCCGTTGACCGTCATCGTCCAGGTCCCGTTCACCTTCTCGGGTGGAGTCGGGATCTCGAAGGCGGTCTTCACCGTCATGGCGCCGACGACGAAGCCGTCGCCTTTCCAGCCTGCGATGTTGCCCTCGACGTGCTCGTTGCCCGCGCCGACCTTTCGATCGTAGGTGACGCCTCCCTCGGGGGTAATCTGTAGTCGCACCCCGTCGCCTTCCCACGTACCGGCATACTCGGCTCGCTCGGGCGGAAGGGGCTGCGGCTCCCGGCAGGCGACCAACGCGAGCAGGAGCGCGGCGGCGACTCGAACCTTCATGCGCCTACCCTACCGCGCCCGTTGGGTCTCGCCAGGGGTGCGACGACCGGGCCTCCGACACGGTACGATGAGGAGAGTGCGGTTGGGGAGCATGGTGATGTGCGCCGCGGTTGCGGTGGGGCTCAGTGGCTGCCGCGATACCTTCGAGTGCGCCGCAGACTCTCAATGCGCCCAGAACGACGTTGCAGGATTCTGCGAGCCGCAGGGCTGGTGCAGCTTCCCCGACGAGGAGTGCGACAGCGGACGGCGGTTCGGCGGGCTGGCAGGCACGCTCTCCAATACGTGCGTCCCCGCGGAGGACACCAGCACGGGGATGGTCGCGTCGACGACGACCGCGGGCGCGTCCGGGGCACTGAGCACGGGACCGATGCCTCCGGGGTCGACCAGCGTCGACGCGTCTTCGTCCGGGGGGGACGCCGAGACCAGCGACGCCTCGGGCGGGGCCGAGACGACGACGTCCACGGTGCCGACGGACTGTAACGTCGCGTTCTTCGACGACTTCGATGCGGCCGAGCTCGGGCCGGAGTGGACCACGCTTGGTCAGGACTTCGCGCTCGTCGATGGCGAGCTCGTCTTCACGATCCCTCCCATGCAGGGCATCTCGTATGACAAGGCGCGGTTGTTTCCCGGCGGGGTCGATTTCGTGGGTGCCTCGGTGACGTTCGAGTACAGCGCACGGCCCATGGAGTCGGGCGCCCAGGGCACGCTCACCTTCTACAACGGCGGCGACGGACCTGCGCCCTTCGTCCTGCTCGAAGGCGGCGTCAGCCTGATCGGTCCAGATGACACGCGAGCCAACGGTGATGCCGCGTTGACCTGGGTTCGCGTCGAGGTCACGACCGATGGGGAGGGGCAAGGGCAAGCCACGCTTCTCCAGTCCGCCGACGGGATCGCGTGGATGGAGCGTGGCAGCGTACCGATGCTGGACACGCACACGAGTCTTGAGTTCACCGCGGGTACGTACCAGGACACGCAGTCCGAGCAGACGTTCGCGGTACGCAGCATCGAGGTCTGCCTTTCGAGCGCTGAGGGGTGAATGGCCCGTGCTGGGCGTGCATATGGCCCGGCGGCTGACCTCAGCCGATCGCGTCCGCGCTTCCGGGCGCCAGCATCTCGAACAGCTTCGCCGGGGCCTGGATCCGCTCTCGCTCGAGGTACGCCCGCGCGTTGGCCCGGAGCTCGTCGGCTTGGCTGCCACCGACGAGCGCAGCCAGCCGAAGCCGAGCGAGCGCCGCGTACATCTCCATCTTGCCGGTTTCGAAGCGAGTGAGGGCCTCGCGAAGGTCACGGGCAGCGGCATCTTCATCACCGTTGAGAAGCGACACCGAGGCGAGGCCGAGCTTGCCGAACGCTTCGGCGTGCCGGAGCGGAAGCTTGGTGAGCGACTGCGACGACCGCTGGGCGACCGACAGATACTCCTCGGTGCTGCCACCCCGCGCAGCCATCGCCAGCGCGTTCTGGGTGAGGGTCCACAGGTACGCGCCCTTCGGGAACGGGGCCCGCATCACGTCGAACCCCTCGATCTCTTCGCGCCGCTCCTGCTGCAGCGTCCAGGCATCTTCCATCTTGCCGCGGTAGCGCAGCAGGGCGCTCATCGTGTCGACGAAGTTGAGGATGTGGGCCTGAAAGCCGACGGGCAGCTCCTCGCGGTATCGATCGAGCTGCTCCTGAGCCTCTTCGACGCGGTCGTCGGCAAGGTAGACGACGTGCCCGAGGATGCCGCGCGCGTAGCCTTGGGCGTACGGGTGAGCGCGCTGCGTGGACTCGCGAAGCAGGTCCTGCGCCCGAGGGGCCAGGTCGCGAACGCGGCCCATCAGCTGCTCGCACAGCGCCGCATGAATCTCGCAGTAGCCGATCTCTTGGGCGGCGTCCGTCGTGCGCTCGCGGAAGACTTCGATGGCGGTGTCGAGGTGTTCGCGGCACTCGTTCCAGTCGCCGAACATCAGGTGAACGTGACCACGGGCCTGCCGTGCCATGCCGCGCGCGTACTCGCTGTTGGTCTTCTCCGCCAGCGCCTCGGCTCGCTCGACGAGCTCGAAGCACTTGCTGCGGCCGTTCTCCGCCTTGAGTGAGGCCAGCAGGTGCGCCTCGAAGCCGAGTGCGCGCGAGATTCGAATCGCGTCGCCGCTGCGGAGCGCCAGGCGAAGGTGCCGGGCGTGAAAGTCGGCCGCGACGAGCCCATCGCTGTAGATGAGACCGCGGCTGGCGGTCCAGCACGCGTCGAGCTTGCCGATGGTGCGTGCGTCGATCTCGTCCGCGGGTTTGACCTTGGCCTTGAGCCCGCGCATGCCGAGCGCAGCGCGGTTGGCCAGCAGCGAGGCGAGGGCGCGCCCGGGCGTCTTGGGCAGCCGCATCGAGAACGCAGCCAGCATCCGCTGGAGCACCTCGCGGCCCTCGGTTGCATGCCCGCTGGTCAGCATCATCTCGGCAGCGGCACGGAGCAGCGCGGGGCGTTCGTCTTCGTCCACGCCCTCGGAGGCGTCGAGGTAGGCGCGTGCCGCCTCGTATTGACGACCTGCGCTTGCGAGGGCGTCGCCGAGTCGTCGGCGCAGGCCCGCGCGATCGGCCTCGGGGACCCCCAGCTCGAGTACGGCCTCGTACAGCTCCGCCGCTCGGTCGAACGCCAGCGCTTCGGAAGCGGCTTCGGCGGCGGCGATCGTGTGCACCGACGCGAGCTGGTCTTCGCCGGCTTCGCGGAAGTGGTGGCTGAGGTCGGCCGCGTCGGCGTATTCAGTCGCTGCAAGCGCTTCGGCAATCTCGAGGTGAAGGCCGGCGCGCTCGTCGTCGCTGAGGTCGCGGAGCACGGTCTCGCGAATTCGATCGTGATAGATCTCGAGCGC
>JBCCQM010000211.1:0-14033 GCA_039024335.1 Myxococcota bacterium
GAAAAAGACCGCTTCCAAGAAAAAGGTCTCCAAAAAGGTGACCAAGAAGCCGGCTGCCAAAAAGACCGCGTCCAAGAAAAAGGTCTCCAAAAAGGTGACCAAGAAGCCGGCCGCCAAAAAGGCCGCGTCCAAGAAAAAGGTCTCCAAAAAGGTGACCAAGAAGCCGGCTGCCAAAAAGACCGCGTCCAAGAAGAAGGTCTCCAAAAAGGCGACCAAGAAGCCGCGCACGAAGAAGTAGCGCAGCGGCGCGAAGCCCGACGCGAGGCCGGTGACCCCACCGCGCCTCGCGTTTTTCGTGCGCGCTTGCCTGCGCCACGCCGATGACTCACGATGGAGCTGCGATGTCGGACGCCGACCGCAGCTCTTCGCCGCAAAATCCGCTCTGGCGGTACCTCTCGGGCCGCCTCGACGGGCTGTCGAGTGCGATCTTGGTCTTCCCGCTGTTCCTCGTCTACCAGATCGGGATCCTCAGCGGCCGCGGCCAGAACGGCGTCGACTTCCTGACCAGGGCGCTCATCGAGCTCGGCAAGCAGGACGTCACCAACTACCTGATCACGATGACGGTGCTGCTCGTCGCATACGCGGCCGTCATCGTCCTGCTGCGTAAGCGTGGCTCGTTCTCGCCGCAGGCGTTCGGGCCGATGCTGCTCGAGTCGTCGATCTACGCGCTCATCATGGGGTCGATCATCCTGTTCGTGATGCGCAAGTTCCTCGGCGTGCTGCCAGGGCTGTTCATCGGCGTCAACAACCCCGTCGACGTGCTCGTCATCTCGGCCGGGGCAGGCTTTCACGAAGAGCTGCTCTTTCGGCTCTTCATCATGGGCGGCCTTGCCTGGCTTCTGACCGGGCTGACGGGCAAGCGCCGGGCGTGGCTCATCGCGCTCGCGGTGTCCTCCGTGCTGTTCTCCGTCGCGCACCACATCGGCCCGTCAGGCGAAGCGTTCACCTTCGCCGCGTTCATCTACCGCTGTCTCGCCGGTGTGTTCTTCGCGCTCGTCTACCAGGTCCGTGGCTTCGCAGTCGCAGCCTGGACGCATGCGCTGTACGACGTTTACGTGCTGACGCTGGGCTGACGCGAAGGCCGAGCGCGACGCGATTCGTGCATCGAGTGCCCGCCGAAGGTTCCCGAGTCTTCGTTCGACTGCGCGGACCTGCAGTGCGCTGCGATCGTCCCCTGCCGGCCGACGGACCGAACTTTGTTCATGGTACGTTGGGACGCCGCGGACGGGTCTTTTTGCCGCGCGAGTTCGTAGATGTCCGACGTCGCTGCGCAGCCTCTAGCCGCCGTGCCGAACATGCACGGTGACACGGTCCCACCGCCCTCGGTGTCGCTCCCCAGCGCCCTCCCCGTCCGGTACCCGACCGAACCTGCGGCGCTGACACAGTTCCGCAGCGACCCGAACGAGTCCGCGTTCGTCTCCTTACGACGTGAGTATCGCGACGCGGAAGACTGGCGCGCACTCGCAACCGTGTTGGTCGTCTACGCAGCTGCAATCCAGACCACTGCTGCACAACACGCCAAAGCGGCCGAACTCTGCTTGCAGTCATACGAGCTTTGGATCGAGCGCGTCAAAGACCGCGAGACCGCGGCGGCCGTGCTTGCTCGCGCGGTGCAGCTCAGGCCCGAGGACGCGCGCGCGCAGGCCCGCCTGCGAAAGCTCTACGAGGCGCTCGGCGCATACAAGGAACTCGTCATGCTGCTGCGGTGGCGGCTATCTGCCACGCCGACCTCTCGCGACGCCGCGGGCCACCACCTCGAACTCGCCGAGCTGCTCGAGGAGCAGTTCCTCGCCGTCGGCGAAGCGGTCCAGCACTACGAGCAGGCCCTGCTCCTCGAGCCCTCCAACATGATCGCGTCCGAGCGCCTCATTGCGCTCTACCGTCAGGCGGGCGCGTGGCAGCGATGCTCCGACCTGATGGCCGGGGTCATCGAGCGTCTCGACCCCACCCGCGAGCGCCACCGCATCGCCGAGTATCACCGCCGGCTCGCGTGGATCGAGTTCGAGCGCGCCGACAACGTCGCTGCGGCTGCGCGCCACCTGCAAGCCGCACTCAAGGCCGTTCCCGACGATGTCGAAGCGCTGCAGGCCTTCGGCGCGCTGTACCTCTCGTCGGGCAAGTCCGACGACGACGGCGTCACCAAGGCGGCCGACATCTTCTACAAAGCGGCAGAGATTGCCCGCCGCCGCGGCACCAAGGACCGCGCACTCAAGCTGCTTCGCCGCTGCCTGAACCTGATGCCCGAGCATCGGCAGGCCTCTGCGGCCCTCGAGAACACGCTCATCGACGCCGAGGACTGGCTGGCGCTCGACGAGCTGTATCGCGAGTGGCTGTACCACTACGACGGCGAAGACGCGGTGCCGCTGCAGCTGCGCCGCGCCGAGCTTCTCGAAGACAAGCTGCACCGTCGCGAAGAGGCGCGCCAGCTGTACGAAGAGGCGAGCAAGTTCCAGCCTCCCGACGGCATCGCGTGGGACAAGCTGCGTCGCATCTACGAGTCCTCGAAGGACTATCACGCGCTCGCAGCCCTGTTCGACGCCCAGCTCGACCACGAACCCGACGACATCGCCACCGAGACGCTGCTGCGCGCCGCGGCGGTGTACCGCGACGAACTCGGGCTCGAAGAGCGCGCGGCCGTGTACTTCTACAAGGTGCTCGAGCGCGAGCCGTTCAACGCGGTCGCGTTCGAGGGCTACAAGGAGCACTGGCGACGCAAGCACAACTGGTCGCACCTGCGCGACCTCATCCTGTACCAGATCGAACAGGCGACCGAGTACGAGGACGAGCACTCGCCGCTGTCCGACCCCGCCTTTGCCGAGGAGTTCGTCGAGCTCGCGGACATCTGTGAGCGGCGACTCGGCGACATCGACGGCGCTCTGGATGCATGGGGTCGCCTCACCGCGGAGTACCCCAGCGACCCGCGCCCCCAGAAGCACATCGCGCGCATCGAGAAGCGGGCGCGCATGTGGGACAACATGGTGCGCGTTCAGGAAGCCGAGCTCGAACGCGCTGTCGACCCGCGCAAGCGCCTCGACATCCTCAAGCGGCTCACGCAGGTCTACCGCGACCGCCAGGTCAACCCAGACCGCGCGATCGAGCTCTACAACGAGATCCTCTCGCTCTCCCCCAACGACGTACAGGCGACGCGCGCCCTGACGGCGCTGTACGACCGCGCCGGCGACTACGACCAAGTCGTCGAGATGCTGCGCGAGCAGTACGAACGAAGCCGAAGCAACACCGAGCGCGTCTCCTTGCTGCGCCGCCTGGCCGAGCTGTGGCACCACGAGCTCGAGTCCCCCGACGAGGCCGTCTGGGCGTGCGAAGAGATTCTTCACCAGGCCCCCGCCGACCGCGACTCGATGGCGCGGCTGCAGCAGATCCTCGAGGAGCAAGAGCAATACGAGGCCCTGTACGAGGTGCTCGAGCGCGAGCTGGACCAATCCGGCTCGGCCGAGGGTCGCTCGAAGATCATGCGCCGCATGGCACGTCTCGCCGAGCACGACCTCGGCGACGACGACCGCGCGGCACGACTGTGGACCGACCTGGGCACGGGTGAACCGAGCCTGGAGATCCTCGACAAGCGCATCTTCTTGTACGAGCGCTCAGGCCGATACGAAGAGCTCTGCACGCTGCTGCAAAAGGGCGCCAACGGAGCCTCGACGCCCCTCCCCCGCCAGATCGACTACCTGCTGCGGCTGGGGCAGCTGGCCGAGAGCCACCTCGACGACCCCGACCTGGCCCGCTCCAGCTTCGAGAGCGTGCTTCGGTCGCGTCCTGACCATCGCGGCGCACTCGAGGCCCTCGTCCGCCTCTATCGTCGCGATGAGTCGTGGCAGTCGCTGGTCGCGGTGCTGGGCAAGCTTCAAGAGCTCGCCGAGACCGAGGAAGACGAGTTTCGCATCGCCTGGGAGCGGACGGAGCTGCTCTCCGAACAGCTCGACGACCCTCGCGGCGCCTGCCAAATCCTCGCCGACCTCAAGGACGGTCCAGCGGTCGGCAACCACGAGGTCGCGAGTAGCAAGCTCGAACTCTACGAGCGCTCGTCACAGTGGACCGAGGCCGTGCGGCAAGGCGAGATCATCTTGCTGTCCACCGACGACGCCGAGCAACGCCGGGCGCTCTACGGGCAGCTCAGCACGACGTGGCGCGACCGCCTCGGCGACACCCGAGCCGCGCTCGGCGTGTACACGCGCTTCGTCGAGGAGTTCTCGGGCGACACCGATGCGCTGTGGGAACTCAGCCGACTTCAGCTCGAGGTCTCCGAGCCCGAAGCGGCGCTCACGACCCTGTCGCGTCGCCTCGCCCTGGCGCAGGAGGTATCCCTGCGAACGAGGACCCTCGACGCGATGGCCGACATCGCCGAGGAAGAACTCTCCGACGGCGTCCGCGCCCTCGAGTTCCTCCGCCAGGCGCTGGAGTTCGACCACTTCGACCTCGAACTCACCACCAAGGCGCGAGAACTCGCGAAGAAGCACCAGCTGTGGACCGATCTGCTGCGCATCCACGAGGAGCGCTTCGGCTACGCGGACGCGCAAGAGAGACTCGAGCTTCAGATCGAGGTTGCGACCGAGGCCGCCGAAGTCGCCGAAGAGAAGCTTCAGGCCAGTGCTGACGCCTTTGCTTGGGCGTCCCGCGGATACTTTGTCGCCATCGGCCACGAGCTGCCCGCGTTCGATCTGCTCGACCGCCTCGAGCGACTCGCGGAGTCCTACGATCTTTGGGCCAAGCTGGTCGAAGTCATCGAGCAAGAGGTCGCCCACTACGAAGACCGCGGCGCGGTGCACAGCGGCAGCTACGACGCGGTCAAGCGCTTCCTCGACGCCTCGACGATCACCGAACAACACCTCGACGACCCGCAGCGCGCGGTCGGCTTCCTGCAGCGAGCGCACCGACTGTCCCCACGGGACGAGGCTCTTGCAAAGCGGCTCGAAGACACCGCCCGCAAGTACCAGCTGTGGCAGGCGGTCATCGAGCTGCACGGGGGCCAGCTCGAGCGGGCCGTCACCGACCTCGGCCGCTACGACGCATGCGTCGCTATCGCCAAGGTCTACGAAGAAGAACTCGGCGACCCCGAGCAGGCCTTCGGTTGGCTCGAGAAGGCCGTGCGCGACCTCGCCGGCAGCGACGGCAACCTCTCCGCCGACGCGTTCGACCTGATGAACGACCTGGCGCTGCGGCACACTCTGTGGAGCCACCTCGCCAAGCACCACCTGGAGACGGCGCGGCTGCGCGACGACGCCGACGACGTTCACGGACGCATCGACGCCCTCCGAGACGCGGCCCGCACCTTCCACGAACGCCTGGGAGACCCGCTCGCGGCGTGCCGCGTGCTCTCCGTGGCGTTGGGCGCCGACCCCTCGCAGACGCATTTCCTCGACGACATCCGGGACCTCACCGAGGAGGTCGACGAGAAGCGAAGTGGGGACCTGCCCGCCATCGGAGCTCTGACGCTGCTCGGCGTGCTGCAGCGCCTATACATGGACACCACGGACGCCGTCGCGCGTCAGCAGATGCTCGTGGAGCGGGCCCAGATTCGCGAAGCTCGGATGGACGACGCCAAAGGGGCGATGGCCGAGTGGTTTCGCGTGCTGCATCGAGCGCCGGAAAACGACGAGGCGCTGGTCGAAGCCGAGCGGCTCGCCGAAGAGAATGACCTGTGGTCGACCTTCTTGGTCCAGCCCGCGTATCAACTCGAGCAAGCGCGGGAGGGTGACGCCCGGTTGACGCAGTACAAGCGGCTTGCGCGGCTGTACGAAGGTCCGCTGCAGCGCCCCGAGTACGCGCTGCGAGCACGACTGTGCTCGTGGCGTATCGACCCCATCCTGCCGCCTCGCGTCGGGGAGCTCGATCCGGACCAGCAGGCCATTTGGCGCCTGGCCGAGCAGACCGGGGCCTACAACCGCCCGCCGGTCCCCAAGGACGTCCTGCTCACGCCGACGCTGGTCGCACCGGAGTATCGTGACCTCCAGCTGTTTCACAGCTGCGGCATCGATCCGCGAAGCCTCGAATCTCTGCCGGACCCGTTCGCGCCCAAGGTCGAGATCGCCGCACCCATGTCGGTGCCGACCGGCCACACCGAAGAAGTCAGCATCTCCGCGCTCGCGCCCGAAGAGCCCGGCCTCCCGCAGCCCACGACCCCAAGCACCACGACCGAACTCGACATCGAAGAACTCGAGATCGAGGAGCTCGACATCGAGGAGCTCGAAGAAGCCATCGTCGATGAGGCCATCGATGAAGAGGGCACGGTGGCGAGCGACGCGGGCGCGCCGCGAGTGGTCGCCGCCAGCCCAGACGCGACGCGGACCCAGGCTGCTCCCACGCCGAAGCCGCCACCACCGCCGCGGAGCCCGAGCGTAGGTCTGCCTCCGGTGCCGAAGCTGACCCGACCCGTGCTCCCGCCCCGCCCAAAAGTCGCGAGCGCCTGGGAAGAGGTTGCGCTCGGCTACGCTGACGTTCCCACCTCGGGCCGCGACGAGCAGGCCAAGGTCGCGCTGGTCCTTGCGCGACTTTGGGAAGACGGCGCCGGCGATCTTGAGCGTGCGTTCCGGTCCCACGAGCGAGCGCTCGTCTGGGTCAGCGAAGATGAGACGGCACTCCGGAGCCTGCGGGACCTGGCCGATCGACACGCCGAGATCGACCGTCTGCAGCAGGCGTACGAGCTGCTGTTGACCGAGGCGACGGCGCCCGATCACCTCATCGCCATGGGCATCCGACTCGCGCGTCTGCACGAGTCCCGCGACGATGACGATGCCGCCGAAGTCAGCTACCGAGGCGTACTCGAGATTTCCCCGACCCATCGAGATGCACTGCGTTCGCTGTGCCGGATCTACGAGTCCGCAGAGCGCTGGGCCGACTATGTGGGCGTGTTCGCCGATCTCCTCGAGGCGGAGAACGAAGAACTCGAAACACAGGATCGCATCGACCGGACGCTCGAGCTTGCGCGAATTCTGGCAGAGAACCTCGACCGCAAGGACGAGGCGATCGAGCGCCTCGAGCTCCTCGTTCGCCAGCATCCCGGCCATCAGCCGGCTCACGACGCGCTGGTGGAGCTGCTGACCGAAACGCGCCGCTGGCAGCCAGCGATCGAGGCCATGCGCGTCGCTGCCGACGCGGTCGGTGACGAAGAGTACCGGCTGCGCAACCTCGCCCGCGTCGCCGTGATCTACGAGCAAAAGCTCGGTCTGCCCGACCGTGCGATCACGGCATGGGCCGAAATCGCCGCGCATCACGACGACCCCGAAGCCCTCGCCAAGCTTCAGGCCCTGTACCTGGATACGGCGCGAGCCGAGCAGGCGCTGCCGATCATCGAACGGCGCCTCGCACTCCTCGAACAGACCCACCCCGGCGACAAGGACTCGCGCATTTCGCTTCTCGTCGCCAAGGCGCGCGTGCTGCAGGAAGGCCTCGGCGACGATGAGCAGGCCGCGACCACGCTCGAGGAGCTGCTCGCCGAAGCGCCCGACAACGATGACGTCGCCCTCGGGCTGAGCCGGCTTTATCGCAAGCAAGGGCGGCTCTCGGACGGTATCGCCCTACTGCGCGACCGCTGGGACACCGCGAACCGCGACGAGCTCGATCGGTTCGTCGAGCTGACCTGCGCGCTTGCAGGGGTCCTCGACGAAGAAGGACACGACCCACGCGGTGCCCTCGACGTAGTGCTCTCCGCCCTGGAGGAGCATCCCGAGCAGGGACGCCTGCTGGTCAAGAAGGCGGACTACGCCCGCGCCGTGCATGACCAAGCCGTGCTCGCGGAGGCGCTCGCGGAGCTCGGTACGCCCGAGGGGACGCTCGAAGCGGCCGACCTCTACCGCGGCCCCCTGCACGACAGCGGCAAGGCCCTGCGCCTGTACTCCCGCGTGCTCGCCGAGTCGAAGAAGCAGCCCGACGACGCCGCGGCCTCCCGCCGCTTGGCCGCGTCGCTCGAGGGCCTCGTCAAACTCCGCATCGAAGACGGCGACATCCCCGGTGCACTCGACTTCATGGACGGTCAGCTCGAGGAGATGACCGGCCCCACAATCCGCGCACAGCTGCTGACGGACATCGGCCGCATCACGTACCGGTCCACGGGCGACGTCCACGCAGCCCAAGACCGATTCGATGCCGCGCTACGCGAAGACCCCGACTCCGCCCGCGCCAAGCTGGGCAAGGCCGAGGTGCTCTTCGCCTCCGGCGCCGTCGGCGAGGCGCAGCGCCTGCTCACCGACGCGGTCGACACGCTCTCGCTGGGCACGAAGAACACCGAGGAGCTCGTCGAAGCCCTCATGCTGCTCGCCCAGGTGCTCGAGAACGTCGGACGCGCAGGCGAGGCCTATCGGCGCCTGACCGCGGCGACGCGTCACGACCCCGACAACCTCGAGATCCGCGCGGCGATCGTGCGCAACCGGCTCGGCGCAGCCCGCTACCGCGACGCGGTGACGGCCGCCGACCACATCGAGCAACAGCTCGCCGAGGGCATCGAACGCAACGACGCGAACAACCGCCTGATCAGCACGATCTTCGCGATGGCCGCGAAGGCCGAACAAGAGATGCGGCAGCACGACGCGGCGCTCGAGCGGTACCGCAAGGCGATCGCGATCGACCCCTCCAACGCCGAGGCGCTCGAGCCCCTCGTCGCGCTCAGCCAAGAGCGTGGGCTGCTGCTTGAGGCCGCTCGCTATGCGGCGACGTTCGCACGGCAGTCGAGCGACGGACCGACCCGCGGACGCGCCCACCTCGAAGCGGGCATGCTGTTCCACGATGCGGCCTCGGCCTTGGCCGACGGGGCAGATCTCGGCGAGACCGTGAGCGAAGCCGACCTGCGCAAGGCCGCCTTCGAGAACCTGCGACAAGGCCTCGAGCTCGCCCAGAGCGACGACAGCCTGGTGCTCGACCAAGAGCAGCTCGAGGTCGCCTATCGGGCCTCGGCCGAGCACGACCCGAGCACCGCGCTTCGCTGCCTGCAGGGCCTGCTCGACCACCCTGACCTCGACCGCGAGCACCGCCGCGATCTGCTGCTCGAGGGCGTGCGGCTGAGCCTCAATGCCGATGAGTCGTTCGAACAGGCCGCTGCGTTCGCCGAAGAAGCCCGGGCCCTGGAGCCGACCTCCGCGGCAGCCGTCCTGGCGCAGGCGCGCGTGCTCGAAGCCACCGATCGGGTCGACGAGCTCGAACCGCTGGTCGAGACCTACTTTGCGGCGCTGAACGCCGCGGACGCCGCCGACGGTGACGTCGCGACACGGGTCGAGCTGCTGCTCCGTCTTGCCGAGCTGCAGGAGTCGCGCCCCGAAAAGGCCGTCGCCGCGCTGGAGCGGGCCGCGGCCATGGACCCCGACGCGCTCGACGTCAGCGACTTGATGCACCTGGGCTCGCTGTACGAGCAGGCCGGCATCACCGGCACCAAGGTCCTGGCCAACCACGGAAAGCTTCTCGAGTACGATCCGCTGCACCAGCCCAGCCTCGAGGCGCTCGCCCACCACTTCAGCCGTACGTCGGACCACGCGCGTGCCCACGCGCTGTTCGACGTCCTTCGCCTCATCGACCCCGAGCACGAGGGCGCGGCTGCGTTCTTTGCCGCGTTCCATGAGACTGGCACCCCGCTCGATGAGCCCCCTGCCCTGCCCGTGACCGTGGACATTCCCCAAGGTGGCGGCGTCGGAGCTGCGCTCGAGCAGCTGTGGGAAGGCGGCGCGACCGTGCTCGCCGAGCAGCTGCCCCGACTCGACGTTCCGGCCGACGCCCGCATCTCCCCGGTCGGCGACTCGATGCTCAGCCGATGCTGGCAAGAGACGCTCAAGCTGCTCAAGAACAGCAAGGTTGCGCTCGTCGACGCGAACGCGGTGACGCTGGACCCCGAGGACACACCCGACGGCGTGGTCCACAGCGGCTACTTCGAGGTCCGGTGGCAAAAGCCACCCGTCATTCTCGCCACCGACCGGGCGATTCAAAGCGACGACCACGACGCGCTGAGCTTCGCCCTGGGCCGCGCCATCTACTTCACGCGACCGCAGGCCATGTTCGCCACCGGCCTGCAGCGCGAACGCCTCGCGCATCTGCTCTCAGCCACGATGCAGGCGTTCCACCCCCGGCACAGCCGGCGCAAGCATCACCAGCAAGCGGACGCGGCCGTCGGCAAGCTCGCTCAAGAACTCGCGCGGAAGCTTCCGATGAAGTCGGCCCGCAAGATCACCGCGGAGTTCAAAGAGCACGCCGACGACACGTTTCACAGCGCGGCGTGGCGCGGTGCGATTGCGATGAACGGCAACCGCGTCGGCCTCGCGCTGTGCGGCAACCTCTCCGCGGCCGCGCACGTTCTCTCGCCCGACTGTGGATACGGGGCTTCGCTGCGGCAGGCGGTCCGCGGCTCGGACGAGCTCCGTGACCTGATCGCGTTCGCGTGCAGCAAGACCTACGCCCAAGCTCGGGCCGACCTCGGCTTCCGCGTCGAGGCGCTGGCCGAGACCGACGTCGCGGACTGAGTCCCCCCTTCCCAAAAGGCGCCGCCACCCCGAAAACAGGGCGCAGACAGGGCGCAAAAAAGCCGCCTACGGGACGCTCCCGTCGGCGGCTTTCGTGCGCTGTGCGTGGGATTTACGGCTGCGCGCCGCAGGCGATCCACTCCTCGACCGTCGCGATCGTCGCGTCGTCGAGCGGCGGGGCCCCCAGCGGCATCTGCGAGTTGCCCGGGCCAGAACCGGGCTGCGTTCCCAGCATCTTGAGCAGCATGTAGCTGTTCTCGGGCTCGTTGGGCACGACGAGCTGGATGCCGTCGAGCAGCTGCGACTGCAGGCCGTCCTCTTCGAAAATCCCGTCGTAGGCCACGTCTGCCGTCAGCGGCAGCGTCGACCAGGACCCGCCAGCCTCATGGCACGCCGCGGTGCAGTTTGCGTCCCAGATGGGCTGGATGTCGGCCGCGTGCGAGAGCGGCGTGGAGCAGTCGACATCGCTGCCGCCTCCGGTGGAGCTGTCGCCTTCGCCTTCGGATTCCGTGGTGTCTTCGCCGGTGGTCGCGGTTCCAGCGGTCGTGGGATCGGTGTCGGTGCTGCCTACGGTCACCGAAGTGCCCATGCCCGTTTCCGTCGACTCACCGTCATCATCGCAACCGCCCAGCGCCATGGCGCCGGCCAGGATCGCCACCAACCCAAGCTTGTGCATCGTCTGCATGTTCTCTCCGTTCCAGTGCGTGTGCATGGAGTCCCTCGATTGGATACCCCATTTCGAGACGGCGTTACAGAAGAAGTGCCCTGGCGCCAGGTACGGCGCACCCAGTCGAGCGTGCCTTCCTCCAGGTCGGGACACGCCCAATCGCGGACGCCCAGACATCCGGTGCTACGCTGCGTCCATGTTGGTCTGGTTCGTTGGCGCCATCACCACTTTGGCGGTTGCTCCAACCTCTTTGGGCGCCGCCACGCCCGACCTCGAGCCCCAGACCATCGTCGGGGGCGAAGACCTCACCTTCGACGACTTCGAAGAGTACAGCGGCGTCGTCGCCGTCGTTGCAGGCAGCAGCCTCTGCACGGGCACGCTCGTCGAGGACGGCCTGATCCTCACCGCGGCGCACTGCCTGCTCGGGGTCACCGACGCGTCGCAGATCCGGGTGTTCAACGGACTCGACGTGTCTTCCTCGCCGAGCGTGGTCGCGACGGGCTTCGGCGGCCACCCCGACTTCGAGATCGAGAGCAACCGCGACGCCTTCGACTACGGCTACGTGACGATCCCGGACAACGGCCTCGACGCGACGCCAATCCCGACCGTGATCGACCAGGACGAGTGGGACTTCATCGCCTCGACCCTGAGCGCGGACGGCAACGTCATCCTCGTCGGCTACGGCATCGACCCCGCCGTGCAAGCCCCCGGTGAGGGCATCGGCATCAAGCGGCGGGTCACCACCCGGGCCTCGAAGTTCACCGACTCGGGCTTCGAGTTCATCGCTGGCGGCGGCGGCAAGGACTCGTGCGAGGGCGACTCCGGCGGGCCCGCATTCGCCCGCAACGCCGACGGCGCGCTTCGGCTCATCGGCATCACCGCCCGGGGCTCGGACCCCTGCGGCAAAGGCGGATTCTATGGCGTGCCGTACCACGCCCTCGCGTGGGTCTCGGAGCAGACGAGCCGCCCGCTGTGCGGGGATGCCTGCGGCGCCTGCGACTGCCTCGACACCTCCCCTCCGCCCGACGATGGCTGCGGCTGCACGAGCGACTCCAGTGATGCGCCGGTGTGGAGCGCGTTGATGCTGGTCGGACTGCTCGGCCTCAGAACGCGCCGCCGGTGACCCACCAGTGCGCTGCATCCTCGATGATGCGGCGCAGCAGCACGAACTCCATCGCGGCCAACGCCAAGAACGGCCCGAACGGCACGCGCTGCTTGAGAACGTTGTCGGGGTCGTCCTGCCCAAGCTCGGGGTCGTCGCCGTGCAGCTCGTGGAGGTCGGCGTTGGCCACCGGCGTCTTGCGCAGCAGCAGCGGCACCGAAACGAGCAGGCCCTGGACCGCGCCGGCACAAACCGTGAACGCCAGGCCCAGCGGGCCCAGCCAGATGCCGATCATCGCGAGCAGCTTCGCGTCGCCGAGGCCGAGGCCGTCGATGCCGCGCACCTTCGTGTAATAGAGGTGGATCAGCCAGAAGACGCCGGCGGCGGCGAGTCCGGAGGCCAGCCCGTGCAGCCACGGCACCCCGAGCGCGTCGGGGAGCGCCACGGAGGCGACGAGCCCGACCGTGCCCACGACGAGCACCAGCACGTCGGGGATGATGAAGACGTCGAGGTCGATGTACGTGATGCTCAGCAGCGTGAGCCCCAGCAGCAGGTACAGCAGCCAGCCGGCGATGTTGGGCGCGTGGCCTTCGAGCAGCGGGACGTGCACCTGCTGCATGAACAGCGCGAAGCTCAGCAGGCCGCCGAGCAGCTCGACGATCAGATACCGCAGCGACAGCGGCGTCTTGCAGTGGCGACACTTGCCGCGCAGCAGCAAGAACGACACGACCGGGATGTTGTCGTAGCCGGCGATCGGGTGCTCACAGTGCGGGCACCGGCTGCGCCCCTTCCAGAACTCCCGCGTCTCGCCGTCGGAGAACGTGGCCGCCTTGCCCGCCAGGATCGCTTTGACGTTCACGACCGTGCGGTAGATGACCACGTTGGTGAAGCTGCCCCACAGCAGCCCCCACACGAACGCAACGATGCGGCTGCCCGGAGAGAGCAGCAGGTGCAACCAGGGCTCGGGCACCGAGACCGGCGCGGTCGGGTAAATGGGGTCGAGCACGAGCAGGCTCACGGGTCTCCACCACGATAGCAGCCAGGGTCCGGTCGGCTGGGCCGCGCTGCTGTATCCTCCGGCCGTGCCCTTCGCGTCGCCGCGCAGCCCCGGGTGGGGCGGCCTCCTGCTCGCCGTGCTCAGCGCGTGCAACGACGCCCCCACGGCCGTCGGCGCGGCTGCACCCGACCGCGACGAAGCCGCGCGCGCCCAGGCACGGGAACAGCTGCTCGAGGGAGATCCCGACACCATTTTGCACGTCCTCGGCCGGCCGCATGCCGCAGTCCGCGACGAGCTGGGCGCCCACGTGATGACGGTCCACAGCGAGCTCTCGCTGACACCGACCACCGAGACAGCCGCCAACCCCGCGGTGGGCAGCACGCCCGCACAGGCCCAGTCGATCGTCGACGACCTCGCGCTGACGTGGCAGCCCGCCGACGAACGAGGGCCACGGCTCGCGCTGGAGCAGCACAACGACCACGACCGTGGTCGCTCCGTCGTCGTCGTGGACGGGCAGCTCTACGCCAAGCTCGCGCACCGCGACTGGACGCACCACCCGGTCGAGTCCGAGATCCACGAGGTCTGGCTCGACGATGCGCAGGCAACCGCCCGCGACGCGCTCGAGTTCTTGCTGCCCGCGGCCAGCGTCGCTGCCAAAGCCGCGCCAGGCGACGGATGGAACGGCGGCGACGGCATTGCGGTGACGCTCTCCCTGGCCGGCGCCGGGTCGGACGCCGCCCTCCGCGACGGCGCTGCGGCCTGGCGACGGGGTGTCGCGTTCAGCGCACTCTCGGCCACCGTCCTGATCGACGC
>JBCCQM010000212.1:0-14021 GCA_039024335.1 Myxococcota bacterium
GCCGGCGCTCGTCGTCGGCGACAGGAGGGTCGAGCCGAACACCGCCAGGGCGGTGGAAAACGCGAGGGATCGGACGGACATGGGCGGCCTCCAGGCCGAGCAGGGGCGGTTGGTGTGCTCGGTGTACCTACAGGTAGCAGTGTGTAATCTCCGCTCCAAGAAATCGGACGCGAGCCCGCGCGATGGCGCTACCTTCGGCCCCCATGCTCGACATCAAATTGTTGCGCACCGAGCCAGAGCTGCTGATCGCCACCCTCAACGACCGCGGCGTGCGGGTGTTCGAGGACCTCACCGAGGGCGACTGGGCGTCTGCGTCCGTGCAGCGGCTGGTCGAGCTCGACGAGACCTACCGCGGGCTGCTTCAGGATGAAGAGTCGGTTCGTCGCGAGATGAACGAGAACTCGCAGGCAATGAAGGCCGTGGGCAAGCTGCCCAAAGAGGAGCAGGGGGCCGCACGCGCGCCGCTGGTCGAGGCCGGTCGAGCGCTGCGCGACAAGGAGAAGGACATCAAGGTCAAAGCCGAGGCGGCCATGCACGCGCGCGACGAGGCGTGGGCGCGACTGCCCAACCTGACCCATCCCGACGCGCCGCGTGGCCACACCGACGACGACCACGACACGATGCACACGTGGGGCACGCCGAGGGACTTTGCGGCCGAGGGCTTCGATCCCCGCGACCACCTCACCATCGCCGAGGACCTCGAGCTCGTCGACTTTGCGGCCGGAGCCAAGGTGGCCGGCGCCAAGTTCTACTACCTCAAGAATGATGCGGTGCTGCTCGACCTGGCGCTGCAGCGCTACGCCCTCGACATGGCGGCCAAGCACGGATTCACGCTGCACGTCACGCCCGACCTCGCGCGCGTCGACATCCTGCAGGGACTGGGCTTCAACCCGCGCGGAGAGTCCACGCAGGTCTACAGCATTGCCGACTCCGACCTGTGCCTGGTCGGCACCGCCGAGATCACACTGGGCGGCATGGTGGCCGATACGATTCTCGAGCAGGAGCAGCTGCCGCTGCTGGTCGCTGGCCTCTCCCACTGCTTCCGCACCGAGGCGGGCGCGGCGGGCAAGGAGTCGCGCGGGCTCTACCGCGTCCACCAGTTCACCAAGGTCGAGCTGTTCGCATTCGTCGAGGGCGACCTCGAGGTGTCCGAGGCGATGCACCAGCGCATGCGCGACATCGAAGAGGAAATCTTCCAGGGGCTCGAGCTGCCGTATCGCGTGCTCGACATCGCTAGCGGCGACCTCGGCGGACCCGCATACCGCAAGTACGACATCGAGGCGTGGATGCCCGGGCGCGGGGAGTACGGCGAGGTCACCAGCACCTCCAACTGCACCGACTATCAAGCGCGTCGCCTGCGGGTTCGCTACCGGGCCGAGGCCGCGCCCGCTGCAGGCAAGAAGGCCAAGAGCAAGAACCGGTTCGTTCACATGCTCAACGGTACGGCGATCGCGAACACCCGCACGATCCTCGCGATCCTTGAGAACCACCAGCAAGAGGACGGCACCGTGAAGGTGCCCGAGGCGCTGCGGCCGTACTTCGGCAAGGACGTCATCGCCCGCCGCTGAGCGGTCGCCACAGCGTGAGCGCAATCCCAGCGCTCAGCTCGAGGCCTCCGACCCGAAACAGGGTGCGGGGGCCTTCGTTCGTTTGCTCGAGCACGCGGGCGATGCCGCTGCCGGGCACCGTCGAGCCGGCGAGCTCGACCTGTGGACCGACGCGCAGGGCGGTGCGGCCCGCGTCGATGCGAACGCCCGTCGTCACGGAGGCCAGCCCACCCACCGCGATGGCGGTGCGCTGGGCCTCGGCGCCGACGCGCAGCGGCTCCCGGCTGCCGGCGCGTCGAATGAACCATGGCTCGAGGCTGACGCCACCTTGCGCGGTCACGTCGAACCTTGCCGTCGTCCAGCGGCCACCGCCGAGCACGGCGGCCCGGAGGCGTACGAGGCCGAACGCGCTCTGGGCGTGGCCAAGCGCGCGGAGCTGGCCGCCGAACAGGACGCGTCCGTTCGCGTGGTGCACGGCCAGGGACCCGCCCCCGCCGAGAAACGAGGCTGGCGTCGGTGGACCGAACCCGCCGCCAATGAGGCCGGCCAGCGTGACGCCGAGCATCGCCGGGTCGGGTCGTGCCTCGGGCTCGGGCTCGGGCTCCGGCTCGGGCTCGGGCTCCGGCTCCGGTTGTGGCTCCGGCTCCGGCTCGGGTTCGGGCTCCGGGCGCGGCGTCACGTCGGGGGGCGTCACGTCGACGGCGTCGGCGGGAATCGTGTCCTCCTCCACGCTCGCGATGAGGTTTGCGATCGTCGTCGCCACGAGACGCGCGTCGCTACCACCCTCGCGCCGAGGAATCGTGCGGTCGTACCCGCGGCCGTCGTTGAGGATCAGCGCCAGCGACCAGCCCTGCGCGTTGGGGCGGACCAGCACGTAGCCCCAGGACGCAGCGCCGTCGCGGTCCCGGGGATCGCCGGCCGGCACGCGTCGGCGACCCGGCAGCCGCGTGTCGAGGGCGTCGTCGAGCTGTGCCGCATCCACGCCGGTGATGTCGAGCGCGAGCAGTTCGATGGGCGCGGTCTCGCGTTCCGTCGCGGGTGCGAACGCGACGGCGGTTGCGAGCAGCAGTGGCGCGGCGATCGGCATGGGGGAACGGCGTCAGCCCACGCAGGCCTCGTCGAGCTCACTGTACGCGCACAGAGGCAGCGCGTCGCATTGCTCGACGTCGATGACCTCTCCACACGGGACGCATAGGTCGAGCGCGCAGAACCCCTCCAGCGCGACGCAGCCCGGCGCTTCGAGACAGTCCTTCATGGGCAGATCGATGCAAGGGTCGGTTTCGCACGGATTCTCGATGCACGCCTCGCCCGTCCACAGGCACGCCTCGCCGCGTCCCTGACAGGACTCCGGACCTTCGGCGTCGCAGGGGTTGCTCGTGCAGATGCGTCCGTCCCAGGTGCAGGCCGGCCCGGCCTCGAGGCAGGCGGTTTCGTCTTCCACCGCGCACGGGTCGTCGCTGGTCTCGCCGCGGGTTTCTCCCTCGCCCGCCGTGCCGGGGTCGGACTCTCCGGGGTTCGTGGGGTCGCCGTCTCCGGTGGTGCTGCCGGTCGTGTCCGGACCCGTCGTGCCGGTCGCCGTGTCGGAGGACGGTGTCGGGTCGTCGGGGATCGAGGTGCCGGTGGTGTCGGCATCGGGCGGCCCGCTGGTGCTCGGGTCGGGATCGTCGGTCTCACTCGGAGGCTCCTGGGCGCCGCCGGACGAGGTCCCGGCCGCGTCTGGCCCGACGAAAAAGTCCGTCGTGCAGCCGCAGAGCAGCGCGAGCGCAAGCCACCCGCGCTTCATGGTGCGGACGCCTCGGGCGTGGCCGCGAGCGCGCGCTTGGCCTGCTGTCGGAACGAACCCTGCGGCATGGTCTCGAGGTACTCGGTCCAACACGCCGCCGCTTCGTCTTGGGGGGCGCGCCGACACAGGCCGGCGCGTGCATCGTCGGCAAAGCGACCGCTGGGAAAGCGCTTCAAGTAGGCCGTCCACAAGGGCACGGCGGAGCGTCGCTGCTGGCGGGCGAGCGTGAAGAGGTCGCCATAGGCGCTCTCGGCCCAGCTCCCTCGACGATCGAGGGTCGTGATCTGCTTGAACAGCCGCGTGGCCTCGTCGAGCTTGCCGGCCTTCCACGCAGCGTTGGCGTCCGCGTCGAGTCGTTCGAGTCGCTCGGCCCGCGAGGGGGCGCTCGTCGGAGGAGCGCGGCGCTTACGGGGCGTTCGAACCGGCGGCGCTGGCTCGACCGCCGGGGGGGGCTCGAGCGTCGGCGGCGGGTCTGGAACGACGCGAAGGGGCGCGCGGGGTCGCGTGGATTCGGCGGTCTGCTGCTGCGTGACGTCGTCGGGCGCGTCCATGGCTGCGTTGAGTGCGTCGGGCTCTTCGGTGGCCGCGATGCCACCCTCGAGGGACGCGAGCAGCGCGGCAAGCCCGATGCTCGCAATCAGCACGGCTGCGAGCGCGACCAGCCATCCACGCCGCGGCGCCGGCTCGTTCTGCGTGCCGCCTTCGGTAACCACCGCGTGGTCGACGTAGCCTCGAACGTCGTCCACCAGCGCATCGAGGGCCGGGTCGTCTTTGGCCGCGCGCAGTCGTGCCGCGTGCTGCAGCGAGACGATGGGCGCGTACGTCGAGACCTCGTCCACCGCGTCGGCGCCGACGACGTCTGCATCAAGGTCGTGGGCGCGCTGCACCACCGCGAGAAAGTCGGGCAGCGCAGGGTCGTCGACCTCGTCTTGATCGACCTGCGCCGCGACGGTGTCGAGCAGGGCGTCGAACTCGACGTCGAGTTGGGCGTCGTCGCTCATGCGTTCCTCCGCGGGGTCAACCATCCCATGGCTTCGAGCTCTTTGCGGATGCGGTCGCGGGCCCGAGACGCGCGAACGGACAGGTTGCCGGGGCTGATGCCCAGTGCGGCTGCGGCTTCGGCTGGGCTCTGTCCTTGAAGGTCACGCAGCACGAACGCCTCCCGAAGGTGCTCGGGCAGCGTCTCCAGCACCGCGTACACAGCCTCGGTCTTCTTGCGGCTGAGGTGAAGCTGATCGAGTCGGGCACCCGTCGCCGCGTCGGAGGCCGCGTGCATGCGTCGCAGTCGCTCGTGCGCGGTCTCGGTGTTTCGCCGCGCACGCCAGTGGCTGCGAACGACGTTGAGCGCGATGCCGTGCAGCCACGTCGACAGCGTCGCGCGGCCATCAAAGGAGGGAAGCTTCACCAGCGCGCGGGCGAAGGACTCCTGGACGAGCTCTTCGGTGAGGTTGGCGTCGTTGGTCAGAAAGCGAACGTGCCGGGCGATCGCCGCGAAGTGCTGGCGGTACAGCGAGGCCCACGCCTGCATCTCCCCGGCGCGCGCTCGGTCGACCAGCGCCCGCTCATCGGCGGCCGGCGGCGAACCAGCGGCAGTTTCGAGCGTGCTCGTGGACCCCATCGGACGTCAGTACCCCCAACGACCTGCAGATTACGCCCCGGCGGGAAAAAAGTTCGAGGGCGGCTGCGCACCTCGCGAGGCGGGGAAAAAGTGACGCGAGCCTGTAATCGGCGCCCGCATCGAGACACCCACCCCTGCAACCATGAAGACGCTTCAGATTGTTCGAACCCTTGGTCTTGGCTTTTGCTTGGCTTCCCTTTCCGTGACGGTCGGCTGCGACTTCGATGTCGAGGACGTCGAAGAGAGCGAAGGCGAAGGCAGTGAAGACGACGCGGGCGAGGACGACGGCGAAGACGGTGAGAGCGACGGTGCCGGCGGCACCGGCGAGGAGCCCGACGAGCCGGCGGACGAAGACCCCGAAGAACCCGGAGAGGACGAGCCGGGGGAGCCCGGCGACGAGGACCCCGAGGAGCCCGGGGAGGGGGACGGAGACGAATGCGCCGACGCGGCAGAGATCTGCGCCGACGCCGACCTCTCCGAAGAAGAGTGTGCGCTCGAGTTCCCCGGGTGCTTCGGCGGCGATGGGGAAGACCCCGGCAAGGGCGAGGAGCCCGGCGATGGTGGTGGCGATGGCTGCGAGGAGGCGGCCGAGATCTGCGCCGAGAACGACCTGACCGAGGAGGCGTGCGCGCTGGAGTTCCCCGAGTGCTTCGAGGGCGGTGGGGAAGACCCCGGCAAGGGCGAGGAGCCCGGCGGCGAGGGCGAGTGTGCCGACGCGCTCGACATCTGCGCCGAGTACGAGCTGACCGACGACGAGTGTGCGCTGGAGTTCCCCGAGTGCTTCGAAGGTGGCGGCGAAGAGCCCGGCGAAGGTGAGGGCGAAGGCCCCGGCGACGGTGAGGGCGAGGCCGGGTGCGAGCTGGCCTACGAGGTCTGCGAGCTCGAAGACATCCCCGCCGAGGTCTGCGCGAAGATCTACCCGGACTGTTTCTAGCGCGGGGTGAGGTCCACCCAGACGGGATGGTGGTCGCTGGGCGCATCGTCGTTCAGCGGCCACATCACGCCGGCCGCCTTCACGTCCAGCGTGGTGGAGGGCAGGGCGTAGTCCACCCGCAGGTTGCCCACGACCGCATCGTCCCAATCGGCGGTGTCGAGTCGTGGGTCGCCGGCGTGAACTTCGTTGCGATTCCCCTGGGCTCTGGCTGCGGCCGCCGCTCCGTCCGAGCCGGGCGTGGGGTCGACCACGCGCGGGTGTTCGAGCAGCGCCGCGATGGCGGCCGCGGTGTCGCCGTCATGGGGATCGGCGTTGAGGTCTCCAAGCACGACGAACGCGGCATCGGCCTCGAGCGCGTCGATGTGGTGGATCCAGAACTCGATCTCATCGGCGTTGCGCAGGCCGTTGCGGTCTTCGGGGCCATCGAACGCCGGGGGCGTCGGATGGCTGATGAGCGCGTGCAGCGGGCCGGCCGGCGTCTCGAGCAGCACGTCGCAGTGGTTCTTCGACGACAGCGGCAGGACGGCACGCGCCGAGACGTCGTACCAGTCGCCCGGGGCTGGCGTTTGCGGATCGTCGGGCAGCGTTGCCCATGAGAACGAAGCCCATGGGCGGTCGCCAAAGCAGGTGCTGCGCACGATGGGAAACCGGGAGAGTAGCGCCATGCCGTACTGCCCCTCGTAGCGGCCGTAGCCCTTGGCGTCGCCGGGTCCGTCGGTGACGCCGTCTCGATCGAGATCGAAGCCGGTCGGGACGCCAGTGTTGCTCGCGGGCACGAAGCGGTGGGCGTAGCCCTGCTCGGGCAGCCCGCGCGTCACGAACGCGTCGACGACGGCAGGGTCAGCGTCGATCTCGTTGAGCAAGAGGACGTCGGCGTCGAGCGTGCGCACGACTGCGGCGACCGCATCGACGTGGGGGTCTCCAGACTCGATGGCCTCGAGCAGCGCCCCGGCGGGCTCGCGGTGGAGCGCGGCGTTGTAGGTCGCGACGCGGATCACCACCGGTGGCGTTGGTGCGGGCGGCTCAACGGGGGCCGGCGGCTCGGCGCGGCAGCCCAGCGCCGCGAGCAGTCCAGCGCCGCAGGCCTGCTTGGTCATGCGCGCAACTCGGCCGCGGCGCGCCATGCGAGCCAGAGCGCGGCCCAGAGGATCGCGAGATCGGCGAGTCCGACGTGAACCGGGCCCACCGCGAACTCGTTGAAGCTGGTGCCGGGTCCGACCAGTCGCGGCAGGGCGTGGAGCGCCAGGCCGCCCCACAGCGTGCCGAGCGCGAGGGCGTCGCCCCGGGTGCGCCGGCTCCAGCGCAGAACCAAGATCCCGGTGACGGTGGCCACGGCGAGCAGCGCGAGACCCCACACCGCGGCAGCGGCCTCCGGCAGCGGGGCATCCATCGGCGTCATGCCACCGCGGGCGGTCGGCTCGAGGGTCGCGCCTGGAAACAGCGCTAGCGCGTCACACGATGACGGCACGCTCCAAAGATTCGCGGCCGCCTCCTGCAGGGTCTTGGTGGACGCGCAGGACCCGGCGCGTGCCAGGACCTTGATCCAGCTGTCGCAGACCCCGATCCACACCGCGAAGAGAAGCCCCGAAAGCAGGGCGACCCCTCCCAACGGGGGATTTGCATCCGACTGCAACATCCTCGCGCGCCTCCATCGTCCCAAAAAACGTCGGCCGCCACCAGGGGCGCGGTCGATCCGCGGGGGCCTGGGTAGATTGGGGATGGATCGGACGGACCCTGGGTCGGTCGACGTTTCCGGTTTCCGCGCGGTGCGGTAGCATCGCAGGCGTGACGGCCCAAGAGGGCGAAACCTCGCGGAAGAACGCTGGCGGCGACAAAGACGGCGCCAAGAGCAGCGACGCTCGTCCGTCCGGGAAGAAGGGACGCGGCCGCGTGACGCCCTCTGATCCGGGGGACGACGCGAGCGCGCTGGGAATCTACTTCCGCGAGATGGCGGCGGTGTCCGTGATGACGCCGCAACAAGAGCGCGAAGCCGCGGGCCGCATCCTCGATGCGCGCACGCAGTACTGGCGCGCGCTGTTCTCGTACCCGCCGTTCATCCCGGCGATCGTCGGGGTGATCAACGAGACGTTCAACGAGGACGACCGTCCGGCCGAGCTTCTGGAGAGCATCCAGAAAACCTCTCGGAAGTACCGCGATCGTCAGACGCGAGCGAACGAGGACGCGTACGAACTCGACTGCCAGAAGCTCTCCGGCGAGATGGCCCGACTCGACACCGACGGTCTCTCCTGCGAGCCGGTGGCCGAAGATCTCGTGCGGATCGTCGACGGCCGACGTGACGAGGTCCGGCTGCAGGTCACGCTTCCACCGACGGGCAGCGCGCCGTTCGCCAAGTACGTGGACCGCGTGCGGCTCGCGGGTGCGGAACTGTGGCGTCGCAAAGATCAGTTCGTTCGCGCCAACCTGCGGCTCGTCGTCACCATGGCGCGTCGCTACAACCGCGGCGCACTCCCGCTGCCCGACCTCATCCAAGAGGGCAACATCGGCCTGATGAAGGCGGTCGACCGGTTCGACCCCGAGCGGGGCTTCCGGTTCAGCACCTACGCCAGCTGGTGGATCCGGCACGCGATCAGTCGCGCGCTGGCGGACAAGGGCCGCGAAGTTCGCGTGCCCGTCCACATGATCGACGTCTATCACAAGCTCAAGCGCACCCGTCAGCGGTTCGCCACGCTCAAGGGACGCGATCCCACCGACGAGGAACTCTCGGCCCAGGCCGAGGTCCCCATCGAGAAGATTCAGCGGCTGCGCCAGTGCCTGCTCGATGCCGGCCCGAGCCTCGACAGCCCGGTCAGCGGCGCCGAGGGGCGAACCGTCGGCGAACTCATCGAGGACGAGACGACCCCGCTGCCCGCTGAGATGCTGCAGGCGCGAGCGATGGGCGACAAGGTCCGCGAGCTGCTCGACCGCCTGCGCCCGATCGAGGCCGACGTCATCCGCAAGCGCTTCGGCCTCGACCAGGGCGAGCCGATGACGCTGCGCGAGATCGGTGAGCAGTACTCGCTCTCCCGCGAGCGCATCCGACAGCTGCAGGAGCAGGCGCTGATCAAGATCCGCCGTGAGCTCCGCCGTCAGGACTTGATGTGACCGACGCGACTCCTTCGCTGACGCTGTACCACTACCTCGGCTGCCCCTTCTGCATGATGGTGGAGCATGCCGTGAAGCAGCTCGACGTGACGCTCGAGCGGCGCGACATCATGCGCGACCCCGGCGCCCGCGACGAGCTCGTTGCGGCGCGTGGTCGTCAGACCGTGCCGGTCCTGAAGATCGGCGACGGTGACGACGCGCAGTGGATGCCCGAGAGCCGCGACATCATCGCGTGGCTGCAGCAGACCTACGGCTGAGCGCCCTTTGCGGAGTCGGCCGGGTCTGCGGGCGCGAGCCGAATGCCGTCGTCGTCGAGCGTGATGCGCCGAGCCTTATAGAGCCGGCCGACGCCGCGCTTGAAGGCCTTCTTGCTGAGCCCGAGGTGATGCTCGATCTCCGCCGGCTTGCTGCGGTCGTGCAGCGGTAGGTAGCCGCCCGCGGCTTCGAGCGCCGCGAGCACGGTGGCTTCGGCGTCCTGCATGCCGGCCTTGCCGCGGCGAGCGAGCCCGATGTCGAGCCGGTTGTCGTCACGAACTCCGCGGACGAAGCCCGTCCGCTCGATGCCGATGCGCATCGGGCCGATGACGTCACCGAAGTGCACGAGCCCTCGGTGCTGCTGGTCCACGATGACCTGGAAGCCGGCGTCGTTGCGGCCGTAGACGAGCAGCGAAACCTCGTCGTCGATGCGCACGGCCGACACGTCGTAGTCGAGGTGACTGGCGACGTGGGACGAGCCGATCAGGCGCTCGCCCTTGCGGTCGAAGCATACGGTCACCACGTAGTCGCGGCCTTCGTGCATGCGCTGGGCCTGCTCGTGCGGTGGCACGTAGAGGTCCTTGGGCAGCCCCCAGTCCATGAATGCGCCGGCGCCCGTCACCGCCACGCACCGCATTGAGGCGAACCCGCCGAGCTGTGCCGCGGGCCGGACCGTGGTGGCCTCGAGTCCGCCGTCGCGCCCCTCGTACACGAACACATGAACGGGGTCGCCCGCCTCGAGCGGATGCTCGAGCTGGCTGTGCGGGACGAACAGGTCCCCGTCGAGCCGGACCCCGGCCTCGACGACCTCGGCGACGGTGAGCGTCTGCATGCGACCGAGTGCGGGAGCGCGGGCCATCGCGGCAGAGTACACGCTGCGGGCCGCCGCCCCGAATCACCGCGTGCGCCGGCGCCTCGGGCTGATTCCTGCGGGCAGGAGGAGGAACAGCGGCCATAAGGCTACGGGGGGACCAAGCCGGCAGCCGTTCGTCTCTGCTGCCTGACCGGGGCTGTTCTCAGTGTCCTCAGGGACGTCTGCTGGCGGACGGGGCGGCTTGGCATCGTCGTCGGGCTCCTCGTCGCAGCCTGCTGCTTCGATGAAGACCGCCTCTTCGCAGTCGGGCGGGATGAACCGGACGACTCTCGCGTGGAGGTAGGCTGTTGAGGAGAGCCCGTCGGGCGTCGTCGCCGTCACGCGGACCAGGGAGTATGTTCCCAATCCCCAGTCCCCGGGAAGTGCCACCGAAAAGTTTGGTCCCTCGACTTCGACGTCTTCGGCGATGGACTCCCAAATGAGTTCCTCATCGAGGTTGTCTTCCGCATGTTCGAACGTGAGGCGGGTTCCGTCGACAGCGTCAATACAGCCTTCGATGACAGGTTCTTCGTCGTCTTGCGTGACGATCTCGCCGGACGTCAATACGACCGAAGGTCCAGCGAGCGCAGGGTCGCCATCGTGAACCTTGATCGCCGTCCGGCTGCGCGGAGACCACACGTTGAACGGCGGATCCCACGTATAGCCCCAGAGCGTGTAGGTCCCAGCTTCAACTCCAGAGACGTCCCACAGCACCGGGGCTTCCGCGGCCTCGAACGAGATGGGTCGTCGTTCATCGGACGTCGTGATGGGCACCCAGCAGGGGACGCCAGTCTTCGAGTCGAGCGTGGGGTAGTCCTCCGTTGGGATGAGTCCTTTGGCGGCTGCGGCACGCAGGTCGTCATGATCGATCCAAAGCGGCGGCCAGGGCCGAAACGGGTCCTCGCAGAAGGCGAAGAATTGGTGTGTTCTTCCGTCAGCCACCTCGTCATCCGACCAAGCCTCCAACGGGTCCTTGCTCGGAGTTTCGTACGGGATGTCGTAGCGCAGCTCGACGACCGTTTCGCCACGGCTGCGATCGACGAGCTGAATGCACGGCGCCTCTTCCCACTGCACCCGAACACGGTCGCGAAAGTGACTCTTGGGATGCTCGGCGGCTCCCGCCGCCCCGCCTTGGCCGATCCACAACGCGACGCCTAGCCCTGTAACACTACATTTTCTAAAAGTAATATTAATCATATTCCAAAATAATCTCATTGGCGCTCGCGGGGTCGCAAGCGGACTGGCGTCGGCGAAGCAGGGTAGGAGAGCGGGCTTGGTCCAGGTATCGGCGCGCACCCCGCGGTTCGGGGGCACATCCGGCCCGGTTGGCCAAGAAATTGACGTGGATCGTCCAAACGTTCAGGGTCGGGCGGAGTGCCGCCCATGTCGCAGCTGTCGTTGTTGCCGCCCGCGTTGCAGTCGGGATCGCCCAAACCCCATCAGGACCCCGACCAGGGCCCGTCTGCGCGCAGCAGCAGCACGCCGGCCGGCGGTCCTCCCGACGGGCCGCGCGGCGAGGTGGAGGGAGATCTCGCCGAGGAAGCGCGCAAGAAGTACCTGAACTACGCGCTGTCGGTCATCACGGCGCGCGCCATTCCCGACGTGCGCGACGGCCTCAAGCCGGTGGCTCGCCGCATCCTCTATACGATGTTCCACGAGCTGCGGCTGCGGCACGACGCGCGGCACCGCAAGAGCGCGAAGGTCGTCGGCGACGTCATCGGCAAGTACCACCCGCACGGCGACACGGCGGTGTACGACGCGATGGTCCGGCTGGCGCAGGACTTCGTGATGCGGGCGACGCTCGTCGACGGGCAGGGCAACTTCGGCTCGATCGACGGCGACCGGGCGGCGGCGTATCGATACACCGAGGCGCGGCTGACCGAGATCGCCGACCAGCTGCTCACCGAGCTGCCCAAGGACACCGTCCATCACAAGGACAACTTCGACGGCACGAGCAACGAGCCGGTCGTGCTGCCAGCCCGCTTTCCACAGCTGCTGGTCAACGGCGGCACGGGCATCGCGGTCGGCATGGCCACGTCGATCCCGCCGCACAACCTCGGCGAGGTCGTCAAAGCCTGCATTGCGCTGATCGACGACCCGAACCTCACGGTTCGCAAGCTGCTCAAGTACGTCAAGGGCCCCGACTTTCCCACCGGCGGCTCGCTGGTCGCGACGCGCTCGGACATCGGTGCGGTCTACGAAAGCGGCAAAGGCTCGTTCAAGCTGCGGGGCAAGTGGAAGCTCGAGAGCACCAAGGGTGGCGGGCAGACCCTGGTGATCACCGAGATCCCGCACAGCGTCGAGAAGAGCACCATCGTCGAGGAAATCGGCAACATCATCCTCAAGAAGAAGCTGCCGGTGCTGGTCGGAATCTCCGACCTGTCCACCACCGACATCCGCGTCGAGCTGGAGCTCGACAAGAAGAGCGAGGTCGATCCCGAGCTGATCATGGCCTACCTCTTCAAGCACACGCGGCTGCAGACGTCGGTGAAGGTCGACCTCACCGCGCTCGTGCCGACCGACAACCCCGAGGTAGGCGCGCCAGCCCGGCTGGACCTCAAGCAGATCCTCCAGCACTTCATCGACTTCCGCTTCGTCACGGTGCGGCGTCGGCTCGAGTTCGATCTGCGCAAGCTGCTCGAGCGCATCCACATCCTCGAGGGCTTCGAGATCATCTTCGACGCGCTCGACAAGGCCATCAAGCTGATCCGCCAGAGCAACGGCAAGGCCGACGCCGCGAACAAGCTGATGAAGGCGTTCGGCTTGGACGACATCCAGGCCGACGCCGTCCTCGAGACCAAGCTGTACCGCCTGGCCAAGCTCGAGATTCAGAAGATTCGCGACGAACTCGACGAGAAGCGCAAGGCCGCCAAGCGCATCCAGGCAATCCTGCGCAGCAAGGCCAAGTTCGCCGCGCTCGTCAAAGGCGAGCTTCAGGAGGTCATCGACCAGTTCGCCGACGCTCGGCGCACGCGGATCAGCGCCGAAGACCTCACCGAGGAGTTCAGCGCCGACAGCTTCATCGTCGAAGAAGACGCGATGGTGCTCGTCACCCGCGACGGCTGGATCAAGCGACAGCGCTCGATCAACCTCGAAACCACGCGGATGCGAGAGGGCGATGCCCCGCTGGCGCTCGTAGGCGGATCCACCCGGCACAGCGTGGTCCTGTTCACCAACAAGGGCACCGCCTACGTCTGTCGGATCAACGACGTACCGGCCTCGACGGGTCACGGCACGCCCGTGCAGAAGCTGTTCAAGTTCAAGGACGGCGAGCGCGTCATCGGGGCCGTCGGAACCGACCCCCGCGTGATGCCGGAGTTCGAGTTCGAAAAGCCCGACCTGGGCGAAGAGTACGAAGACCCGTATCCACACATCCTCGCGGTATCGAAGCGAGGCTACGCGCTGCGCTTCTCGCTGTGGCCCCACAAGGAGCCCAGCAACAGCCGCGGACGCATGTTCTCGCGCGTGGCCAAGGACGACGAAATCGTCGCGGCCTTCAAGGTCTACGCCGAAGACAACGTCTGCGCGCTGACCAACAAGGGGCGCCTGCTGTGCTGCAACGCGCTCGAGATCAACCTGCTGTCGGGTCCGGGCAAGGGCGTCATCTTCCTCAAGACCGACGCGGCCGACCACGTGGTGGGAGCCTTCCCCGCGGATACGGCGGTTCAGATCAGCAAGACCTCCGGCGGCACGCAGAAGCTGACTGGAAATGACCGGGTGCCGACCTCGCGCGGCGGCAAGGGGCGCCCCGTGTTCAAACGTGGCAGCGTGAAGAAGCTGATCCTGCCGCCCCCGGCCGTGCCCGTGCTGAACGAAGAGGAGTAGATCGATGGCGACCGCAAAGAAGAAGACCAGCAAGAAGGCCGGCTACACCGGCTCCTCGATCCAGTTCCTCGAGGGCGTCGATCACGTCCGCAAGCGCCCCGGCA
>JBCCQM010000213.1:0-13953 GCA_039024335.1 Myxococcota bacterium
CTACGGTATTCATCTCAAGTGACCTAGCTGAAGTACCTAGTCTGGATAATTGAACAATGCTGTTATCACCAACCGTAGCTACTACTCCACCCGGAGCAGAAGCCGCTTGACCCCATCTATATGCTAGAAATCCTTCTGCAGTTTCCATACCGTCTGAAAAGAGGGAATAGACATTAGAGGCACTAAGATTTGGAGAAGATGGTGCAGAGGATAATTCAACTGGAGGCGTATGAACTACGGTCACATCGTTAGTAAGTGTAGCAGGTGAAAAACCCTCATCCGATTGTGCGGTAACAGTAATTGTGTAAGTTACTTCAGCCGATTCGTTAGGATAATCGTATGACGTGGATCCTCCTTGTTCAGCAATTGTAATTACATCAGAATCACTATTCGGGTCTCCGAAATCAACTACGTATGACGATGCACCAATAGATACAGGAGTGACTGTAACGATTGTACCATCTCCAGAGGCTTCAGCAGAAAAGCTAGAAAGCGTAATCTCTGTAAGGCCAGTGGGATTCGGTCTGTCGTCATCTCCACAAGACACGGCAATTACTAAGAGTAGCAAAAAACCGAACACTTTTTTTATATTCTTAATCATATTGAATTCTTTATTGTGTGTTTTTGTGAAACTTTCCGATTAGTTCGAAGGATAAACTTTGACATTGTCTACATAAACGTCTACCGGAGTTATCGCTGAAAACATAAGTGAAACCAAGCCACTTTCAGGTGCAGTAAATTCACCGGTTACTACGGTAAAGTTTCCTTTTCCCTTTCTTTCAAGTACTTCTATATGCAGAAGGCTTTCTTCATTTTCCTCTGCTTGATCAGTCAATTGATACGCTTCAAAACCATCGGTATAATGTCCGGCTACCACATCCGCAATAACCATTCTTCCTTCTGGGGGATCGGTGGCTACATCATCTTTAATTGCATATTCAAACTCTAATGTGTATTTCACTGTGCGCTCTTCTGAAGATGGCGAAACAACCACTGGTTGGTAAGCCACTCTTGTATTTGGATTGGCTAAGCTCCCGACTGATCTATTTGCGTTCCATTTTGCACCTCTTGTTTTGGAGCCGTTATCCGTTCCATCATAGAGATTATTAGAACACCAGGCGCACGAGCATGAAGTACGAGATGCGGCGCGCGTGCTCGGACAGCGGCGGCGCTTCGCCGCTGGGCGTGGACGCTTCGGCGACGGCTTCGGTCACCGCGGCTACTTGATGTTGCCTGCGACCTCGAAGATCGGCAGGTACATCGCGATGAGCATGCCACCGACCGCGCCACCGAGGCCGACGACCATCAGCGGTCCGAGCAGCGAGGTCATCGCGCCGACGGCCACGTCGACCTCTTCTTCGTAGAAGTCGGCGATCTTCTGGAGCATCTCGTCCATCGCGCCGGACTGCTCACCTACGCCGATCATCTGCACGACCATGGGCGGAAAGATCCCGGTTTCGAGCAGCGGCGAGGCGATGTCTTTACCTTCCTCGATCTTCGCGCGGGCGTAGAGGATGGCCTTGCTGACCACCATGTTGCCGGACGTGCGCGCGACGATGTCGAGCGCGTCGAGAATGGGAACGCCGGAGTTGAGCAGGGTGCCCAGGGTCCGGGTGAAGCGCGCGACCGCGATCTTGCGGATGACCGGTCCGATGATCGGCGCCTTGAGCGTGAACGCGTCGATGACGTAGCGGCCCTTGTCGGTGCGGGAGGCGGCGACGAAGCCGACGGCCGCGATGATCATGCCCGCGATGACGAGGAAGATGTTGTCGGCGAGGAAGTGCGAGAGGGCGAGCACGAAGCGCGTCGGCGCAGGAAGGCTGCCGGCGCCCAGGTCCTTGAACATCTTCTCGAAGACCGGGAGGACCTTCGTCATCATCACCATCATGACGAGGATGCCGACGCCCAAAATGGCGGACGGATAGATGAGCGCCTGCAGGACCTGACGTCTCAGCGACGCGGCCTTCTCCATGTAGACCGCCAGACGACGGAAGATGATGTCGAGAATACCGCCGGCTTCACCGGCGGAGACCAGCGCGCAGAACAAGCTGTCGAACACGCGGGGGTAAGCCGCCATCGACTCGCTCAGCGACTTGCCGGTCTCGACGTCGGCCTTGATGCCGGCAAGGACGCGGCGGAAGTGCATGCTCTCGGACTGCGTCGCGAGCATGTCGATCGACTGCACGATCGGCAGACCGGCGTCGATCATCGTGGAGAACGTCCGGGTGAAGACGACCTTGTCACGAAGGCTGACGCCCGAGCCGATGCTCGGAACGCGAAGCTCGAGCGGCTTCTTTTTGACCTTGGTGACGTTGAGGCCCTGCCCGCGCAGGCGCTCCATGACCACGCCTTCGCTGTCGGCCTTGACGGTTCCGCTGCGGAACTCTCCCGCGCGGGTTGTCGCTTCCCAGATGTACGTTGGCATGGCGCGTCTCCTCCACCGTCACTAGCGGACGGTGCGTTGAACCTGCTGGAGTCCCTTCCCGGACTCGATCATGTTGCGAAGCTCGTCGGGGTCACTCGAGCGAGCCATCGCGATGTCGAAACTGATGATGCCCCGCTGGACCAAGTCCGAGAGCGACTGGTTGAAGGTCTGCATCGAGTGCTTTCCCTGGCCCAGCTGCATCTGCGAGTAGATCTGGTGGAGCTTTGCGTCGCGAATGAGCGCTCGGATGGCGTCGGTGGGCACCATCACCTCGACTGCGAGCGACCGGCCGCCGCCGATTTTCGGCAGCAGCGACTGGGTCAACACCCCTTCGAGCACGAAGCTCAGCTGGGTCCGGACCTGGTTCTGGCGATGGGACTCGAACATGTCGACCACGCGGTTGATGGTCTGGACCGCCGAGTTGGTGTGCATCGTGCCGAAGGTGAGGTGGCCGGTCTCCGCGAGCGTGAGCGCGGCTTCCATCGTCTCGGTGTCCCGAATCTCGCCGACGAGCACGATGTCGGGGTCCTGGCGCAGCACGTACTTCAGCGCGGTCTTGAAGGAGTTCGTGTCCGCGCCAACCTCCCGCTGGTTCACCAGGCAACCTTTGTGGTTGTGCAGGAACTCGATCGGGTCCTCGATCGTCATGATGTGGCCGCGACGTTCCTCGTTGATGAGGTTGATCATCGAGGCCAGGGACGTGGACTTGCCCGAACCGGTCGGGCCGGTCACGAGGACCAGTCCCCGCGGCTTTCGGGTCAGCTCCTTGATCACCGGCGGTAGCCCCAGCTTGTCCAGCGGCGGCATCTCGTACGGGATCAGGCGGAAGGCGCCCCCGGTTGCGCCGCGCTGAACGAAGAGGTTCGCCCGAAAGCGGGCGAGGCCCTTCACGCCGAACGAGAGGTCGAGCTCGGAGGTCTCCTCGAAGCGCTGCTTCTGCTTGTCGGAGAGGATCGAGTAGCAAAGGTTCTTGGTCTCGACCGGCCCCATCTTGGGAGCCTTGAGCGGAACGAGGTCGCCATCGATGCGCAGCATGGGTGCGCAGCCGGTGGTGACGTGAAGGTCCGTCGCGCCGGAGTCGACCATGGCGCGAAGCAACTGGTGCAGCGTGACGCTCACGGACTCAAGGGTATCGAAATTCACCGACGCAACGCGAACTTGCGACCCACACCGCCCCACCACCGCGCGCTATCACCCCGATATCACCGCCCCCGTCGAGTCCACCCTGAGCTGTTCCCCGAACGCGCACCGACGCCCGCGCACGAGTTCCGGCAAAGGCCGGAACCAACGGCCCAACCGGGCCGGGCAAGGAAGGGGGGCCCCGCAATTCGCAGCTTCGCTGCGAGCGGGGGGAAGGGGCGCGCCCCTTCCCCATGAATGGAACTAATCCGCGGCGGTGACGCGGAGGACTTCTTCGATCGTCGTCACGCCTGCCGCAATCTTGTTCAGCCCCGAGCGGCGCAGCGTCGCCATGCCCAGGCGGATCGCCTCACTCTTGAGCTCTGCGGTCGACGCACCCTGGAGGATGAGGTCCTTGAGGCCGTCGTTCATGACCATCACCTCGTAAAGCGCGACGCGGCCCTTGTAGCCGCTCCCGCCACAGGTCTTGCAGCCTTTGCCGCGCTTGGGCTTGCACGCCTTGGCTTCATCGGCCGGCATGCCCGCTTCGACCAGCGCTTCGACCGCCGTATCCGGATCGGGCGCCGCGCAGTCCTTGCAGACACGCCGCGCGAGGCGCTGCGCCAGGATCATGTTGACCGACGCCGTGACCAGGAACGGCTCGACGCCCATGTTCAGCAGTCGGTTGATCGTCGAGGGCGCGTCGTTGGTGTGCAGCGTCGAGAGCACCATGTGCCCGGTCAGCGCCGCCTTGACCGCAATCTCGGCGGTCTCGAAGTCCCGGATCTCGCCGACCATGATGATGTCGGGGTCCTGACGCAGGAAGGAGCGCAGCGAGGCGGCGAAGTTCAGGCCGATGTCCTCGTGCATCTGCACCTGGTTGATGCCCATGAGGTTGTACTCGACCGGGTCTTCCGCGGTGGAGAGGTTCACATCCTCCTGGTTGAGCTCCGCGAGTGCCGAGTACAGCGTGGTCGTCTTGCCCGACCCTGTCGGACCGGTGACGAGGCACATCCCGAACGGGCGGTGGATGCACTCCTTGAAGTCCGTCAGCGGGCCTTCTTCGAAGCCCAGCTTGGTCATGTCGAGCTGCAGGTTCTCCTTGTCCAGAAGACGCAGCACGATCTTCTCGCCGAAGAGCGTGGGCAGCGTCGAGACGCGGAAGTCCATTTCACGGTTCTTGCCGATCCGCAGCTTGATGCGACCGTCCTGCGGCAGTCGACGCTCGGCGATGTCCAGCTGCGCCATGATCTTCATGCGGCTGGTGATCGCGTTCTTGAGCTTCAGCGGCGGCGTCATCTCTTTGTGGAGGACACCGTCGATGCGGTAGCGGACCCGATACGACTTCTCGTACGGCTCGATGTGAATGTCGGACGCGCCCTTTTGGATCGCGTTGAGCAGGATGAGGTTGCAGAGTTTGACGACGGGCGCCTGCTCGGCTTCGGCCTGCGAATCGAGAACGTTGAAGTCCTCTTCGCCCTCTTCCCCAAAGTCGATGTCCTCGAAGTCGAGGTCTCCGATGACCTCGTCGTACGAGTCGAGCTGTTCGGGCTGTTCGTAGTACCGCGCGATTGCGTCTTCGATCGCTGCGTCGGTCGTGACGACCGGCTCGATGTTGAGTCCCGTGAGGAACTTCAGATCATCGATCGCATAGATGTTGCTCGGGTCGCTCATCGCGACGATGAGCGTCGAGCCGGCCCGCTGCACCGGCAGGACGGTGTGCTTGCTCGCGACTTCTTTGGGGATGAGGTCGATCACCTCAGGATCAATCTCGAACTCCGAGAGGCTGATCGACGGGACGCCGTACTGCTTGGCGAGGAAGTCGGTGAGCTCTTTCTCTCCGAGGATGCCGAGCTTGGCGAGGCTGTAGGCGAGCCGTTTGCCGCTGCCGCGCTGGTCCTCCTGCGCTTGCCGAAGCTGCGTCGTGGAGATGATCGATTCGCGTACGAGGATTTCGCCGATCCGGTCGTTGCTCATGGGCGTGTGCTCGAGAGTCTCTCGCGGGGCCGGCGACCGCCGATCCGCGTGCGGCAAGATTAGCCCCCCGCGGCGCTTTTCCGCTATGTTCCCGCGACCGACCATGGCGGCGTCTTCCTCCCGATCCCCCGGCCGAGCACGTGGCAGCAAGCGCGACAAAGGCCCACAAAAACCCACCGTGCGTCGGCCGGGCAAAGACCGCGGTCTGAAGATCGCGCCGCAGGCGATGCGCAGCGTTCTGTGCGGACACCCGTGGGTGTTCCGCGACAGCGTGCTGCGGAACATCGATGGGGTGGAGCCCGGCACCCCGATGCAGCTGCACGACGAGGACGGCCGCCCGCTCGGCTGGGGCTTGTACGAGCCCGACGGCGCCGTCGCGCTGCGAATCGTGAGCCTGGCGGAGGAGTTCACCTGGGGCCCGGACGCGATCGAGGCCCGGATCGCCGCCGCGCTCGCCCACCGCGAGACGGCCCTCGATGAAGGCACCCGCGGCGCCTGTCGCCTCGTTCACGCCGAAGGCGACGGCATCCCTGGCGTCGCGGTCGACCGGCTCGGCGAGTTCGTGCTCGTCTACAAGTACGCGCGCTGCGTCGATGCCTACCTCGAGCCGCTGATCGAGATCCTCCAGCAGCGCCTCTCGCCGGCGGGTATCTACCTGCAGGACCGGGTCAAACCGGTCACGCCCGAGGAGCGGCGCCCCGGTGCAGCCCTGATGAAGGGAAAGAACGCGCCCACGGATCTCGTGGTCGAAGAAGACGGGCTGAAGTTTCTCGTCGACCCCAGCGCTCCGGTATCCCCCGGGTTGTTCCTCGACCTGCGCGAGGGTCGACGCTGGGTCGAGCGGCTCTCCAAAGGTCGCCGGGTCCTCAACCTGTTCTCGTTCACGGGCTCGCTGGGCATGCGTGCGGTCCGCGGCGGCGCCTCGGACGTCTACAACATCGACGCTGCGGCCCGGTCGCACACCCGCTGCCGCCAAAACCTCGAGGCCTCGGGCATGGACGGCCAGGCGTGCAAGCCGCTGACGGGGGACGTGTTCAAGCACCTCGAGAAGCTCCGGCAGCGCGACGAGCGGTTCGATCTGGTGGTCGTCGACCCCCCGCCGTTTTCCCGGGTCAAGGGCAAGGTGTTCTCCGCGCTCAAGGACTGGAAGTCGCTCATGCAGGCGATCGTCGGGGTCTGCGCCCCGGGAGCCGACGTGCTGGCGATCTCCAACGCTTCGCGGCTTTCCGACGACGACCTCATGGGGGCGCTGGGCACCGGCTCCCTCGCGGCTGGTCGTACCCCGCGTCTGCTTGGAGAGTGCGGATTGCCGGTCGATTTCCCGGTTCCGCCGGCGTTCACCGAGGGTCGCTACCTCAAGGTGAAGCGCCTGGGCCTCGACTGAGCCCAGACGTTCGGGGGGCGAGCAGCCCTGCGCACCAGACCAGGGATCGGGCCAGGCATCGGGTGTGCCTCGACTTTTTGTCGTGTCGTCCGCTTCGATGGTCGCCAAAACCGGCGCGATTCGGATAACTTCGACGTATGAACGAGATCTTCGACCGGGTCCTTCAGGCTGCGCGCAAGCTCGGCGCGTCGGACGTCCACCTCAAGGTGGGCCTGCCTCCGGTCTTCCGGATCCGCGGCTCGCTCCGCACGCTCAAAGACGTGCCGCCGATGACGAGCGACGTCATCAACACCTTCGCGGTCAACATCATGACCGAGAAGACGCATACGAAGTTCATCGAGACGTGCGAGGTCGACCTCGCGTACGCGACGCCCGACGGACTTCGTTATCGCGTCAACGTGTTCAAGCAGCGGGGCGAGACCGGCATGGTCATGCGCGTGATCGCCGCTGACATTCCGGCGTTCGAGCGACTCAACCTTCCCGGCCGCGTTCGCGACCTCGCGAAAGAGCAACGCGGCATGGTGCTCGTCACCGGCATCACCGGCTCGGGCAAGAGCACCACGCTCGCCTCGTTGATGAACCTCATCAACACCGAGCGGGCGGCGCACATCATCACGATCGAAGACCCGATCGAGTACGTGTTCCGCGACCATCGCTCGGTCGTCAACCAGCGCGAGCTCGGCTTCGACACCCACGGCTTCGGCAAGGCGCTCACCTCGGCGCTGCGCCAGGACCCGGACGTGGTGCTCGTCGGCGAGATGCGAAACCTCGAGACGATTCAGACCGGCATGCTCGCCGCTGAGACCGGTCACCTCGTGTTCTCCACGCTCCACACCCTCGATGCGCAGGAGACGATCAACCGCATCGTGCAAATGCACCCGCCGCATCAGCAAAACGCGATCCGGCTGCAGCTCGCGTCCATCCTCACCGCGATCGTGTCGCAGCGCCTGCTGCCGCGTGCCGACGGTCGCGGGATGATCCCCGCGGTCGAAGTGCTCGTGAACACGCCACGCATCCGCGACCTGATCGCCGACGAGGAGCGCACGCACGAGATCGTCGACGCCATCAAAGAGGGCGCGCATCCCTACGGCATGATTTCGTTCGACCAGTCGCTCACCGAGCTGGTGAAGCGTCAGCTCATCACGTACGAGGTCGCGCTCGCGGCCGCCACGAACCCCGACGACTTCGCGCTGCACTTCCGCGGCGTGGGCTCCGGTGGGGCGCAAGGCGGCATGCAGATCGAATCCGGCTACTGACGCCCCGTCAGCCTCCCACGCACTCCCAGTCTTGGCTTCTTCGTCATGAGTCTCTCTGCCAACGAAGTTCGGCAGCGGTTCGTCGATTTTTTCGCCGACCGTGGCCACACGCACGTGCCCAGCAGCTCGCTGGTGCCCCACAACGACAAGTCTCTGCTGTTCGTCAACGCGGGGATGAACCAATTCAAGGACGTGTTCACCGGTCGCGAGACGCGGCCGTACAACCGTGCGGTCAGCGTCCAGCGCTGCCTGCGAGCGGGTGGCAAGCACAACGACCTGGACAACGTCGGCTTCACGCCGCGCCACCACACGTTGTTCGAGATGCTCGGCAACTTCTCGTTCGGCGACTACTTCAAGCCGGACGCGATCGAGTTCGGCTGGCAGGTTCTCACCGACGTGATGGGCATCGACCCCGCGCGCTTGGTCGTCACCGTGTTCAGCGGCGAGGGCGAGGACGCGCCGGAGGACACCGAGGCCTACGAGCTGTGGACGCGCTTCTTGCCCAAGGACCGCATCTACAAGTGTGCGGCCAAGGACAACTTCTGGTCGATGGGCGACACGGGCCCGTGTGGGCCGTGCTCTGAGATTCACATCTACCGCGACGGCGCCGCGCCTCCGCTGGCCGGCACGCCCGGAAAAGGCCCCGAGTTCGAGGACGGCATCTACCTCGAGCTGTGGAACCTCGTGTTCATGCAGTACGAGAAGCACCAGGGCAAGCCGATGACCGCGCTGCCCAAGCCGAGCATCGACACCGGCTCGGGTCTCGAGCGCGTCGCGGCCGTCGTCGGTGGCCACGACAGCAACTACGGCTCAGGCCTGCTCGCACCCCTGGTCGACCTGGGCAAGGAACTCGCGAACGGCAACGACACCAAGGGCGAGGCGCCATACCGCGTCATTGCCGACCACGCCCGCGCCAGCGCGTTCCTCATCGCCGACGGCGTCTTTCCCGACAAGCAGGACCGCGAGTACGTCTTGCGACGCATCATGCGTCGGGCGATCCGGCACGGTGCCGACCTGGGGCTCGACGAGCCGTTCTTTCATCGCGTCACGGCGAAGGTGGTCGAGATGTTCGGGGACCAAAACCCCGCTCTCGTCGCGCGCGCCTCGACCATCGAAGAGGTGGTCAAGACCGAGGAAGAGGCGTTTCGTCGCACGCTCGCGCGCGGCACCAAGCTGCTGCAGGGTCGCGTCGCGGACCTGAAGAAGGGCGACGCGCTCGACCCGGACACGGCGGCCGACCTCTACGACACGTATGGGTTCCCGATCGACCTCACCGGCATCATGGTCGCCGAGCAGGGCTTCACGCTCGACGAAGACGCGGCCAAAGACGCGGTGAAGAAGCGCCAAGAGAGCGGGGCTGGCGGGGCCGGCGGTGCGCACAGCACGGTCGCTGACGTCTACTTCGCGCTGCATGGCGACAAAGGCGACTCTTCGTTCACCGGCTACGCCCAGACCCGCGGAGCCGGCACGGTCGTCGCTCTCATCAAGGATGGTGCGAGCGTGGACGCGGCAGCGGCAGGCGACGCGGTCGAGGTCGTCCTCGACATCACGCCGATGTACGCCGAAAGCGGCGGCCAGGTCGGCGACACCGGCACGCTTCGCGCAGGCGATGCGGTCGTCAGCGTCACCGACGTGAAGAAGCCGGTGGGCGGCATGCACGTGCACGCCGGAACGCTTTCCGGCGGCGGCTTGAAGGTTGGCGACGCGGTGGAGATCGCCGTCGACGAAGCGCGCCGCGACGCAATCCGGCGCAACCACAGCGCCACGCACCTGCTGCATCTCGCATTGCGCGAGGTTCTGGGGGACCACGTCGTGCAGAAGGGCTCGCTCGTCGACCCCGACAAGCTGCGCTTCGACTTCAGTCACCGCGCACCGCTCACCGACGAGGAGACCACCCGGGTCGAGCAGCGGGTCAACGCGCTCGTGCTCGGCAACGCGGACTCGGTCACCGAGGTGATGACGCCAGCGGCCGCCGGTGAAGCGGGCGCGATCGGCCTGTTTGGCGAGAAGTACGGCGACGAGGTTCGCGTGGTGCGGATCGGCAGCGACAGTCTCGAGCTGTGCGGCGGCACCCACGTCCACCGCGCGGGCGACATCGGCCTGTTCGCGATTACGACTGAGGGTGGCATTGCGCAGGGCGTACGCCGCGTCGAGGCCGTCACCGGGCTCAACGCCGTCGCGCACGTGCAGTCGATGCGCGCGGTGATGCAGACCGCGATGGGGCAGCTCCACGTCGGTGCTGCCAACGAGCTGCCGACGCGTATCGACAAGCTGCAGGCCGACCTCAAGGCCAAGGACCGCAACATCGAGCAGCTGAACCAGAAGCTGGCGACCGGCGGTGGCGGAGACGAAGCCGCCGTCGCGGAGGTGGCCGGGGTCAAGCTGCTCGCGCGCAAGGTCGCCGTTGCCGACGGCAAAGCGCTGCGCGCCGCCGCCGACACGTTCCGGGACCGTATGGGATCGGGTGTCGTGGTCCTCGGCGCCGACACGGGCGGCAAGGCGACGCTGCTCGTCGCCGTGACGAAGGACCTCACCGACCGCGTCCACGCGGGCAAGCTGGTGGGAGCCCTCGCGGCGCATGTCGACGGACGCGGCGGCGGACGACCGGACATGGCACAGGCCGGAGGTTCAAACGTCGGAGGTCTCGATGCTGCCATGGCGGCCGCGTCGGAGACCCTGGGAGCGATGCTGCAATGAGCGAACTCGACGAGCTGCTGGAGCGAGAAGGCGTCGCCGACGTCGGCGACCTGATGAAGTGGGCCCACGGGCGCACGGAAGACTTGCTGAGCGAGGCGTCCGAGGACGCCGAACTCGGTCAGCTGCTCGAGGCCGGGGGACAGGCAGGCCCTGCGCCTGCTGCTGCCGAGGCTCCTGCCGCCGAGCAGGGAGTCGAGTCCGAGGCTGCGGCCGAGGCTCCCGCCAAGCCGGAGCCATCCAAGGCCGCTCCGCTCCCGCCCATCCCCTCGGTTGCGCGCGCGCAGCAACAGGACGATGACGCCGAAGAGGTCGACCTCGATGAGATCGAGGAGCTCGACATGGAGGAACTCGAGCTCGTCGAGGACGAGGACGAGCAGGAGAACGGTGATGCATCCGAGGGCGTGGCATCCGAGGCCGAGGGCGACGGTGCTCCCGAAGGTGACGAGCCACCGGCAGCCGAGCCGCCGGCTGCACCAAAGAGCAAAGACCCCTCGACCGCGTTCGGCCCGCCCGACGGAACCGATGAGGTCCCCGAGTGGAAGGCCGCGTTGATGAGCACGCAGACCGAGAGCGACGCCGAGGCGGCGGCGCAGATCAAGGAAGCGTCTTCGGCTGAGCCCCTGCCGGATGCACCCGTGGAGCCGCCCATGTCGGGCCGTCTCGAAGCCGAGGACGACGAGATTTCGCAGCACTCGATCGACTTCTCGGACCTCGACACCGACGACGAGTAGCGGCTCGAACCAGAGAAAACGGCGCGCCCCGAATGGAGCGCGCCGTTTTTCTCTGGTTGCGGCCTGTCTAGGCTGGCGGCGGGGCGATCCCGTCGGCGGTCTGGTCCCCGATGACTTCGAGTTTGCCCGGGCAAGAAAGGGCGCCGAGGAAGGCGGTGATGTCTTTGACCTCCTCGTCGCTGAGCTTTCGGTCGATCAGCAGGGGGTCGATGGTCAGGCCCTCTTGCGGGTTGCCACCACCAGCCATCGTGCGCACGGCGTCTTCGAGCGTCGCGGCGCTGCCATCGTGGAAGTACGGCGCCGTGTTGGCCACGTTGCGAAGGGTCGGAGTCTTGAACGCGTGCTTGTGCGCGGGGTCCTTGGTGACCTTGAAGCGCCCAACGTCGGCCTTCTCGTCTTTGACGTCGATGCCAATGCCGGTGACGTGGAAGCTGCCGATGGAGAAGTTCTGCCCGCCGTGGCAGGTCACGCAGGCGCCTTTGCCCATGAACAGCTTTTGTCCCCGAGCCTGAGCCTCGTCGAGCTTCTGCGTATCGTAGGCGGTGTCGCCACACAGCAAGGTGCGTTCGTAGGCCGAGAGCGCCATCGCGACGTGGTCGGGCTCGATCTTCGCGCCATCGGCCAGCGCGAACACCTTCTTGAACTCGGCGGCGTACTCCGGCATCGCGCCGATCTCTTCGGCTTTGTCCGCGAGCGTGTCGCCCAGGCCCATGTTGCCGCCTTTGAGCGCGCCCAGGGCTTGCTTCTCGAGCGTGGGCGCGCGCCCGTCCCAGTACAGGCTGGGCTGCAGGCCGACGTTCCAGATCGTCGGCGTGTTGCGGGTGAGCGGCTTGGACTTGGCACCCAGCGCGGTCTTGCGACCGTCTGCACCGCCGAGGTGGTTCTGGTGGCAGCTGTAGCAGCTGCGGGAGCCGTCGGCGCTAAGCCGCTTGTCCATGAACAGCTTGTGCCCCAGCGCGACCTTCTCGGCGCTCATGGGGTTGTCCTCGGGAACTTTCGGGGGCGTGGCGATGCCGGTCGGCAGCTTCCAGTCCCACGCGGCTGCCGTCGGCTTGGCCGCGTCGGGCGTGGCTGCGTCGGCCTTGGCGTCGGTCTTGGCCGCGCCGCTGGGCGCCTTCGACGTCTTGTTGCCCCTCGAAGGCTTGCTATCGCTGGTCTTGCTGTCGCATCCAACGGAGATGGACAGAGCGCCGAGCGTCAACAGGATGAGCGTGCGTCTCACCGCGCAACTATGCCCGGTCGTTTGAACGCTGCAAACACCTCGGCGCAGCCGCGTCGCTAGGGTCACGGTGTAGCGATGGGCGCCCGTGGCGGTCCATCGAAGTCGGCCATCAGCGCGTCGCTGAGGACACGACCAAAATACAGATACCCCAGCGTGGAGAGATGCAGATGGTCGCCCTTGGCCAGCTGGGGCTCGGCGGCGACCCACGCCGGCATCGAGCCCAGGCCGCCGGTGAGCGCGGCCGTGTCGAAAAAGCCGCAGCCGCGTTCTGCGGCAAGGCTGCGCTGGACGTCGATGATGGCGCGGACTCGCGGGCGGACCCCCCAGGTCTCCGTCTCTTCGTCCTTCTTGGGGTAGTCGACCGGGCCGACAAGCAGGCAGCTGGCGCCGGGTGCAGCGGCGGCAAAGCGATCGAGCACCGCCTCGAGATTCTCTCGATACACCTCGATGGGTTCGTCTTCATCGACGGATTCGTTGGCACCGTACGCGAGCACGTAAAGGTCGGGCGCGCGGTCCTGCAGCGCGCGACTCCACATCGCCTGGTCCCAGTTGATCATGTTGGCCGAGCGCGTGCCCCCGATGCCAAGCGCGTCCACGACCACGCCCGGCTGCGCGCGCTCGAAGATCGCACCGAACAGCCGGACCTCGCCGTCGCCCTTGGGCGAGATCGTCAGAGACTTGAACGCCTCGGGTAGCTCGACCGGGACCGTCTTCAGCCCGAACGCGGCGGCTTGGGTGGAGTGGGCGGAGAGGGGGACGTCGCTAGGGCCGGAGAACGAAAGGGAGAACGACCCGCCGCCAGGTTGCTCGAGGTACTGCAGCAGCATCGAGTCCGCGTCGGCGAGGCTGGACACCGCGGAGGTCTTCACGGTGACGGTCGTCTTGGCGCGCTTGTGGTCCGCGTGGGCCGACGCACCGAGCAGGCCGTAGTACCCGTCGAGTTTGCCCTCCTTGCGTTGGCCGTGCTCGATGCGCCAATGCTTGCTGGCGGTCACCCGAACGGCGTCGTGCCGGTGCCATCGCCACAGCGGGACCACAGCGACGAACCCCACGCCGCCGTCGCCAAAGCGCGCCTGCAGGTAGCCGCGCAGGTAGGCGGTGTACCGGTCCGCCGCAACGCTGCTGGCTCCATAGAATGCGAC
>JBCCQM010000214.1:0-13904 GCA_039024335.1 Myxococcota bacterium
CCCGCACCGGCCCCAGCACCTGCCGCTGCAGGCTACGGCGCGCCGGGTGCTCCGGCTCCGGGCGCACCAGCGCCGGGCTTTGGCGCACCGCCCCCAGGAGGCCCTGCGATGGGCGCACCCGCGCCTGGCATGGGCGCACCGTCTCCAGGCATGGCGCCGCAGCCGGGCCAGCCCGGTCCAGGCATGGGTCCAGGCATGGGCGCGCCGCCTCCTGGTATGGGGCCGCAGCCTGGCTTCGGCGCGGCACCGGGTGCTCCGGCGCCCGGCATGGCGCCCGGTGGACCTGGCACACCTGCACCGGGGATGCCGCCCGGACACGGTCTTGGTGCCCCGGGGGCGCCTGGACCCATGGCGCCGATGGCCCCTCCCGGACCCGCCCCCATGGGTGCGGGTGCTCCCCCGGCGATGGCGCCGATGGGCATGGGCGGCGGTGGTGTCCGGCCGAACTTCCAAGGCTCCGGCGGCGAGCTGCTCGTGACCTGCTTGGTCGGGGCGCTGCTGTCGGTCGTGACGCTCTACATCTATGTGCCCTGGTTCGCGTGCAAGCTCGCCCGCTACGTCGCGAACAACACGACGCTTGGCCCCACGCGCCGGGGTGAGCTCCGGATCGAGTTCACCGGCACCGGCGGCGAGCTGTTCGTCACCTACCTGGTCGGCATGCTGCTGACGATGGTGACCTTCGGCATCTACACGCCGTGGTTCATGTGCAAGCTGATCAAGTTCGCGACCGACAACACCCAGGCGGTCGCGCCTGATGGCACCCGTTACCGCCTGAACTTCGACGGCACGGGCGGCGAGCTGTTCGTCACGTACCTCATCGGCATCATCCTGACGCAGATCACGCTGGGCATCTACACGCCCTGGTTCCTCTGCAAGATCACGAAGTGGGCCTACAGCAACACCCGCATCCTCGAGAATGAGCAGCCCGCAGGCGCGCTCGACTTCGAGGGCACCGGAGGCGAGTTCTTCGTCACCTACCTGGTCGGGTTCCTGCTGACGATGGTGACGTTCGGCATCTACCTGCCCTGGTTCCAGGTGAAGATCACGAAGTTCTTCGCCGAGGGCACGCGCGTCAGCTACCAGGGCCGCACCTTCTCGGGTGCGTTCCACGGAACCGGTGGCGAACTCTTCGTCATCATGCTGCTGCACGGCTTCCTGACCGTCATCACGCTGTACATCTACCTGCCCTGGTTCCTGGTGAAGCAGTGGGAGTTCGACATCAACAACCGCGAGTACAACGAGATGGGCGCCGCGGGTGCTGGCATGGGCGGCCCTGCCTTCCAGCCGCAGATGCCCATGATGCGGTGATGCCCATGATGCGGTGATGCGCCGAGTCTCCTGCTCGGCCTCGCGAGAGGGCGTCCCACTGGGACGCCCTTTTTCGCTGGTTTCCGGGGCCTGCATTGTGCCTCGGCTCGCGCGAGCCGGGAGCAGGTCGGGCGAAGATGGACCGGTTGGGCCCAGCCCGGCGGGACGGACATGAGGGGCCCCTGGCGGTTCGCCTATGGGCGTAACGGCAAGCCGGCGCCGGGGGCCTGGACCCCTGATGCCCGGAGGACCCTCGACGTCGGGCGGTAGACGGAGCCTCCGGGGGCGTTTCCATGCGCTTCCACTGGGGATAGGCGTCGTTTGGACACGCCGCGAACCAACGAAAAACGGCAGCCCGAGGGGGCTGCCGTCCTGGCTCGGGCGTAGAACCGCGCCGCGCTACAGCGAGTTCTTCAGCTCGGGGAAGCGCTGGATGATCTTCCCGACGAAGCGACCGTTGGGATAGGTGTCCAGGTACGTCCGCGCTCGCTTGAGGGCCTCGTTGATGCGGCCGTCTTCGGTGGCGGAGAGCCACAGGCGGTACCGGGCTTTCTCGACCTGACGACCGTTCGGTGCGCGCCGCAGGTACGTCTCGAGGTCGACCTCGGCGGTCTTGTAGTCGAGCGCATAGTCCATCCGAAGCATGCCGCGGAGCAGGTACGCCTCGGCCGCGAGCGGGTGGTCGTCGTACTGCTTGAGGAACCGACCGATGCAGGTCGCTGCGAGGTAGCGAGTCTCGTTGGAGGCGTACAGGTCGCGGCAGTTCCGCAGCGCTGCGATCAGCTCCTTGCGGCGCGCAGTCGCGGCGCCTTCCATCAGGTCCGCGATGATGTCGTCGCTGTCGTTTTCGACGCGGCGCGCGGCGGGCTTGACCGGAAGTGGCTCTGCGTCGTGCCCCTGCGAGGCGTGCCCGCCTCCGTTGCCGCTGCCCGTGGTGCCGACGACGCGAATCGACGGCCCATCGATGACGCTGGCGCGCGAGCGCTCGGGCACGTACGCGAGCGTGCGGTTGGCGTCGTCCGCGGGCAAGCCGGGGACGTGCCAGCTCTCGGGGATGCGAGCTTCGAGCGAGTCGCTTCCAGATGCGTTCTTGGAGATCGGCAGGGCCGACTGCACCTCGAAGCGACCGACCGTGTCGTAGTTGCCTTTGGCGACGTCGTATCGGTCGCCGGACTCGACTTCGGCCACGGTCTGGTTCGTGACCGGGTCGAGCACCTCGACCTGGCCGCGGAGCACCGAGACCGCGCTGCCTTCGTCTTCTTCGACCTGCACGGTGAAGACCGTGCCGACGACGCGAACGACGGCGGTCGGTGTACGAACCTGAAGGATGGGATCGGAGGCGGCGCGATCGTAGCGAACCGCGAGCATGCCCTCGTCGATCTTGAGCTCGACCAGAGAGGCGGTGCCCTTGACCCACGTGACGCGGGAACCCGGCGTGGCGTTGGCGACCATTTTGCCGAGCAGACCGATCTGCAGCGATTCGTTGGCGTCGACCTCGAACTGGGTGCCGACCTCGAAGGTGTTCGACTGCGAGCCGTCGCCGTCGGCGTCGGTCATGACGGCGGTGCCTGCAACAACCCGACCATAGGCTTGCGCGGCGTGCTTGATGCTGGGCGCTTCGCCGGTGTCACCAGAGAAACCTCCGACGTCGCCGCCGGTCCCGCTGCCCATCGCGACGGCGTCGACGGTGCCATCAGGGCTGCCGCTGCCGAAGCCGAAGGTGGCAGGGGTGACGCCGGCGAGCGAAAGCGCCAGGGCAGCCGCGCTCGCACCGAGCACGGCGATGCCGCCGCGGACGGTGAGTGTGTGGTACCAGGGCGCCGGCTTTTCGGTCCGCATGCGGCGGAGCGCGGCGTGGAAGTCTTTCTCCTCGGCCACCCCAGTGGGTGCGGGCGGGATGACCGGCCCTTCGTACACGGCGTAGAGCAGGCGGTTCATTTGCCGGCAGTGCCGACACCCGCGCAGGTGCTCCTCGAACAGGGCGCGAACTTCCGCTGACGCGCGGTTGCCCATGACCTGCTCCGCATCCTCGCGAGCTTCATGGCACCCGTAGCGGGCTGGCGTTTTTCCTGAGTGAGCCATCGTGAATCCTGTTTCGGTTCCGGTTGGTCGAGGCCTAGGCCGCGACCAGCTCCCGAAGTTTCTTGCGAGCACGGGTCAAACGGTCCCCCACCGTCGACACGGGCTTCCCGAGGATGTTGCTGATCTCTTGGAGGGTGAGGCCTTCGTAGTGGTACAGCACGAAGACTTCGCGCAGGTCTGGCTGCAGACGCTGCAGGATCCTGTGTGCTTCGTCGCGCGCCTCGACGCGACTGGTGCTGACGCGGCCCGCTTCGCGGCCGGCGTTGAACCATGACAGCGCCGTCTTGACGCGGTCCCGTCGGAACCGCTGGCGCAGCAGGTTGTGCGTGGTGTTGGCCGTGATCCGGTACAGCCACGTCGAGAGGGCGGAGTTGCCCTGGAACTTGTCGAGCGCGTTGAAGGCTCGGGCGAAGACGATCTGCGTGAGGTCGTCGATTTCGCAGTCACGCCCGAGGAGCCGGTAGAGGTGGGCTCGAACCTGAGCGTTGTACGCGTTGTAGATCTGGCGGAGGGCCCGATGTTCACCGGCCTGCGCCCGCGAAATCAGGTCGCGCTCTTCGGCGCTGAGGCACGCACTCGACGCGTCCGCCTTGGGGGCGGTTTGCCCTCCGGCGACACTCCCCGCTTGAAGCGGGAGCGCCAAGTGATCTGCCTGGTGCGCCATTGCCGACTTGGAGGAACCTTCCTGCACTGTAGGACACCCCTTCGACCCGGTTTTCCGAGACTTTTTTAGAGTACAGACCGCTGGCACTTTCCGAAACCGCGGAAATGGTGGTCACGGCTCGCTCTGCGGGCGGATCTGCGCGTGGCCGCCGAGATCGGGCTTGCGGTCCGGGGTGTGGCGCGGGCAATGTCGGCGCGGATGCTGGCTGCGCGTATCGGCTTGGGGGTGGCGATCGCCGGGGTTCTGGGCAGCGGCGCGTACCTGTCCGGCAAACTCGAGCGCGATTCGCGGGGGCGCGTGGAGGACTTCAAGGCCGATGCTCCGACGGCCGCCGAGATCCGCGCCGAGGCCGCGAACTCCGCTCGCCGAAAGGCGTTCGACGAAGAGGCCTTCATCAAAGGGACGAAAGAGGACGCGCGAACGTTTGGGATGCCACTCGCGCAGGCCGACGCGATCGCAAAGCCCCAGGCCTACTCGGTCGAACTGCAGGAGCCGGTCGTGCTGGGAACGGGCCGCAGCTGGCGCTCCGAGCACCTGGAGGTGCGCGCCGTCTCGGACAAGGTCAGCTACCAAAAGCTGGGCGCCACGGTGTCTGCGCGGCACTCGATCGCCCAGATCGAGAACATCTCCGACACGCCGGTGGCCTACGTCGCCCGGGTTCGCTCGCACGACCGGGGCAAGTGCGACGTCCGTGGCGCTCGGCAGCACAACGCGATGGCGTTGATGCCGGGTGAAGTGGCGGAGGTCGTCGTCTGTGCGGGCGGGGGCAAAATCCGGATCGACCGGGCCGAAGTGCTGGAGATCTCCGAGCTCGGCTATCGCTACCTGTCGCGCGTACCCCCGCGGGCCGCTGGACACGACGGCCTCACGGCCACGTCGCATGCGCCGCCCGGAGGCGTCGGCATGTGCGAGACGGTCGACCAGGGCGGCCTCGCGCAGGCGATCAAGGACGGAACCACCCGCTGGGTGGACATCGTCGACTACTACAGCCGCCACAGCTGCGATCGCTTCCGTTTCTTCTTCGACTATCGATACGCGCCAGAGGCGCCGGGCCGGCTCCCGGCGGTCCCGCCGAAGGGCTGAGGACCGTGAAATCTGCGCGAGGGGCCGAAGAAACGGCCTCTAGCGCGGCTCGTCGGTTTCAGCGCGGTCACGCCGAGGATTTCCCTTGAGATCTCGGAGGCTTTCCCTCTACGATCCCCGACGAACGCAGCGACGGGCCCAGATGGGCGCTCAACGCGGAGTTGGCGAGCAGTGACGAAATCCGAGCTCATTGAAGTCCTGGCCCAGGAGACGGGCCTCACGAAGGGGCGGGCCGAGCTGGTCGTGAACACGGTGTTCGATTCGATGGTCGAGGCCCTCCAACGCGGCGAAGGCATCGAGATCCGTGGTTTCGGCAGCTTTACGGTGCGCCAGTACAAGGCCTACGAAGGTCGGAACCCCAGGACCGGCGACACGGTCCATGTCGCGCCGAAGCGGCTGCCGTTCTTCAAGGTCGGCAAGGATCTGCGCGAGCGGGTGAACGGCAAGCGGTCCGGTGGCGGCGCGCCGATCGCCCGGCGTCGGGCGGAAGCCAAGGCTCAGCAGGCCGCGGCGACCAAGCAGGCGCAGCATCAGGATCCGAGCGTCACCGAAGACGCGATCTGAAGCCGGCCGGTTCGCACATCGATGCGGGCGGGCGTGCCGTCGGGCAGGCGCGTGCATCCCGAGCAGCCGACCAGTCCACACAGCGCGAGCTCTCGCATCATCAGCGCGGCATGGCTCATCGCGCCGCCGTGTTCGCAGCAGACCGCGCGGACCCCGAGGCGATCGAGCGCGAGCGCGGCTTGGGCGGTGAGGGCGGGCAGCACGACGATCGCGTCCGCTGCGGGCGGCCGGCGGAGCAGGTCCTCGAGGTCTGCGCGCTGGGCCAGCGGTCCCTCGACGTCGTCCCCGAAGCCGATGCCGCGCAGATGGTGGCGCGGCAGTGCGGGGAGCGGGACGCCGTCGTCGAGCCGGGCAGGCGGACGAAGCGCGGCCCATTGTGCCGTGCGAGCCAGTGCCGCATCGGCCCGCTCGCCGATGGCCTGGGGCTCTGCTGACCCCGCGTCGGCTGCCAGGAGTGCGCCGTCGAGCTGCCCGAGCGAAAGACCGAACACGCGGTCGCCCAACTCAAGCACGACGCCGGCGGCTCGATAGACGCGGCGCACGGGTGCCAAGCCCAACGCGAAGAGGTGGTCGTCCCACTCGGTGAGCAGGACCGCGGCCGCGACGGCGTCCTCGGGCAGGGGCCCCGGATCGGGTCCGCCGTCGAACGTCGCGAGCTCGCCGAGCGCGGCGGCGGCGACATCCCAGGCTGCGGGCAGGACGTCGGCATAGGCCGCGCGTCCCCGGAGCGTGAAGGGAGCCTCGGGCGCCGTCGCGAGCGTTCGCCCGGCCGCTGCGCGCGCGGGGACCAGCACGCCCAGGTACAGGTCGATCATCGAAGCGAACGCGTCGAGGGCTTGTGTGAGTCGGTCGCGAAGTGCTCCAGCGTCGGCGTGGTCCAACCCTTCGTCGATCGCGTCGAGCTTGGCCCGGGCCTCGATCAGCTCGACGTCGCGAAGCCGACGCAGCGCGTCGACCGGTGATAGGACAGCCTGGGTGGGCGTTCCGGAGAGGTCGCGGACGCGCTCGCGGACGTACAGCCAGCCCGCGAGCGTCACGAGCCCGCCCGAGGACGGCCGAGCCTTCGCCAGCCAGGCCATCAAGGATGCGTGGGCGGGGGAGAGCGGCGCGGGGTTGTGCTCGGCATCGAGGACCTGCACGCCGCCGAGCTTGTGCGCGTCGCCGGCAGCCTGGACCGCGTCGAGAAACGCGGTCGCATCCTCCTGCAGGTCGCGGGTCAGCGGCCGTACCTGGACGACGTGCGCGCGGCCCTTCGGGTCGACGACGAGCTCGACGTCGTACCCGTGCCGCGCCGGTGGCAGGCGCTCGCGGATCGTGGCGAGGCAAGCCTGCACGTCGTCCCGCGCTGGATGGGTCCACCGGTGGACGCGACCCGCGAACGCCGGCGTGTGACCGTGCGCGAGGACGTCGCCGCGCTGTGTATGGGCTTCGATGTAGTCGACGCCGCCGGGAAGCAGCGCCGCGACCAGCAGCACGGCGCGCGGGACTTCGCGCTGGATCAGCACCGCATCCGAAGGTCGCGACACGGCACCGCGATACCGCACCAACCACGGGTCTTGGCGTGCCTCGGCCACGGCCGCGATCGCGTCGAGCACTGCGGTCGGCGTGGTGAGGCCTGCTCGCGATGCCCCCAACCCTGCAGCCGAGCCTTGCGCGGTGTCCTCTCCGTGCAGCGCGGCGCGGACGATCACCGGGCCGTCGCGCAGCCACGCGGCGAGCTCCGCCGGCGAGGGGGGTGCTGCCTCCATCGGGAGCACGGCGCCGTCGGGCACGGGCAGACCTGCTGCATGGGCACGGCACAGCCACTGGGCCTTCGGAGGGTCTTCCGCTCGAACACCGGCGTCGAAGCGATGCATGCCGACAGAGTACGTCGTAGGTTCAGCGTCGGTGCTCTTTCCCGACCACCTGCTGTGCCCGCCGCTGGGGCACGTCGCGGCCAAGCTCGCTGGAGAGCGACCGATTGCGGTGTGGACGCTGCCGGACTGGACGCCTTCGCGGTTCGTGCAGCGCGTGGCGTCGCAGTGGCCCACGCTCACCGAGTGCCCCGAGGCCGCGGTCGTGGTGCTGCTGACCTCGCTGCCGGGTGAGTCTCCGTCGACCCTCGCGCCGTCGATGGCCGGGCGGCAGATCGTGGAGATGGTGGCGCTGTCGTCCGAGACGATCGGCAGCCGGTGGTTCTCGGCGCGACGCCGCTCCCGCGCGGTCTTCCACGCGGTGGAGCGATTCGCGGCGTGGCGGGAGGCGGGGCTTCTTGACGCGGAGCAGTGGGTGAGCACGAAGCCGGCCGACCGCGTGCTCACGATTGGTCGGCTGCCAGACGCGTCAGGCAACGGCGACCGACTCGGCCCACGCAGCACGCAGTGAGGCCAGCGCCTCGGCGTCTCCCGCGGGCTCGAAGGCGCGGTCCTCGGCCCATGCGGCGCGGAGGGCCGCGGTGTCGATCCAGATGCCCGCGCCCAGGCCTGCCAGCGAAATGGCGCCCAACGCCGTGGCCTCGAGCATGGTCGGGCGTCGTAGGGTGATGCCGAGCAGGTCGGCCTGCATCTGCATGAGCAGGTCGTTGGCCGCCGCGCCGCCATCGACGTTGAGGCCCGAAAGCGGCGCGCCCAGGTCCGCCGCCATCGCGTCGAGCAGCTCGGCGATCTGCAGCGCGATGCCCTCGAGCGTTGCGCGCGCGATGTGGGCTCGCCCGGTGCCGCGCGTGAGCCCGCGGATCAGGCCGCGCGCGTTCGGGCGCCAGTGCGGCGCGCCGAGGCCGGCGTGCGCAGGCACCACGACGACGCCCCCGCTGTCCTCGACCGAGCGCGCCAGGGCTTCCACCTCGGACGCGCTCGTGAAGAACTGCAGCTGGTCGCGGAGCCACTGCACGACCGCACCCGCCATGAAGGATGACCCCTCGAGACAGTATGTCGTGGTGTCTCCAAGTTGCCATGCGACCGAGGTGAGCAGCCCGTGCGCCGAGGGGACGATCTTCTCGCCCGTGTTCATCATGACGAAGGCGCCGGTTCCGTAGGTACACTTGGCTTCACCGGGGCTGAAGCATGCCTGTCCGAACAGCGCGGCCTGCTGGTCGCCCGCGATGCCCGTGATCGGAATCCCGTCGGGCAGGCCAGGCACACCCGCGGTCACGCCGAAACGATGCGCGCACGGGAACACCTCGGGCAGCACGGCCTTGGGAACGCCGATGCGCTCGCACAGCGCATCACTCCAGCCGCCACCCTTCAGCGGCCACAGCATCGTGCGCGAGGCGTTGCTCGGCTCGGTCGCATGCACGGCACCGGCCGTCAGCCGCCACAGCAAGTACGTATCGATGGTGCCGGCCGCGAGCTCGCCTGCCTCGGCACGCGCGCGCGCGCCATCGACGTGGTCGAGGACCCAAGCGAGCTTGGTGCCCGAGAAGTAGGGGTCGGTGACGAGCCCGGTCTCCGCCCGAATCGCGTCCGCATGACCGGTGTCGCGCAGTGCTTGGCAGCGCTCCGCAGTGCGTCGGTCCTGCCAAACGATGGCGCGATGCAGGGGCGCGCCCGTTTTGCGGTCCCACAGCAGGGAGGTCTCTCGCTGGTTGGTGATGCCGATGGCGGCGATGCGGGAGGCGTTGCCATGCACGCCCTTGAGCGCCTGCTCGATGGCGCTGCAGACCGAGCGCCACAGCTCCTCGGGGTCGTGCTCGACCCAGCCGGGCTTGGGAAAGTGCTGCGGGAACTCGACGGTCGCCCGCCCATGCACGGTGAACGTGCGGTCGACCAGCAAGCAGGTGCTGCCGGTGGTGCCTTGGTCGATGGCGAGGATGAGGTCGGGTTGCGCGGTGGTCATGGGCGATGCGGAAGCGTCGAACGAAGGAGGTCGAGCGAGTCGACGAAGCGGACGATGGCAGCAGCGGCGCGCTCTCGGTCGAGGTCGAGACCGACGCCGTGGAACGAGCGCGGGAGGATTTCACGCTCGACGCGGCTGCTGCCGATGGACTGGGAGACTTCGGCGCTGAGCTCGACCGGTGCCGTGTGGTCGTATCGACCGTGGACGAGCAGGGCCGGCGCGCGTACGTGCGGCAGCAGCTCCACGACCTCATCCTGCAGCGCCATCATTTCGGCGAGTGCGGGGTAGGGGAAGCCTTCGAGGCTGGGCGAGTCGTCGACCTCACGCATGACGCGGATGTCGGGCCCGCCGTCCTTGGGCAGCACCCCGACGACGCTGCCCAGCGCGCTGCCTCGCAGCTTGGCCATGGCCACGATGGCGCGTCGCTGCCACCACGTGAACCGAAGGGGGACCGAGATGGCGACCACGCCCTCGACCTCGGCAGCTCGCAGCGCAGACATGCGCAGCGCGAGCAGAGACCCCATCGAGAACCCCAGCATCACGACCTTGCGCGTCCCACCGTCGTGCAGCGCGTCGAAGGCCTCGCGGGCCGAGTCGTACCAGTCTCTCCACGTGCTTCGCTCGAGCGCGTCGAGGTCGGTGTGTCCAGCCAGCAGCGGAGCACGCACGGCGTAGCCCGCGGCGTGCAAGGCGTCGGCGAGCACCCGGACCTCGTGCGGCGTCCCGGTGAGCCCGTGCAGGAGCAGCACGCCGACGTCGGCGTCGCCGCGCGCGATGGGGCGCGGGTCGACGGCGAGGGCTGGGTCGGCCATCACGCGGCAGGGTACCAAGCGCACGAGGCGGGGACACCCCGGCTTGAGTCGGGCTCGCTGCTCGGGCGACACTTCGCGGGTGACTGCTTCGACGCCGGCCGACTTCGACGCGTTCTCGCGGATCCTGGTCGTGGACGACGAAGAGCCCGTCCGGCACATGCTGACGATCCTGCTGCGCCGCGAGGGGCTGGAGGTCGCCGAGGCTGACAGCGCGGAGGCGGCCATCGAGCACGTCCACGCGAACCCGGTCGATGCCGTGCTCACCGACGTCCGCATGCCGGGGCAGGGTGGCCTCGCGCTCGTGCGCTGGTGTGCAGAGCACCACCCCGACCTGACGGTCATCGTGATGAGCGCGTTCGGAAGCGTCGAGCTCGCCGTCGAGGCGATGCACGGGGGCGCCTACGACTACATCTCCAAGCCGTTCAAGCAGGACGAGGTCGTGCTCGCGTTGCGCAAGGCACAGGAGCGCGAGCGCCTTCGGCGGGAAAACGCCGTCCTGCGGGCTCGGCTGCAAGAACACGCGGAGGCCACCGACCATCTGGGCGCCATGCTCATCGCCAGCGACGCGATGAAGACCGTCGCTCGCACGGTTCGCAAGGTCGCCGCGTTCAAGACCACCGTGCTGGTTCTTGGGGAGAGCGGGGTGGGCAAAGAACTCATCTCCCGCGGCATCCACGAGCACTCGCCGCGCGTGGACAAGCCGTTCGTCGCGGTGAACTGCGGTGCCATCCCCGAGCCCCTGCTCGAGTCGGAGCTGTTTGGGCACGTCAAAGGCGCGTTCACCGACGCAGCGGCGGACAAGCGGGGACTCTTCGAGGAGGCTCAGGGAGGGACTCTGTTCCTCGATGAGATTGGCGAGCTGCCTCCGCCCCTGCAGGTGAAGCTGCTGCGAGCCCTGCAGGAGGAAGAAATCCGTCGTGTCGGTGACACCAAGAACCGAGCGGTCGACGTGCGCGTCGTGGCAGCCACCTCACGTGATCTTCACGCGATGGTCGAGGACGGCTCGTTCCGCCAAGACCTGTTCTACCGGCTCAACGTGATGCCCATCGAGGTCCCGCCGCTGCGCGAGCGCAAAAACGACATCCCACCGCTGGTCGAGCGTTTCATCGCCTCGACGAACCGGAAGCTCGGCACGGCCATCGAGGGGGTTTCACCCGAGGCGTTGCAGACGTTGGTTGCCTACGACTGGCCTGGTAACGTCCGGGAGCTGGAGAACACCATCGAGCACGCGTCGGTGATGGCCGACGGGGCCGTCGTGGCCGTCGAGGCGCTGCCGGAGCGGACGCGGACGCGAAGCGGGCCGGGCGGGGAGACGTTCGCGATGAAGTTCCCCGTCGACGACCTCTCCGTGAAGCGGGCTGCACGGGCGCTCGAGCGCGAGTTCATCCTGCGCGCGCTGGGCAAAACCGACGGAAACCGGACCCACGCGGCCAAGCTGCTCGACCTCAGCCACCGCGCGCTCCTGTACAAGATCAAAGACTTCGGTCTTTCCTGACCACGTGCATACTCGCGCAGCGTCGCTGCGCACGCGGCCAGTGCCCGTCGGCCGGTTCGCGCAGGATCGGCGGGGATCGCCGCCTGCGCTCGCAGGAATTGCCTCACTTTTTGGGATGCATCACTGCGGCGTGAAATGCTCCGGTGTGTGCGTCAGCAGGCCCGTTCGCGGGGCTGTGGAAAAAGACGTTTTCCTGAATGAAGTCATGGGTTTGAACCCGTCATATGCAGCGTGAGGCCGCGGGCAACGCGCACGGAATTCACTAAAATGACGTATCAATTCCCTATCACTTCATTTCTTTTACATATCACTGAAGCGGAATCTACGCGTTGACTGACCTTCCTTCGGGGCCGAGAATGTACGTGCACCAAACGCATGGATCCCGAACCGAACGAGGAGACCAAGCTCTCCGACCCCGCGGAAACGCGGGGCGACGCTTCCGCGTCGGGCGAAGCCAGCACGCCGGCCAACGGCGTGGCCGGGGCTGCGCGCGGGTCGACGGACGGCTCGGATGCGTCCGCTGCAGCGGCTGCGCCCACCCCTCAGCCGGCACCGGCGCCTGCGCGCAAACGCAGCACGCGGTCGCGGCCCAACGCAGGAACGCATCCCAACAACGTTCGCAAGCTCCGTCAGCGTGCGATGATGAGCAAGGCCGAGCTGGCGCGACGCGCTGGCGTGAGCCCGTTGACCATCGACCGCGTCGAGTCCGGGTGTCCGTGCCGTATGGACACCAAGCGAAAAATTCTCGAAGCACTCGGACTGCAGCCTGTGGCCGCGACCGAGGTGTTCCCAGACGTCGACCTCGGTTGAGGCGTGATCGCCCTTTCGCTGCCCCGGTGGCGCGAGGTGTGAACGTGCCGCTCGTCATCGAGACGAACAGAACGTGCAGCGGGGGTCGTGGACCCGCGCTGCCTACAACGTGGTGCGCGCGCTGCCCCGGCGGACGCGCGTACACTGGACGGTGGAGGCCCGCCGATGAGTAAGCAGTGTATCGGAATCGACATCGGCAGCTCGGCGATCAAGCTCGTGCAGCTGAAAGTGGGGCGGCGAGATCTGACGCTCCAGAACTTCGGCATTGAGCCCGTACCGCCGCAGACGATCGTCGACGGCGCGGTGATGAATCACGGTGCGCTGGTGGACGCGATCCGCAACCTCTCGCGCCGGATTCGGCTCAAGGGGAAGCGGGTGTCCATCGCGGTCTCCGGGAACGCCGTGATCCTCAAGCGGCTGACCATCCCCGCGATGGACGGTAATGCGCTCGAGGAGCAGATGGAGTGGGAGGTTCAGCAGAACATCCCGTTCCCGCGTGACGAGGTCGTCGTCGACCACGAGGTGCTCGTCGGCCAGACGCAGCAGGGCCAAATGGAGGTTCTGCTCGTCGCGGCGAAGCGCGACATCATGCAGCAGTATCAGGCCGCCGTTCGCGACGCAGGACTCAACGCCGTCGTCGTCGACGCAGCCGCGCTGGCGCTGCAAAACGCCGTGGAAGGCGGGGTTGGGTTCGTTGCCGGCGAGACGGTCGCAATCGTCAACGTGGGCGCGAGCTTTTCGACCATGTCGATCGTTTCGGACGGCCGACCGTCGTTCAACCGGGACATCGGCGCCGGTGGCAACACCTATACCGAAGCCATTCAGCGTCAGCTCGCGGTGCCGATCGATGGCGCCGAGGCCTACAAGGTTGGCGGGGCGATTGCGGCGATGGGTGCCGCCGCCGACGTGGTTCCGCAGGAGGTCCATACGATCCTCGCCCAGGTGTCCGAGCAGGTCGCGGAGGAGTTCCGGCGATCGCTGGACTTCTACATCAACGACGCGGTCGACGCCCGGCTCTCCCGCATCTACCTCACTGGCGGTTCGTCGCTGGTGCCGCAACTTCCGAAGGCGATTCAGGATCGCTCGCGCATCCCGGTCGAGATCATCGACCCGTTCGCGCGCGTGGCCGTCGACAGTCGCCGCTTCGACGTGGACTACCTGCGCGCCAACGCGCCGGTCGCCACCATTGCGTTCGGGCTCGCGCTGCGTGCCCAAGGGGACTCTCCATGATTCGGATCAACCTCGCCCCAACCAAGAAGAAGCGCTCTCGCTC
>JBCCQM010000215.1:0-13473 GCA_039024335.1 Myxococcota bacterium
GACCGGCGCGGTCGGGGGCTTGGGGGGCGCGTCGGCGGGCTGGGGCGGATCCGCGGGGGCCGGCTCGGCCGGAGCCATGGCCTCGGCCGCGGCTTCGGCCGCCGGCGCCGCAGGCTCGGGCTTCGCGGGCGCAGCTTCGGGCTTCGCGGGCGCAGGCTCGGGCTTCGCGGGCGCGGCTTCGGGCTTCGCGGGCGCACCTTCGGGCTTCACGTCGGCGGGCCCAGGCTTCGGCGGCGCAGCTTTGGGCATCGCAGGCGTCGCTTCGGGCTTCGCGGGCGCACCTTCGGGCTTCGCGTTGGCGGCCCCGGGCTTCGGCGGCGCGAGGGGTGCAGCGCCGGCGGCGGGCGCCACAGGCGTGTCCGAATCCTCCGGTGCAGCGTCCTGGGGCGACTCGCCGTCGGCCTCGGGTTCGTCCGCAGCCGCCACGTCACGGGCCTCGATGCTGGCCCGCACCGACGCCACCGCACGGCCTCGAAGGGACGTCCCGTGGCGATAGCGGAACCCAGCGGTGGCCACCTGGCAGCGGTCCATCAGCGCTTGGGCGCCCACACCGGAGACGACGCTGAGCAGCGCGGCGGCGATCAGCACGGCGCGCACCCCAAGCGAGGACGTCAGGGGCTGCCCCTGGGCTTCGCCGGTGGACGGCTTGAAGTACATCGTCACGATGATGCGCAGGTAGTACGCAGCGCCGATCACCGCATTGACCACGCCAGCCACGACGAGCCAGCGCAAGAACGGATCCCCGCTGGTCATCGCGACCTTGAAGACGCTCACCTTGCCGAAGAAGCCGGCCAGCGGCGGCATGCCCATCAGCGACAGCAAGCAGACCGTCATGGCCAGCGCCACACCGGGATGCCGCTGCGCCAGCCCGGACCAACCCGCCAGCCCGCTCGCTTCGCGGGTTCGGGATCCCGCACGCATCTGCTGGAACGCAACGCACGCGAACGTGCCCATCGTCGCGACCGCGTAGGTCAGCAGATAGAAGAGCACGCTCGCCACCGCGAGGTCTCCGTTGCCCTGACTCCACGTGACCTGGTCGAGTTCGGTCAGCGTGCCGCCGCTGCGGTCGACGTAGAACACCGCGGCCGCGATCACGCCGATGAGCAGGTAGCCCACGTGCGCAACCGAGCTGTAGGCGAGCAGGCGCTTGATGTTGTTCTGGCGCACCGCGGCGAGGTTGCCCACCGTCATCGTGAGCAGCGCGATCACCCCCAGCGTCGTGGCCCAGCCGTACGGAGCGTGAACGAGGCGGGGAACGGGGAACGTGGAGAGGAACAGCTTGAGCAGCGCCGCGAACCCACCGAGCTTGACCGCCGCGGCCATGAACCCGGTGATCGGCGTGGGCGCGCCGTCGTACGCATCGGGCGTCCACATGTGGAACGGCACCGCGCTGATCTTGAAGAGCACGCCACACAGGGTGAGCAGCACGCCGGGAATGAGCAGAGCCGCCGGCGCGAACGCGACGATGACCCGGTCCCGCGTGGCGTCGAACGCCGCCGGCGGCACCGTGCCCGCACCCAGGGCCCGCGCCTCGGGGGCCACCGCGGCCCAGGACGTCTTGCTGCCCGAGAGGACCTGCGAGCCCCGCTCGGCGAGCGTGTGCAGCGACATCGTCCCCGTCGCGCCGTACAGCAGCGCGATGCCCATGAGCAGCAGCCCCGACGCAAACGCCCCCATCACGAAGTACTTCAGCGCGGCCTCGGGCGACCGCCGCGAGTTCCACCGGGCGCCGACGAGCACGTAGACGGCAATGCTCATCGTCTCGATGCCCAAAAACACCGCGAGCAGGCTGCCGGCGTGGCCCAGCATCATCACGCCGAAGGCCGCGATGAACAGCAAGGCCTCTTGCTCGCCGTACTCGAAGCGGTGGGCCCGGGCGTAGGCACCCGCATAGGCGATCGTGCCCGCGGTGATCACGAGCACCGCCACGTCGAGCAGCACGGAGAACGGGTCGACGACCAGGAACCCCGAGAAGACCCGCACGCCATCGTCGTACGCGACGTCGCCGAGCTGCGCGCCGGCGGCCGCAAGCGCGAGCGTCAGGCCCACGAAGGCGAGTCGGCGCCCAAAGCCGCGAGCACCGGGCCCGGAGAACGCGTCCGCGGCCAGCTGGAGCAGGCTCCAAAGCGCGACCAAGAGCATGGGCGCCACGTGCACCGCGTCGGCCAGCGCCTGCGCACCACGGCCGAGCTGTGAAGCGTCGTCAGCAGCGGGCGCGAGCAGTCCGAGGACCATGCTCATGATGCACCTCCCGCCGCGCGGGCTTTGGCACGCGCCTCCCTGAGACGACGGCGCTTGGTCGTGCCGCGCTCGTCACCGTAGGCCTCACCGATCACCGCCTCGGGGTCGGTGCACTGCTCGACCACGTCCGTCACCAGCGTCGTTTGTCCACGCGTCGACGCATAGATGGACGCGCAGCGGCGCAGGTTGAACGACTTCACGGCAGCGTCGGCGGTGGGGCTGATCCGGTCGAGCACCGGCTTGGGGTAGACGCCCATCCCGATGATGAGCGCGAGCATCGGGACGAAGCACACCGCTTCACGAAGCGAGAGGTCCGCCAACGCGGCGTTTTTCGCGTGCGTGATCGGTCCGAACATCACCCGCTGGAACAGATGCAGCAGGTAGACGGCGCCCAGCACGACCCCGCTCGCGGCGACCAGGCCCAAGACCGCGGTCTGATGCAGCGTCAGGCCCCCATGGGCGAAGGTGCCGATGAGGATGAGGAACTCGCCGACGAAGCCGACGAGCCCCGGCAGCCCCGCCGAGCCCAGCATGGCGATCATGAAGCAGGCCGTGAACCAGGGCATGACCTTCGCGAGCCCGCCAAACTCGCTGAGCAGCCGGACGTGGCGCCTCTCGTAGAGCATGCCCACGGCCATGAACAGCGCGCCGGTCGTGAGGCCGTGGCCGAGGCTCTGGAACGTGGCGCCGGTCAGCCCCTGGGTGCTCCATGCGCAAATGCCCAGAACGATGAAGCCCATGTGGCTGACGGACGAGAACGCGACCAGGCGCTTGGCGTCGTCCTGGCGCCACGCGACCAGCGCTCCGTAGACGATGCCGATCACCGCCAACAGTGCGAGCGTCTGGGCCCCCTCCCCCGCGGCAAGCGGAAACAACGGGAACGCGAACCGGATCAGCCCGTAGGTCCCCAGCTTCAGCAGGACGCCCGCGAGGATCACCGATCCCGGCGTGGGTGCCTGGGTGTGCGCATCGGGCAGCCACGTGTGCAGCGGAAACAGGGGCACCTTGATGGCGAAGCTCAGCGCAAACGCCCAGAAGCACCACAGCTGCGCCTCGGGGGTGAGCGCCACGTCTTGCAGTGCCGTCAGGTCGAACGACCAGACGCCGCCGGTGACGTTGTAGTGCTGCACGGCGAGGTACAGGATCGCCGCGAGCATCAGCGCCGAGCCGAGCATCGTGTAGAGGAAGAACTTCACCGCCGCCGCGACCCGCTCCTCGCTGCCCCACACGCCGATGATCAGCACCATCGGGATGAGCACCAGCTCCCAGAACGTGAAGAACAAGATGAGGTCCAGCGCGACCAGGGCCCCGATGACGCCGGCCTCGAGCACGAGCATGGCCGCGACGAACTCCGCCCCGCGCCGGTCGATCGAGCGCCAGCCCACCAGGATGCACAGCGGAGTCAGCAGCGTGGTCAGCAGGACGAGCCAAAGGCTGAAGCCGTCGATCCCGACGTGGTACCGGATGCCGAGCGTGGCGATCCACGCCACGTCCTGCTCGAACTGGTAGCCGGTCTGGGCCACGTCGAAGCCGCTGAGCAGGGGCAGCGCGGCGAGGAACTGCACGATGGAGAACGCGAGCCCGATTCCTTTGGCGAGGTTGGTCTCGCGGGTGGGAAGCGTGGCGACGACGACCGCACCGACGATCGGCAGGACGAGCAGCAGCGTCAGCAGGTCGTTCATCGTCCACCTCCGTTGGGCATCGGCGTGCCGTCAGGCGCCAGCCGCGGCGCGAGCACGGGGTCGACGACCGGTGCCCGACCTGCAGGGGAAGGCGTCGGTGCCTCGGGCTGCTCGGGCGCACCGAATCCGTAGGAGCTCCAGTCGAGCTTCACGCCGCCCGGCTGCGGGCGAAGACCGCCGACGTCCGTCGGGTTCAGCGCGTTGGGGCCGAACTTCGAGATTCGGGGGTTGAAGTACACCATGCCCAGAACGAGCACCACGCCGCCGACGAGCACGACGAGGTAGCGACGCACGCTCCCGTTGTGCCAGGTGCGTGCCACCGCCCCGGAGGCCCGCACGGTCGTGGACACGCCCCCAACCGCGGCCATGCCGATGACCACCTCATCGACGACGCGATGCAGCAGCATCGCCAGCCACGACGCAGGCCTGAGCACCAGCGCCTCGTAGAGCTGGTCGACGTAGAAACCGTTCTTGCTCAGGCCGTGCAGCGGTCCGAAGCGCGCCGCCCAGGCGGCCGCGGCTTCGGAGGGCCCGTGGCGATACAGGCGCCACGCGAGCACGATGCCCAGCCCCGCGACCCCCACGCTGATCGCCATGAACGTGAGCTCGGCGTCGGCGCGGATGTGTCCCGAGGCGTCGGCAAACCACTCCGACGAGCCGTCGAGCCTCTGGCGCAGGCCGATGGCGAACTCGCCCGTGAACGCGTGGCTGATCTCGACGACCGGCTCGAACCACCGGTTGAGCAGGTGCGGGAGCTTCTGGTGCCCGGGCAGCGCGTGCGGGTAGCCCAAGAAGCCTGCGAAGGTTGCCGCGACCGCGAGCACCAGCAAGGGCAGCGACAGAATGCCGTGCTCCTTGACGTGCTTTTCCCACGTCTGCGCGTCTCCACGCCACGAGCCCTCGAAGGTGAGGAAGTACAGCCGGAACATGTACAGCGCGGTGACGGCCGCTGCGACGAGCCCGAGGGCGTAGCCTGCGTAGTTGAGCCCCGGCGACCACGCGCTGGCGTACGCGTACGCGTGCAGCAGGATTTCGTCCTTCGAGAAGAACCCCGAGAACGCCGGAACGCCCGCGATCGCCAGGCAGCTGATCAGGAACGTCGCGCGCGTGACCGGCATCTTCGCGCCCAGCCCCCCCATCGTCCGGACGTCCTGGTTGTGGTGGCAGGCCTCGATGACCGCACCGGCGCCCAGGAACAGGCACGCCTTGAAGAAGGCGTGGGTCATGACGTGAAAGATCGCCGAGACCCACGCGCCCATGCCGACCGCAAGGAACATGTAGCCCAGCTGCGAGACGGTGGAGTACGCGAGGACCTTCTTGATGTCGGTCTGCGTGACGGCGATCAGCGCGGCGAACAACGCCGTCACGCCACCGACCAGCGCGATGATCGCCATCGTCAGCGGCGCGAGGGCGAACAAGAAGTTCAGCCGCACGATTAGGTACACGCCGGCGGTGACCATGGTCGCGGCGTGAATCAGCGCGGAGACCGGCGTGGGGCCGGCCATCGCGTCGGGCAGCCATACGTACAGCGGGAGCTGAGCGCTCTTGCCGGTGCAGCCGAGGAACAAGAAGAGCGTGGCCGCCGTGGCCGCGCTGACGCCGAAGACCGCGGTCTCCTCGGCCAGCAGCGGGGAGTTGGCCGCGGTCGCACAGGCGGAGCGAATCGCGTCGTAGTCGAGCGAGTTCACCACCGCGTAGAGGATGAGCATGCCGACGATGACGCCGAAGTCACCGATGCGGTTGGTGATGAACGCCTTGCGCCCGGCGGTGGCCTTGGCCTCGTCGGTGAACCAAAACCCGATGAGCAGATACGAGCACAAACCCACGCCTTCCCACCCGACGAAGGTGAGCACGAGCGACTTGGCGAGCACCAAGATCAGCATCGAAGCCATGAACAGGTTCAGGTACGCGAAGTACCGGTGATACCCGTCGTCCTTGGCCATGTAGCCGACCGAGAACACGTGGATCAGCAACCCGACGCCGGTGATGATCATGCACATCAACCCGCTGAGGTGGTCGAGCATCAGCTCGACGTAGACGATGGTCTCGCCCGAGATGATCCACGGGCTGATCTGCTCCACGATGCGGTGACCCGACCGTCCCGGACCGGGGATCAGCTCCCGGATTTCGCCCGTCTGCAGCAGGTGCAAGAAGCCCAGCCCCTGCCCCGGCTGCATGACCAACGAGAACGTCAGGAAGCACGAGAAGGCGACGGCCGCGATGGCGACCAGGTGCGCGCTTTCCTTGCCAATGCGCGCGCCGAACGTGCGCGCGATCAGGCCGCCGAAGAGCAGGTTGAAGACGGCGCCCAGCAGCGGAAACAAGGGGATCCACAGCAGCGTGTATTCGAGCCGAATCGTCGGTGCGCCCATGGGTCAGTCCCCTCGCCCATCGCGAAGCAGGTTGAGGCCGTCCACGTTCGCACTCGCCCGGGCGCGGAAGAGGCTGACCACGATCGCCAAGCCCACGGCGGCTTCGGCCGCCGCGATGCCCATGACGAACATCGCAAACACCTGGCCCTCGAGGTTGCCCCACAGCCGCGAGAACGCGACCAGCGCGACGTTGGCCCCGTTGAGCATCAGCTCGATGCTCATCAGCACGATGAGCACGTTTCGACGCACGAGCACGCCGACCATGCCGATGAAGAACAGGCCGAACGCGAGGTAGAGAAAGCTGGTGACCGATGCCATCAGGTGCCTCCTTCGTGGCCTCCGGCCGAGGGCTGGCCGAAGTCCATCACCGGGTGCGGTCGATGAGTCTCTTCGACGCTGAGGTCGTGCGCATCGTCCTCGGAGGCGGCTAGGCCCGCGTCCTCGAGCGCGTCGTCGGCAAGCCCGTCGGCGCGCGCCTCCTTGAGTCGCTCTCGACGGGAGCGCGCGACGACGACCGCGCCGATCACCGCTGCGAGCAGCAGCAGCGAGATGGCCTCGAAGGCGAACAGCCAGGGCCCGAACAGCTCGCGGCCGACCGTCGTCGCGGTGCAGAAGTCGGCGTCGATGGGCCGACCGGGCGTCTTGACCTGCCGCGTGATCGTGCCGAGCAGGATCCACGCGATGCCGCCGAGCAGGACGGTGCCTGCAGCGAGCAGCGCCGGCTTGCGGGCGCCCTTCACGGACGCGCGCCCCGCCTCGTCGACGTCGAGCACCATCACGACGAACACGAACAGCACCATCATGGCGCCCGCGTAGACGAGCACCTGCAGCGCCGCGAGGAACGTGGCGCTCATCAGCACGTAGCAGACGGCGACCGAGCAGAACGAGCCGACAAGCCAGACCGCGGCGACGACAGGGTTGCGAGAGGCGACCGTCAGGATGCCGCAGCCGAGCGCCAAGATGGCGAAGACGGCGAACGTCCACTCCTGGCCGGTGGTGCTTTGGACGGCGGCCCACACGGCCTCGAGCAGCTGCACCAGGGCGCCCGGCGGCGGCTCTTCGCCCGGCCACGCCTGGCCCGGTGCGGGCGCGAGGGCGAGCAGTCCGCTCACGATGCGGCCTCCGCCTGCGCGGTGGCGAGCTTGACCTTGTCCTCGAACTCACCGCGGAACTTGGTGAGGAACGCGAGGGTCGGCCACGCGGCGGCGTCACCGAGCGCGCAGATCGTGTTGCCGGCGATGCCGTCGGCAATGGACGCCATCAGCTCGACGTCTCCGGCACGGCCGTGGCCAAACGCGACGCGGTGCGCGACCGCGGTGAGCCACCCTGTCCCTTCGCGACACGGCGTACACTGTCCGCAGCTCTCGTCCGCAAAGAAGTGCAGGATTCGCCACGCGGCCTTGGTGATGTCCGTGGTCTCGTCCATCACGACCACACCGCCGGAGCCGGCCATGGTTCGCAGCGTTCGGCCTCCACCGAGATCGAACTTCACGCCCGGTGCGGTCTCGACCTCCTGGATGCGCTCGTCGTTTTGAAGCGCGTCGAACTCGAACGGCACGTCGAGTTCGTCGGCGCTGAGTACGGGCATCGACACGCCACCGGGGATGACCGCCTTGACGGCCCGCCCCCCCCGCATGCCGCCGCAGATGTCGATGAGGTCGTGGGCCGACGCGCTCAGCGGCACCTCGTACACGCCCGGCTTGTTCACGTGGCCGCACACCGAGACGAGTCGCAGACCGCCCGAGCGACCCACGCCGAGGTCGGCAAACGAGGCGCCGCCGTTCTCGAGGATCCATGGCAGGTTCGCGATGGTCTCGACGTTGTTGACGATGGTCGGCTGGCCCCACAAGCCCTTGACCGCGGGAAACGGTGGCTTGAGTCGTGGCCATCCGCGGCCCCCTTCGAGGCTGCTCAGCAGCGCGGTCTCTTCGCCGCAGATGTACGCGCCGAGACCTCGGACGATGGTGATGTCGAGGTCGACGTCGGATCCGAAGATGCCTTTGCCGAGGTACCCCTGCGCGTACGCTTGGTCGACCGCGGTCTGCAGCACCCGGTACTCGCGCTGCATCTCCCCGCGGATGTAGATGTACGCGTTGCGCACCCGCAGCGCTCGCGCGGCGATGATCGTGCCCTCGAGCAGGCAGTGCGGATTCCAGTGCAGGATGTGTCGGTCCTTGAACGTGCCCGGCTCGGACTCGTCGGCGTTGACGACCAGGTACACCGTCTCCGCGTCCGGCGGGACGAAGCCCCACTTCATGCCCGTGGGAAAGCCGGCGCCACCGCGCCCGCGCAGGTTCGACGTCTTGACCTCGGTGTGAATGTCGACCGGGTCCATCGACGTGGCGCGCTTGGCCATCCGATAGCCACCGTGCGACTCGTAGTGGTCGAGGTTGCGCGCCTGCGGGTCGTCGAAGTGCTTGCTGATGATTTTGAGGTCGAACCAGCCCATCGGAACCTCCGCTAGCGCCCCAGCTCCGTGGGCACGCGCCCCTGGGCCAGTGCGTCCAAAATGGCGTCGACCTTCGTGGCGTCGAGATGTTCGAAGTACAGCGGGATTTCGGGCTTTCCGCGCTCGGCGATCTGCGCGACCGGTCCGTACCCGCATGCGGCGAGGCACTCGACCTCGGAGAGCGTGACGTTGCCGTCGGCCGTCGTCTCTTTGTTGCCCACGCCCAGGCGCGCTTTGCATTGATCGAAACGTTCGTACGCGCCCTCGAGCATGCAGCCGATGTTGGTGCAGACCTGCAGGTGGTACTTGCCCACCGGACGGTCGTTGATCATCGTGTAGAAGGTCGCGACGCCCCGGACGTGTGCCGGCGTGACGCCCAGCCGCGCGGCGACGGCGTCGATGACGGTCGCGTCGATCGAACCGAACGCCTCTTGGGCCATGTAGAGCGCGCCCAGGGTCAGCGCTTTGCCCGCGGCGCCTTCGGGGAACCGGGACCAGCGGTCCTCGATCCACGCCTCGATTTCGGGGGGAAGCTGCTTGGCCGTCACGGGAGCCTCGGGCATGTGCCGATCGTCGCGGACGTTAGGATGGGCCCCCGCGCGAGTCAACCCAGCCGGGGCCGTAGCGCCCGCTTGGCGCTGGATCTCGTGCGTTCCGAAGAACTCGCGACGGCGCGGCTACCGACCCGCGGAGCGATGGACCGCGCCCGCGTCCTGCAGCGGCAAGACCATGCAGACCGCGTTGTCGAGCGAGGCCGACGCCGCAAAGTTGGCGCCCGCCCGCATCCCGCCGTCGACGTCGTTCATCGGCACGGGCGAAAAGCCCAGCTTGCCGGCAAAGAAGTCCGTGGCGGTGTTCGTGATCAGGTAGCAGCGCCGAGCGCCGAGCGCCCGGGCGCGACGGAGCACGATGTCGCCCAGCACCCAGCCCAAGCCTTGGCCGCGCCGCTGGGGCGCGACCGCAAGCCCGAACAAGAAGGCGGAGTCGTCGATGAGCGTGAGGCTGACGCAGCCGTCGACCGTCCCCGGAGAGCGGAGCACGAGCGTCTCGACGTCCTGGCTAGGCACGACGCGCGGCAGGCCGTACCCGTCGAGCAGGGCCTCCACGGCGCCGGTGTCGTCGTCGCGCGCAAAGGTGACGGGGTCGCCGAACCCGAACAGCAGGCTCGGACCCAGGCCCGAGAAGCTGCCCGACGACAGCAAGACGACCGTGTCGCCAGGCACGGCGCGCTCGAGCACCGCCTCGCGCAGAGCCTCGATGTCCGGGTAGGCACGCGCCGTCGTGCCGCGCGCGCCGATGTTCGCCGCGAGCGCCTCGGTGTCGAGCAGCTCGGAGGCGTCGACCTTGTCGGGTCGATGCACGGGGGCCACGTAGACGGCCGACGCCGCGTCGAAGCTGGAGACGTAGCCCTGGGCGAACTCGCTGCGCCGCGACGAGCTGCTGCGCGGCTCGAAGCACACGTGCAGCGCCTTGGAGGGGTAGCGCTTGCGCAGCGCCCGGACGGTGAGCTGAACCGCCGTCGGGTGATGGGCGAAGTCCTCGATCACCCGAACGCCCGCCGCGATGCCCAAGACCTCTTGGCGCTTCTTCACGCCGCGGAAGCGCGCGACCGCGTTGCGCAGCGCGTCCGCAGGCAGACCTTCGCGACGTCCCATCGCAATGGCCGCGAGCAGGTTGCCCACGTTGTAGGCACCCGCAAGCTGCGTGCTGAAGTCACCGAGGCTTTCGCCGCGTTCGAACACCTCGAAGCGCGTGCGGCTGGACCCTCCATCGTCGAGCACCGCGGTGTAGTCGGCCGCAGACGGGTCGCCACCGGCCTGCTGCACGCGATACGTCCACACCGTGCAGGCAGCCTCCGCGGCGACGCCCATCGCTTCGGCATTCTCCTGGTTCACGATGAGGTCACCGTCCGCGTCGATGGTCCGCACGAACTTGCGGAACGTCTCTCGCATCGCCTCGAAGTTCGCGAAGATGTCGACGTGGTCGTACTCGACCCCGGTAAGGATCGCGCGCTTGGGCTGGTAGTGAAGGAACTTGGAGCCTTTATCGAAGAAGGCGGTGTCGTACTCGTCGCCTTCGAGCACGATGGGTCCGCCCTCGCGCAGGCGGGCCCCACGACCGAGGTTCAGCGGCACGCCGCCGATCAGGTACGACGGCTCCGCCCCGCAGGCCTCGAGCAGCCAGGAGGTGATGCTGGTGGTCGTGGTCTTGCCGTGGGTGCCGGCGACGACGAGGCTGCGGCGCGTGGGCAGCAGCGCCCGGGCCAGCATGCTCGGAAAGCTCTCGCGGGCGACGCCGGCCGCCTCGGCCGCGACCACTTCGGGGTGCGACGCGCTGCAGACGTTGCCCACCACCACGCAGTCCGGCGCCCACTGCAGGTTGTCGCCGTGGTAGCCCACCATCACCGGGATCTCGGCGGCGGCGAGCTGATCGGACATCGGCGGGTAGATGCCCGTGTCGGACCCACGCACCTCGTGGCCGGCTGCCTTGAGCAGCTGAGCGAGGGCACCCATGCCGGTGCCTGCGACGCCGATGAGGTGGATCTTCAAGGCGCGCAACGATGGACCAGGGGTGCGGATGGGTCAACCGCGGTCGGCGCAACCCTCGAAACGGCCCGAAACCGCGACTGCGAGGCACAAGCGCGCCCGTTGTCGTGCCGGCGCACGCCCGCGCAGGGCTGGTAGACTGGGTCCACGGTGGCGAACGATCCCAGCGACCCCGGTGAGCGGCCCGTGGGCTTTGGCGAAGCACGCCGGCACTTCCGTCCGATGGAGAAGCTGCGCTGGCCGGTGGTCGTGGCGGTTGCCGGGACCGAAGAGCCGACCGCCGCCGGCACGACCCTCGCCATGACGCGCGGCGTTTCGGTGGGCGGTGCGTTCGTCGAAACCGAGCTCGCGGTCGAGGTTGGGCAGGACTTGAGGCTTTGGCTCCACCCCCCGGGGCCGGTCCCCCCCGGCCAGCCGCACGTCCTCCGGCTGAGCGCCCAGGTCCGATGGCTGAACCGCATGGCGACGCCGAAGTTGCCGAAAGGATTCGGAGTTGAGTTCCGCGCTCTGAGCGCAGCCGAAGAAGTGGCCCTGCACGCCTATGTTTCGGCCCCCCACAAAGTGGTATGAGGGGCGCGTGCAGGGGACGGAGTACGGCGGTGAGGTTTCGACGCGTACAGAGCGACGAGGTCGTCCCCGGGTCACCGTTGCCGTGCCGTTCCGGCTCTATTCGGCCGACGAGCGCCTGCTGCTGACCGCGCGCACCCTGGACCTGTCCACCGGCGGGGCGCTGCTTCACGGCAACTGCAAGGCCGCGGTCGGCGAGCCGGTCCGCATCGAGATCAGCCGTGGGGCCGCACGGAACCCGCTGCGCCTGCACGCCACCGTCGTTCGATTCTGCGACCCCGACCGCACCCGCCGCAACCACGGCGTCGCGGTGCGTTTCGACGAGCTCGGCGCCCTCGACGAGACCGTGCTCAACGGCATCATCCGCGACGCCCGCGGCTAGTCCCTAGCGGCTGGACCGACCGGTGGGCTTCGACGCCCGCGACTGTGCCTTTTGCATGCGACGCGCGTGGGCCCACAAGGTCATGAGCGCCGCGGGCGTCATTCCGGGGATTCGGGAGGCTTGCGCGGTGCTGGTGGGCCGAACCTCGGCGAGGCGCTGCTTGGCCTCGTTGCTGAGACCCTCGAGCGCCGCGTAGTCGAGGTCGGGCGCAAGCGGCAAGTCGCTGGCTGCGTCCCCGCGGAGCCGCGCCACCTCGTCGCGCATCCGATCGAGGTAGCCCGCGTACGTGTGTTGGGCCCGCGCGCGCTCGGCGAGCCACCGCGGCGCCTCGTCGATCGACTTCTTCTTGGCGAGGGCATCGCACAGGCCGTCGATCGAAGCGCGGCGCGCCTGCACCCGCTCGAACCGGGCCGGCGTGATCAGGCCAGCGTCCAGCGCCGCCTGGCTCAACCGCGCGTCCGCGTTGTCCTCGCGCAGCACGATTCGGTACTCGGCGCGCGAGGTGAACATGCGGTACGGCTCGTCGCAGCCCTGCGTGACGAGGTCGTCGACGAGCACGCCGGCGTAGCCGCTGGCGCGGTCGATGATCAGGGATTCGCGCTCGAGCAGCTCCAGCGCCGCGTTGGCGCCCGCGAGCAGGCCTTGAATGCCCGCCTCCTCGTAGCCCGAGGTGCCGTTGACCTGCCCCGCGAAGAACAACCCGCGATGGGTCTTGCTCGCAAGACGATGGTCGAGCGCGCGCGCGTCGACGGCGTCGTACTCGACCGCGTAGCCGGGACGGATCATCGTGGCGCGCTCCAGGCCCGGGATGGTCGCGATGAACTCGGCCTGAACCTCGGCGGGCAGGCTGGTGGAGATGCCGTTGGGATAGACGCTGTGCGTGTCGAGCCCCTCGGGCTCCAAGAACACCTGGTGCCGGTCGCGATGGGCGAACCGCACGACCTTGTCTTCGACCGAGGGGCAGTACCGCGGGCCGCGACCTTCGATCTGCCCGCTGTACATCGGCGAGTGGTGAAGGTTGGCCTCGATCACGGCCTTGGTCTCCGCGCGCGTCCACGTAAGATGGCAGTGGACCTGACGCAGCAGCGGCGGCGGCGGGACCACGTCGTCGGGCAGCACGAACCGAGGCACGGGGTCCTCGGAGGGCTGCGGCTCGGTCACGTCGTAGTTGATCGTGCGGCCGTCGAGGCGGGCGGGCGTGCCGGTCTTGAGGCGGCTGAGCCGAAAGCCCATC
>JBCCQM010000216.1:0-13439 GCA_039024335.1 Myxococcota bacterium
CCGAAGAAGGCGGCTGGATCCTGGGCGACCCGCGCTACATGCCGCCCGAGCAGACCAAGCCCAACTTGGACTTCGATCATCGCGCCGATCTGTACGCGCTCGGGATGACGTTCTATGAGGCGATCAGCGGCCACCACCCGTTCGCCGACCTGGTGGGTCAGCATCCCAAGCACCTGCTTCGGGCGCAGCGAGAGCGAGAGCCGCTGCCGCCCAGCACCCATTTGGACGCGAGCACGCCGGCGGCGACCGCGGAGATCATCGATGCCTTCTTCGCGCAGGCCTGCGCGAAGAACAAAGAGCACCGCTTTGCCGATGCCCGCGCGATGCAGCACGCGATGACCGTGCTCCTGCAGCACGCTTGAGGGCTCACGAAGGCCCGGTGCGCCCGGGGTGTATCGTCGTCGCGCATGACGTCTCTGCTCGCCCGCGAACCTCAGCATTTGATCGACCGGCTGCGTGAGCTGGGCGGCCGGGGCTACGTCGTCCGCCGCCCCGGCGGCACTCTCGAAGCCTCTCATGCGGCGCTCGACGAGCTGCGTCAGTTCTGTCTCGACGACAACCGAGACTTTCTCGACCACGAGGGGCTGTTCTTCGCCGTGGGTCCGAAGAGCGGCGCTTTGCTGGCTGCGTTCGTCCACAACACGACCCGCGGACAGGCAGCCGGCGGTCTTCGGCACTGGCCGTACCCCACGCTCGAGGCGTTCGTTCGCGACGGGCTGCGGCTCGCGGTCGGCATGACGCGCAAGAACGCTACGGCGGGACTGTGGTGGGGCGGGGGCAAAGGCATCATCGCGCTGCGCGAAGACGCGGCGTGGCGTGAGCGCGCGTATCGGGACGTGGTGTACGCCGAGTACGGTCGCTTCGTCAGCTCGCTGCAGGGCTGCTACGTCACCGCCGAGGACGCCGGGACGACGCCGCCGGACATGCGCGCGGTGTTCTCCCAGACGCGTCACACCACGTGCATCCCGGCGGATCAGGGCGGATCGGGCAACCCGTCGGGGCCGACCGCGTTGGGCGTGGTCTGTGCGATGGAGGCCGCGCTCGACGTGCTGGGCAAGGGGTCGCTGGAGGGCAAGCGCATCTGCATGCAGGGGGCCGGCAACGTCGCCACGTTCATGATGGAGGCCCTGCTTGCCCGGGGCGTCGCGTCGATCGTCGCTTCGGACATCAACGCCGCCCGGCTCGATGCCGTCCGCACGCGCTTGGCGGACAACCGCGTGGAGCTGCGTCACTGCGCGCCCGAGGACACCTCGATCTTCGAGACGCCGTGCGACGTGTTTGCACCGAACGCGCTGGGTGGCGTGCTCAACCCCGACACGATCGGTCTGCTGCGCACCGAAGTCGTCTGCGGTGCCGCGAACAACCAGCTGCTCGATGACGACCGTGACATGAACGCGCTGGTCGAGCGCGGCATCACCTACGTGCCCGACTTCGTCGCGAACCGGATGGGCATCGTCAACTGCGCCAACGAGGGGTACGGCCACGTGCCCAACGACCCTGCGATTGCGCGCCACCTCGGCCGAGCGTGGGAGCACAGCGTCTTCCACGCGACCGCGCGCGTGCTCCAGGCGGCGAAGACGACGGGGCAGACCACGGCCGAAGCCGCGAACGCGCTCGCCGACGACCTCGCCACGCAACCGCACCCGGTGTGGCCGGGGCGAAGCCGACAGATCATCGAGGGCCTGGTCACCTCGGGCTGGGCGACCTAGTCCAGGCCGGCTGGAGGCCGCAGGGCGAATGCTGGCGGCAGTCTCGTGTCAGTCGAGCCAGTCTTGCGGAATGGGAGCGCCGGACATGCTGTCGCCAGGGCCGAGCCCGCGCAGGGTGTCCCCACCGACGCGACGGTTCGCCACGCCGGCAAAGGTCTGCAGGCTTTCGGCGCCGCGGGGCAGCGCGTGTCGGTCGAGCAGCGCCGACATGTTCGCGCCCATCATCCACGCGGCGTCGGAGTGCGCGATCGTGCGGACGACCAGCTGCTGGTTGGGGGACAGCTCGGCGAACTCGGCCGACGCGGTGCCGCGCTGTGGGAAAGCGAGGCCAAGCAGGGTCTCGGCGATCGCAAGCGCGCTGCTGGGGTCGGAGCCGCCGAGGAATTTCGCCAGCGCACTCACGGCGCGGGCGCCCTTCTCAGGGCCTACCGCGAGCAACGCACGGGCCGTGGCGGCTGGCGTGTTCTCTTGGGCCCAGGGCGACTCGGCGTGCAGGGGCTCGATGGAGGAGGGGTCTTTGAGCGCGTACAGCAGCGCCTCGACCACGGCGTCGTCCACGTCGCCGCTGGCCAGGAACGACAGCGACCGCGCGGCGGCCCAGCGGACGTACGGCGCGTTGTCGTGCTCGACGAGGTCGAACAGCCGAACGCGCGTCAGCGGCTCATCGCCGAGGCTGCCGAGCGCCTCCGCGATGCTCGCCCGAACGACCGGCTCGCTCTCGCTGGAGAGGCGCCCGCCGAGAGCGGGGATGGTGGTGGGTGCCGCGTCTCGCAGACCGCCGAGCAAGAATGCCGCGGCTGCACGCGTGCTTGCGTCGTCGTGCGAGAGCAGGGCCTGGTAGGCGGAGAGCCCTTCGCGAACGGCCTGCTTCGCGTCGTCGACCCAGGCTTGCTCCTGGGCGATCTTCGCTGCGAACTCCGGCGTGTGTCGCTCGTCGTCGTAGATGCCGTGGTGCTGGTGCACCTCGTGGTGCGACGTCCCGTTCGCCAAGGCGCTGAGGTAGATGAGCAGCCACGGGCGGTCGACGTGTTCGGCGTGCTCGAGCAGCGCGATGAGAAAGGGGACCGCGTGGGGCGTGGCCTCGTAGACGGTGCCGTGGGACCACAGCGAGCCGTAGAGGTCGTATTGCGCCTTGGCGCGACGGTCTCGATCCTCGGCGGCGAGGTCACGGACCAGGTCGGGGACGTCATCCGCGGGGCCGAGCGCATGGCTGAGCTTCGCCCACGCGACGTCGTCGAGGCCTTCGAGCATCACGCCCCAACATATTCCAAGGGACGCGCAATGGCCCCCTTTCGACCGCTGGAATGAGCCATGATCGAAGTCACGGGCCCAGCTGCGGGCACGATGCCGCAATTCTCGGTCTGCGGGACGTTCAGGGTAATGCGCAGCGAGCGCTCATTGGAGCCCCGTCGGATCGCCGCCGGCCAGGAACCGACCCACGGCGGCCTCGATGGGGCCTGGGTTCCGAAGATTGCTGCGAATCTCCAGTGCGCCTTGAGCCAGGCGCGCCCAGATCTCGCTGCCGGGGGGCAGCTCGAGCGCGGCGACGTACGCCGCGATGGCCTCTGCGTCTGGGCTCGGCCACGACCCCTGAACGTCCACGCTGCTCGGTCCGTGCCCCGGTCGGACGACGATGCGGATGATGGGGTCGGCGAATCGCCGCGCGAGCAGGAGCGCGAGCACCAAAAGCAGCAGCCAGATCGCGACGACCGCCCCGACCACGACCGGCCACTTCCACGCGAGCGGGCCGAGTCCGAGGAGCACGGGCGCGAGATTGCGGCGCGGGCCGGAGGGAGCGGCGAGCATGGCAGACCGTAGCACTGGGCGTTTGGTCGAGAGGTCGAGTGGCTCGCGCAACCAAACGAAAAGGCCGACTCCGAAGAACCGGCCTTTGCGGTGGACCGAAGTCCGTTGTCGGTGGAGGCGAGGGGGTTCGAACCCCTGACCTACGCGCTGCCAGCGCGTCGCTCTCCCAACTGAGCTACGCCCCCGTGGAGAAAAGGTCCCGCCGTTGCGGGGCGCTTGAACTACACCGGGCGGTCAACGGCGTCAAGCCGAAAACGAACAGAAAGCGAGCGGCCGGTTCGGGGGCCTCGGGTCCGCCCCGGAGCACCGGGATCGTGCGCGCGGGATGGGACGTCTTGCTCCGCGATTGCGCCCAGTTCATGATCCGACCGCGCAACATCGCGTGGGCGTCTCGCAGACGCCTTTCGACGAAGCGCCGCCGCGATCATGAACCTCGCCGAACTCTTCCAGCAGGGCGGAGCCCTCATGTGGGCCATCCTCGGCGCCTCCGTCATCGGGGCCGCCGTGTTCATGGAGCGGTTGTGGTCGTTGCAGCGCGGCAAGGTGCTGCCGCGCGCCTTCGTCGACCGCATTCGCGGGCTGGTCGGCAAGGGCAAGACCTCCGAGGCGCTCCTGCTGTGCGAGGAGAACCGCTCGAGCATCGCGCTGCTCATGGCGGCCGCCATTCGGGCGCATGGCCAGGACAAGGGGCGGGCCGAGATCAAGGAAGCCGTCGAAGAGGTCGGCAACCGCGAAGTCGCCCACATGGATCGCAACGTCGAGATCGTGGGCACCGTCGCGCAGGCGGCTCCGTTGATGGGGCTGCTTGGCACGGTCATCGGCATGATCTTCGTGTTCCAGGACTTCGTCGAATCCTACAAGCAGGGCATCGTCGGCCCGGACACGTTCGCACAAGGCATCTGGCAGGCGCTCATCACCACGGCGTTCGGTCTTACCGTCGCCATTCCGATGCTCGTTGCCTACAAGTTCCTGCAGGGTCGCAATGACCGGCTGATCGTGGACATGGAAGAAGACGCGATGGGCATCGTCGACCTGCTGGAGGACGCGGGTCGTCGCGGCGCGAAGAAGCGTGACCGGGACGACGAGGGCAGCGAGGACGCGGAGGAGAACGAGCGTTGAGCTTTCGCGGCCGCGGAATGGGTGCCCGGGCGCACCGCCGGCGCCGGGAGACGCTCGTCGACCTGACTCCGTTGATCGACATCGTCTTTCAGCTGCTGATCTTTTTCTTGCTCACCGCAACCTTCCAGGACACGCCGTCCTTCAAAGTGAAGCTGCCCAAGGCGAAGAACACCGACGTCAGCCAGGAGTCGAAGGCGTTCGTGGTGACGCTGGGTGCCGAAGGCACGTACGAGGTCGACGGCAAAGTCGTCGATGCCCGCGAGCTGGAAATGCGGCTGTGCGTCGCGGCGCAGGGCGAGAGCAGCGGCGTCAGCATCAAGGCGGACGAGTCGACGCCGCACAAGTACGTCGTCGAGGTCATGGGCCTGGCCAAGACGTGCGGGCTCGAGAAGCTCAACATCCTGCACGGGCGATGAGTGCCACCGGGGGACACCTCCCCCGACGCCCGACGAACCGTCCCATCTTGTGACAGGGGCGGCCACCGCGGCCGGTGAATAACGTCGTTCGTTTGCCGGATTACCCTTCGTGCAGTCGTCGCTCTCGTCTAGACTGACCGAGCACGCTTGCGTTGGGGGATCCTGCGTTGAAAGAGGGACAACGAGCATGAAGAGCCTCGTCGTAGCCAGCCAGAAGGGAGGGGTGGGGAAGACGACGTTGTCGTTGAATCTGTCCTTCGCGTTCGCCAAGGCAGGCTTTCGGACCGCACTGATCGACGCCGACCCGCAGGGCGCGGTTGGACTGTCTCTGTCGAAATCGCTGACCGTACGCAAAGGCCTCGCCGACTGCGTCGCGGGCGAAGCGTCCGCCGAAGAGGCGCTCGTACGCACGCGGGTGGAGGATTTCGCGCTGATGCCGGTTGGCACGATCTCTCCCGTGGAGACGCACAGCTTTGGATCCGCGCTCGCCGACGGCACGCGGCTGCGCGCGCTGACGGACCAGCTTTCGGGCGCGTTCGACCTCGTGGTGATCGACACGCCCTGCGGCTTCGGAGGCATCACCGCGGGTGCACTCCGGGCCTGCTCGTACGCGATCTCGCCGATTCAGGCCGAGCCCATCGCGCTGCGCTCGGTGACGCAGCTTCTCGAGATGATCAAAGCGCTCGGCGCCGAGGGGCCGGTCGCTCGGATGGCGGGCTTCGTGCTGAGCATGCTGCAGACGAACGACGCGTCATCGCTGCAGGTGGCGCGTGATGTTTGGGACATGTTCCCGCGGGAGCTGCTGTTCGATGTAAGCGTGCCTCGCGATGGCGTGTTCCTCGAGGCCACCGCCGCCGGCGTCCCCGTGGGGCTCCTGCGACGACCCGCGCCGCCGGTGACCCACGTATTCGATCTCGTTGCGGCCGAGGTCGCGCGACGCATGGAACTTCAAACGACGAGGACGGTCGATGGCCCCCAATCTCTCCTGGATTGATCGTGACGCGCTGCGGTCGCTGGTCGAAGAGACGGCCTACCGTGCGCCGACGCCTCCGCGGGGGGCCCCAGCAGCGAGCCCGAGCCCGCCGTTCGAGCGTGCGCCATCGCCTCAGCCCGACGCTCCCGCCGTGACGCCCCCCGTGGCCCCGACCGGATCGGTGCGGGTGGCGCCACGACCGTCGGCGGCTCGGCCGGCGCCGCGGGCAACGGCCGTTCCCCCACCGCCGAGCTACGAGCGAGGCCCCGAGCCCTACGTCGCGCCCGAGGGCGGCAGTCTCGAGGCACGCGTCGACGCGCTGATGAACTGGGCGTGTCGCATTACCGGGGCGCGCGCTGCGTTCGTCGCCGACGCGGATGGCCTGCTCGTCGCATCCGTGGACCTCGTCGCCGATGGCCCGTCGACCGCGGCCGCGGCGGTCCAGCTGGCCACCGTTCACGTCCCCGAGGACGTGTCGCGGGAGGACACCGGCGTGATCACGATGCGGGCCGCGGGTCGAGCCCGCGTCATCGCGTGGGATCAGACCCGTCACGGGCGCACCTTTCTCGGGCTGGTCGGCGAACGCATGCCGCCCTCCGACGCACTCTCTCAACTCTCCGTCGCGCTGCGTGATGCGCTGCGCTGAATCGCTGGACCGGATCGATTCATGAGCAACAACGAACTCGAAGCGTTGGTCAGCGACATCCCGTCGCTGCGCGCCTGTTTGATCATCGAGGCGCAAAGCGGCGCCCTCCACCGGTCGTTCCGCCGCGGCTCGGTGCCCGCAGATCCCGACGCGGCAGCCCGCGCGCTCGCCCAGCTCGCGCGTGCCCAGGCCGACGTCTTCGGCACCGGTGAGCCGGCATCGCTGGCGACGCTCGAGTGGACCACCGAGACGGTGCTGCTGCGCTCGGTGAATGCGTCGGCGCTGATGGCCTTCTACTTCCCGGCGGACGTGAAGCTCGGGCTTGCCCGCATGCACGTCACGCGGGTCCTCGACCGCGCGGGGTCCTTGCTGCCGGTGGCCGGACAAGCCACGGTCCTGGAGATCCCCGCCGTCCCGGCACCGGCGCCCGTGGTCACGTCGGCGCCACCACCCTCACCGCCGTCCAAGGCCGCCTCGGCGCCGGCGGAGGTCTCCGCGGGTCGCAAGCTCATCGACTATCTCGACGCAAACGCCCCCGACACCCACGCCGCGCTTCTGCGGGTCTCGCTGCAAACCGGGCTGCCGCTGTCTCTGCTCAAGACGCCCGACGAGCTCTCCTCGGCCGAGTTCGAGCAGGTGACGCAGTCCGTGCAGCGGATCCTTGGCGTCGAACAGTTGTCGCTGTGAAGGGAACGAAGGGGGACACGACATGAAGTTCGACATCTCGACGACCCGCGAGCACCTGCCCGACCACCAGATGGACTTTCTGGGGGGGAGCCCCGTGGTCGCGCACTGCCACCACTTCAACCTCTTTTGGGACCAGACCATGGACGACGCGCTCGGGGTCGAGCGCGGGGAGAAGGTCCGTATCGACGCCGCGCACAAGTCCGCCTACAAGCTGCTGCGCGGGCTCGTCGACGCGTTTCCCAAGACGACGCCCGTGGAGCGGCTCGGCATCGCGGCGTCGACGTTCGCGGCGATGGGGCACGGCAAGCTGCATCTCGCGGTCGGTCGCAGCGGCGGCCTCGTGCGCGGGGACTACCTGCACTACGGCTTCGGCTGGAAGGAAAAGTACGGCGGACGCATGACCCGCAGCGCGCCGGCGGACGCATTCGCGGCCGGGTACTCCGTAGCGGCGACGGAGGTCGCCTACGACCTGGACCCGGGCACCCTCAAGGCGTCGGAGGAGAAGTGCATCGTCGACGGGAGCACCGGCTGTGAGATCCGAGTCAGTGCCGGCGGCGAGAGCCTGCTTCCCCAGGGCGTCGACCCGCGCTCGGCCAAAGAGGTCCTCCCGCCCACGTTCGACGGGATGTACGAGGAGCGCATCGTGCCGGTCGTGGCCGGGCTGCGGGACTTCCTCGGCGGCGTCGCCGGAGACAACCGCGGCGTGATCGAGGCGTTCGGGGTGCTGGTGACCAGCCACCTCGCCGACTACTACAACCACGCCGCCAGCGACGTCCTGCAGATCCTCGCGCGTGAAAAGCCCGCGGGCATCGAGGCGTTTCGAGCGCTGCTGGTCGAGGCCGGCCAAGCATGCGCGTTCCATACCTTCGGAGGCGTGCTCGCCTCGCCGGAGTGGGAGGGCATGGTCGGCGCGCCGTCGGGCGACCCGCTCGAGATCGTCACGGGCTGCATCGCGCTGGCCCGAGCCTTCGGGTTCGGCAAGTGGGCCATCGAGGAGTTCGTACCCAACGAGCGCCTGGTGATGACCAGCCCCGGCACGTACGAGACCCTGTTCTCGCGATTGATCAGCTCCGATGAGCTGCGTGGTCCTGCCGGCATCTTCCCGGGCGCGGGCATCGGCATCATGCAGCTCGCGCACGGCGTGCAGTGGCAGCCGCGTCCGAACATCGACGGCACGCTCTATCTCTCGCTGGCGCGCAGCAGCCCGTGGTCGGTCGAGGAGACCAGCACGATCTCTGCCGGCGAGGCGCTGGACCGGGTGGTGGTCACGAAGCGATGAGCATGTTGGGCCCGGACTTGGAGCGAGACGTCGGCTGCCGCGCAGACTTGCTGTGGCGGTGCGACTTGTCCACTCCGGGCTATGCGGAGGCGTTCGCCACCGCACTGAACTCCGTAGGCTTCGTGACCGTACCTGGTGCGTCTCGAATGGGCCTGCACGTGCTCGAGGAGACGAGCACCCGCCACCGGGTGGTGGTGGTGTTGCGCACCGGTCGTGTGCAGCTGCGACTCGACGCTGAGTCCGGGCATGAGGCCCGGCGTACGGAAGCGCGACGTCTGTTCGAGACGATGCGCCGCGCCACGGCCGGACAGGCCGCGGCGAGGGGGAGCCAATAGATGGGACAACGAGTATTGCTGGTCGACGCCGACCTCGCGCTGCTTCGGCAGATGCGAAACGCTGCGGCGACTGAGGCGGGGGGCTTCGAGCTGCTTACCGCCCAGACCTGGGAGGCGGCCACCGAGCTGCTGAGCATCGCGGAGCCGGCGCTGATCGTCGGGTCCGTCGAGAGTGCAGAGTCGGTCGGGCTCACGCAGCTGCGGCGGCTCCAGGCTCGCAACCACCGCGTGGTTGCGCTGGGTCGAGACGTGCCCGAGCTGATCCGGGCTGCGGCTTCGGCCGGCGTCACGAACTACATCTGCAAGCCGATCAGCCCGGCGGCGTTCTTCGTGCAGGTCCAGCAATACACGCGAAAGGTCACCGCGGAGACGCCGAGCCTGTCGGGCTTTGCGCTGGCAGACCTGCTGCAGCTGGTCTCGATGTCTCGGCAGAGCATGACGCTGCGGGTGCGGTGCGCGTTGGGCAACGGAGAACTCATCGTTGCCGGGGGCTCTCTCGTTCACGCCACGGCTGGAAATCGCCGCGGGCTGGACGCGGCCGTGGCAATCCTCGGCTGGCGCGACAGCCAAGTGTCCTCCAGCCCCGACGTTCCGCCGCAAGACACGTGGACGATCGACGTTCCGCTCATGGAGCTGCTCGTCGATGCGGCGCGGCTTCGGGATGAGAGCGCGCGCGACGAAGCGAAGCGGCAGCTCGAGGAGCTGGTGTCTCAGTGCGTCGAGGCCCGAGGCGTCATCGCCTCGGCGCTGGTCCACGTAGCCTCGCGCAGCGAAGTTCACGGTGAAGGCGATGATGGATTCGACCGCAGCTTTGCGCTCGACATCGTGCTCGACGCGCTGTGCCTCGGGGACGACGGCGGAGAACGCCCGGCCGAAGTGCAGCTGTCCTTCTCGCGGTGCGACGTGCTGGGGATGCGGCTGGTCGATACCGGGGTCGTCCATCTGGTGTGGTGCGAGCCGGGCGAGATGCTCTCGGGCACCCACCTCGCGCTGCGGCACCTACAGGCCAAGTACGCCGACGGGCTGCCCGAGGCGTTCTCCACGATCGGGATCGAGCTCGAGTCCGAGTCCGACGACCTCGGTCGCGCGTTCCCCGACTAGCCGCGCGACAACTGCGCAAGTGTGGGCCCTGCCAGAGCTGCTCTGCGGGGTCCAATTTTTTGGTGGGTCCAGCGGGCGTGGGTAGCTTGGCGGCGCGGGGCGCCTGCACGCCCGTTCCGACCCATGCACTGGCTCAACCGCATTCTGCTCGCCCTGCTCGTCGCAGGGGTCGTGGCGATCGCGCCCCGGCAGTTCGAGACCGCCTCGCACAACGACGACCTGACGCGCGTCTCCGAGGAAAAAGCAGCGCTGCTGGAGGCCAACGCCGTGTTGGCCGCGGACATCGAGCTGCTGCGCGCCGAGATTTCTGCGCTCAAGGGGGACCGGGCGGAGGTTGCGCGCATTGCCCGAGAGGACCTCAACCTCGTGTTCCCCGGTGAGGTGGTGTTCGAGGTCGACTACGTCGAGCCCGGAGGCGAGCGATGAGCGCCTTGGCCCGGGGAATCTACGGCCTGCGGCGCCGCGTCAGCGGGCGCTGGGCGACGCTGGTGCTGCTTGTCGCGTGGCCGATGCTGGCGACCGGCGCGCTCGGTGGCGGTGCGCTGTGGCGAGCCGAGCTGCCGCAGCTGTCGGTCGTCGCGCTGCTGACCGCGGCACTCGTCTGGGCGGTCAGTCGCGAGGTCTCTGGGCCGCGTGCGGGCGCCGAGCACTCGGTCGCGGCCGAGCTCGAGCTTGGCCTGCTCCTGGTGACGGGCGTCTTCGTGCTGCTGGCCGCGACCGGGGGCATCCGATCGTTCCTGTATCCGCTGGCCTACGCCGTGGTGTCGTTCTTGATGGTCGTGCATCGGCACCGGGTCGTTGCGGTCGCACTGGTGTTGGCCGCGGCCGCGCTCGAGGTGGCGCTGGGCTGGCGCGCCAGCTTCGAGGGGGCCCACGCCCTGATGGCGTACCACCTCACGTTCTTGGGCTTCTTTGCCGCCGGCAACCTGCTGGTGCTCTCCACGCTGGTCCGTCGCCTGCGTCGAAACCACAGTGACGAGGTCGACGCCGCGCTGACGCAGATGCGCCAGGAGGCGCGTGACTTCCGACTGATCGGTTCGTCGCTCCCGCCGCAGAGTCGGGCCCGTACCCGCGACGAGGAAGAGCTCCGAATGGCGCACGCCGCCGTTGAGGGGATCCACGAGCAGTTGTTCCACACCCTCGAGTTGCTGCGCACCTCCATGCACCTACGCTCGTGCGTGCTGCTTTGGTGCGAGCAAAACGGCTCGGGCAAGATCAGCGCCCGCTGTCCGCCGCGGATCGTGGTCAAAGAGATTGCGAGCACCAGCGAGTATGCAGCCGAGGAGCGCGTCCTCAACGGTCCTGGCCTGCTCACCTCGCTGATCGCCGACCCCAAGCCCGTGCGGCTGCACGCGCTCAAGGGCAAGCGCTTGCCGCCGTATTATCAGGGGCCCGAGCCGGTGACGGACCTGTGCGCCATTCCGCTGCTCGAGGGCGCAAGCTTGCGCGGCATCCTGTGCGCGGACCGGGTCGACGACCAGCCGTTCTCGGATGAAGACGCCGCCGTCCTGCAGCGCGCCGCGGACCACATCCGCCGCGTCATCGAGCACGAGCGGGTCTTCGCCGCCGTCGAGCGCAGCAAGTACGAGCAGGAGCAGTTCTATCGGGCTTCGGAGATGCTCTCCGAGGCGCTCACGCTCGAGCAGGTCTATGAAAAGACGTTTGCCGCGGTCAAAGCGATCGCGGGGTACGACCTCGCCGTCATCTCGGCGGTCAGCGCCGAGGGCCGCGAGCACGAGGTGCTGGCGGTCGATGCCGCGGGCGACCAGGGCGACACCTGGGGCACGCTCGCGCAGACGATGCAGAACCTGCGGTGGACCGATGGCCGCTCGATGGTCTCGATGGCGGTCAAGAACCGCCACTTCATGCCCGCCAGCGGCGAGCTGCAGGACCCCGACTGCCCGATCTTCGGCCCCGACGTCAGGCTCGCCAAGGCCAAGAGCCTCATCGTGCTTCCGCTGACGCGCGGCGAGCAGGTGCTCGGCGCGATCACGCTGGCAGCCTCGCGTCCCTCCGTCTTCCCGACCCAGACGCGCGAGATGCTGCGCGTCATCGGTCACCACGTTGGCGTGAGCCTGCAAAACGCCCGCATGTACCAGTCGATGGAGACCCGGGCCACGACCGACGGCCTCACCGGGCTGACGAACCACCGCGCGTTCCAGGAGCGCTTGGCGCAGCTGCACGCGCTGTGCGAGCGCACGGGCCAGAAGTACTCGGTCATCCTCACCGATATCGACCACTTCAAGAGCATCAACGATACGTATGGGCACCCGGTGGGCGACCAGGTGCTCAAGCGCGTCGCGTCGATCTTCACGGGTCGTGCCCGCAAGGTCGACACGGTCGCCCGCTACGGTGGAGAGGAGTTCGTGCTCATCCTGCCCGACACCGACGGTAAGGGCGCGGAGCACTTTGCGAACAAGCTTCGCGAGGAGATCGGCGAGCAGGTGATGACCTCGGAGCACGGCAGCTTCAAGATCACGATCTCGATGGGCGTCGCCGAGTTCCCGCTCGACGGCAAGGAGCGCCTGGGCTTGATCGAGAAGGCCGACCAGGCCCTGTACTACTGCAAAGAGCACGGCCGAAACTGCGTGCGCCGCTGGGCCGACGGGGCCTGATACGATCGCAGGCGTGTCGCCCCTGGCCGGAGCGGCCGGCGCAGCGCTGGCCATCGTGACCGCGCAGCCGCTGCTGCCGCCCGAGGGCTCGGTGCAGGTCGTCGAGGTTCCCCCGGTCGCGCCGGGGGCCGACGGCGAACTCTCGGTGACGATCCTCCAGGCACCGATGTCCGGCGTGCCGCTCGAGCTACGCCTGCAGGCCGAAGGCGTTCGCGTGGTGGAGAACCGGTTGGGGTGGTCGAGCGTGGTCGACCCGCTTGCCCAGCAGCCTCGGCTGCGGACCCGCTTCGTGGCGCCGGCCGAGCCGGGTCGCTACGTCGTCCGCGGGCTGCTTCGCTATGTGACCTGCGACGAAGACGACACGTGTCTGCCGCACGTGGTGTCCGTGTCGTGGGTCGTCGAAGTCGAGCCGCCGCCCGAGCCGCTGTAGCCGCGTGCGTACCGAAGAAAGGGCGCGTTCAGCCCTTCTTCTTTTTCTTCTTGCCGTCTTCTTGGGCCCGCTTGGGCTCGCGAAGCAGTCGCTCGCGCACGCGCTGGTACTGGCGATGCTTGTAGTTCTGGTGCGAGTTCTCGCCGGTCTCGTTGGCGTCGCGGCGCGCCAGGTCGACGACCTGGAACTCGGCGAGCACGAACACCACGCTGCCGCGTCCGACTGGAGGCTCCTCGAAGAGTTCCTCCACCCGCACGGGCAGGTCCGCAACGAAGTTGAGGATCTGGTAGCCGCGGCCGGAGAACTCGTTGGCGACACCGGCC
>JBCCQM010000217.1:0-13263 GCA_039024335.1 Myxococcota bacterium
CCCGCGAAGCCCGAAGCTGCGCCCGCGAAGCCCGAGCCTGCGGCGCCGGCGGCCGAAGCCGCGGCCGAGGCCAAGGCTCCGGCCGAGCCGGCCCCCGCGGATCCGCCCCAGCCCGCCGACGCGCCCCCCAAGCCCCCGACCGCGCCGGTCCCCGGCTGAGCCGCCCCGCCACAGGGAGGATTCGCACCCCGTGCGGAAAACCGCGGCCCGCCATGGGGGCAGCCTGCTAGCGTCGCGGCGCGATGAAGGAACTGCAGAGCTACCTGTGTGGCGCGTGGGTCTCCGGCGACGGCGAACCGCAGACGGTCGTCAACCCGTCCACCGGCGAGGGCCTCGCGACCCTGCGCAAGGTTGGAAGCCTCGCCGAGGCCGTGGACTACGCCCGTACGGTCGGCGGCAAGAACCTGCGCGCGATGTCGCTGCCCGAGCGGGCCGACATGATCAAGAAGCTCGCCAAGCTCCTGCACGAGCACCGCGAGGAGCTGCTTCAGCTCTCGGTCGTCAGCGGCGGCAACACCCGCGGTGACGCGAAGTTCGACGTCGACGGCGCGACCGGCGTGCTCGGTGCCTACGCGTACCTCGCCAAGAGCCTCGGCGAAGGTCCGTGGATCAGCGCCTCGGAGCCGGTCGAGGTGATGCGCGGCTCGAAGATCAAGGCGCAGGACGTGCTGCTGCCCCGCCACGGCGTCGCGATTCACATCAACGCGTTCAACTTCCCCGCCTGGGGCATGGTCGGCAAGCTCGCCGTCGCCCTGCTCGCCGGCATGCCGGTGTTCTCGAAGCCCGCGACCAGCACCGTCGCCCTCGCGGCGCGTATCGGCGAGCTCATCGTCGACTCCAAGCTGCTGCCCGAAGGCGCGTTCTCGCTGCTTGTCGGCTCAGCGGGCGACCTGCTCGACCAGGTGAAGTCGCAGGACGTCATCGCGTTTACCGGCTCGGCCGACACCGGCACCCGGATTCGCGCGCACGAAACCGTCATGGCCAGTGGCGCCCGGGTCAACGTCGAGGCCGACTCGCTCAACGCGGTCGTCATCGGACCCGACGTCGAGTCGGGCACCGAGCTGTTCGACCTTGTCGTGCGTGACTGCGTCACCGAACTCACCCAGAAGGCCGGCCAGAAGTGTACGGGCACGCGGCGAATTCTCGTGCCGCAGAGCTGCCTGGAGGCGGTGCGTGAAGCGCTGCTCGAGCGGCTCGGCGACATCGCCGGACGCACCGGCAACCCCGAGACCGACGGCGTGCGCATGGGGCCGCTTTCGACCAAGTCGCAGCTCGAGGACGCGCGCACGGGCGTGGCCACGCTTGAGGCTGACGCCAAGCGCATCCTCGGCGACCCAGCGCGCACCGACTTCGGGGGTGCCGAAGGCTTCTTCCTCGAGCCCGTGCTGCTCGAGGCGACCGCCGAGGCAGCGGCGAACCCGACGTCGGCGTTCCACCACAACGAGGTCTTCGGCCCCGTCGCGACGCTGCTGCCGTACGACGGCTCGGTCGAGGCCGCATCGGCGATCATCGCGGCGGGCCACGGCAGCCTCGTGAGCACGCTGTACAGCGACGACCGCACCTTCACCGCCAAGGCGGTCGCTGAGATGGCGCCGTACCTGGGCCGGCTCGTGGTCGCGTCGGAGAAGTCCGCGGGCGCCTCGATCAGTCCCGGTTGCGTGTTCCCGGTCGTGGTCCACGGCGGCCCCGGTCGTGCCGGCGGCGGTGCGGAGCTCGGTGGCATCACCGGCCTCGAGCTGTACATGCAGCGCACCACGATTCAGGGCGGCGGCAGCCAGCTCGCCCGCATGCTCTGAGCGCTGCGGCTCTTCGACGAAAAAGCGCACCCCGGCGGGTGCGCTTTTTCGCTGGTTCGCGGTTCGGAGGCTGGCTAGCGCCGCGCGAGGACGGCCTGTCGCGATGCCTGCACGCACTGCGACTTCAGGCTGCCAGGGCGCTGGATCGGGACGCCGCCCGTGTCGGGACACTTGCGCGGCGCAGGCTTGGCCTTGGGCTCGAACGGATCGCGCAGGTCGGGCTTGGCCTTCGGCGCCACGCGGCGTGCCGGAGGCTGCGCAAAGGGGTCACGCAGGTCGCGCTCGGTCGTGGTCCGGGACGACCGCCGGGTGGCCTGCTTCGGCTTGGGCGGGGCAGCGGGGGCCAGCGCGGGCCGGGGCTGCCGGAAAGGGTTCCGCAGGTCGTACGCCGGGCGCCCCTTGGTGGTCTCACCGGGGGCGCGCTGGACCGGGCGCGGGTTGGCTTCGAAGACCACCGGACGGAGCGAGCGCTCCGGCGCGGTTGGGACTTCGTTTGCGTCGTTCGGAGCGTCGGGGGCTGGCGCCGTCTCGAGCGGTGTTGCGGGCGTGGGCGCGCGGACTTCGGGCTCGGGCGCGGCAAGCATCGTTGCCGAGACGAGCACGGTCAGCAGGGCCCCCACACGGGGAGGATGCGGCAGGGCGCGCCGGGGCGCAATGCGTTTCCGACGGACCCGACATCGCCGCGAAATCGCCCATGCAGCGAAATGACGACGAAAATCGCCCGACCACCCAAGGCGGCCGGGCGACGGGGCAGATCGCTACGATGGCCTCGAGAGCGATCGGGGGTCGGTCAGCGTGCCGGTGACCGCCGACGCGGCCGCGACCGCCGGCGACACGAGGTAGACCGGACCCGGAGCGCCCATGCGGCGGTCGAAGTTGCGGTTGGTCGTGCTGGCCGTGGTCTCGCCCTCGTGGGGCACGCCGGGGCCGTTTCCGATGCAGCTACCGCAGCCTGGTGCCGTGATGACCGCGCCCACGCGCTCGAACTCGCCGAGCAGTCCCTCTTTCTCCGCGGCCGCGTACACGTCTGTGGACGAGGGGGTCACCGTCATACGCACCCCGTCGGCGAGGGATCGGCTGTGAAGAACCGAGGCCGCCGCCCGGAGGTCTGCCAAGGACCCGCCGGTGCAGGAGGCGATGACGATGTTGTGCACGGCAACGTCGCCCACGTCGGCTAGAGGTTTCCGGTTGCGGGAGTCACCCGGCGTCGCGACGGTCAGGGGTACCTCGTCGAGGTTCACATGGAAGGTCTTGATGTACTCGGCGTCGGGGTCGGGCGCGACGAAGGCATCGGCGAAGTCTTGCCCACGACGCTCCTCGAGGAACGTGCGCACGGACTCGCACGGCTCGACGATGCCGGTCATGAGACCCCCTTCGACGGTCATGTTGGTGATCACCGACAGCTCGTCCACGTTCCACTGCTCGACTCCGGGACCGCCGACCTGAATGACCGCGGTGTCGGTGGGAGATTCGCGCCACTGCTCCTCGCGGAAGTAGGGGTCGCCGATCAAATGCAGGATCAGGTCCTTCGGCGACAGCACGCCTTTCGCGTCGCCCTCGACGACCACGCGGATCGTCTTGGGTACGGTCACCGGGATCATGCCCGTCCGCAGGGCAAACGACATGGCGGTGGAGCCGACGCCGAAGGCGAAAGCGTTGAGCACGCCTGCCGTGGGCGTGTGGCTGTCGGTGAGCACGATGATCTCACCGGGGCGGGCGTAGCTCTCGACGACGAGTCGGTGACAGACGCCCTGCGGCAGCGCTTGCCCCGGTCCGTGAACCCGCAGGCCGTGCTCCTCGGCGGCGGCAACCATCTGGTCACGGAGGCGGCGTGCCGGCAGCAGACGCTGGCCCTTGACGCGGTCAGGGACGGTGGGCTGGTCGATGAGGACGAAGTGGTCCTCGAAGGCGGCGACATCTTTGGGCCGCAGCACCGGGGCGTTGCCCCACTCTTGCGCGTACAGGTCCATCACCATGCCGCCGGTGTACTCGTGCACGCCGCGGAAGCCGGCTTCGCACAGAACCTGGTCTCCGGGGCGAACCGAGGCGATTCCCTTCTGCTGGTCGTTTCCTTTCCACGCACGCTGCGCGCAGATCTTCTCGATGCACGTCATCGGCCGCGGCTCGCGGTCGACCTCGTAGCTGGGCTCGACGTCGCCTGCGAGCAGCTGGGTGCCGTACTTGAGCAGCCCGCCGCAGCGGGCGACCGCAGCGAAAAACGGCGGCAGGGCCTCGCTCAGCGCGCCGGTGTCGACGTCTCCGCCCGCCTGCAGCGTCTCCACGACGCTGAAGTCGGTGGTGAACGGCAGGCCGCTGTACACCATGTTTTCTTGGAAGATCCGCTGAAAGCTCTTGGCGACGACCAACTCGATGCCAGCGCCCGTGTGGGCGACGACCGCGACCTCACGACTGCTGCCCGAACCGTACGCGTCTCCGCCGACGACGACCTGAAACTCACCGGTCCGGACGTCATCCTTGGCGACCGTCTCCTTGAAGTTCTGCAGGAAGTACGGCCCGAGGATGTCGCCCGTGTACCCCAGCGTGCAGGCCGCACCGCTGATCATCGCGTCGGTGTTCACGCCGAAGTGAAGGGCGGGCGGGTCGTGTGGCTCGAAGCTGGGTGTGTTGCCAGACAGTTGCGATGCGAGGGCATCGGAGTCCTCGGTGAGCCACAGGATCCGTCCGGTCAGCTTCATCGAACGAAGAGTACCCTGCGGCTCGCGGCCACGAAGATGATCAAACTCCCGCTGCGGCCGTGGACCCCAGCACGTGAAAAAACCCCCGGCCGCGCGTGCGGACCGGGGGGATGCGGAGCGCCAGGCTCCGGAGTGTCAGTCGCGGCTTCCGCCGAAGAGGCGAAGCAGCGAGAGCAGCAGGTTGATGAAGTTGATGTAGAGCACCAACGCGCCGAGGATGGCCAGGTTCCCGCGACCGCCCTGCATCAAGTACATCTGCTTGATCGCCTGGGTGTAGTACGCGGTGAGGCCGGCCGAGACGGCGGCGACCAGGGCCGAGATGCCCAGGCTCATGCCCACGCTCTGCACGAAGAAGCCGTTGATCACCGAGGCGATGATCGCTCCGAGCAGCGCCATGACCAGGAACTGGCCCATGCCCGAGAGGTCCTTCTTCGTGACGTAGCCGTAGGCCGCGGTGGCGGCGAACATGCCGACGGTGGCGGCGAGGACGGCCGCGATGTTGCCGACGGGGTAGACCAGCGGGACGTACGACAGCGCCGCACCCATGAGGCCCGAGTAGAGGAGGAACGCGCCCGTCGCGGCCACCGAGCTCATGTTCGAGACCATGCGCTGCAGCGCGATCGCGAGGATGAACGTGCCGATCGACAGCCACATGCCCAGCGAGCCGCTGATCCACATCGCGTCGACCATGGCCGCGCTGCTGCTCACGCCCCAGGCGACGGCACCGGTGACCGTCACGCCGGCCGCCATCCACAGGTAGACGCCGTTCATGAACCCGCGAACGCCATCGTGGAGCTGGCCACGTGGGGAGGGTGCCCGGCGGGGCTCATACCCGCGCTGTTGCTGATGCGCGTACATGCCGGCACTCTTATCACTGGCCGGGTATGGGTCAACCGCCGCAGTCGATGTACTCACGCTCCCTTTACGAACCCGTGCATCGACGCGGACACCGCGGCTTCGCGCTCGCGGCGCTGTGCGTGGGGCTGCTCACCGGATGCAGCGGGAACTCGGAGACCTCGTTCACGTTCCTCAACACGCCGGCGAACGGTCGCCCCGAAACCTGCCCCGACGACGCCATCGATCCCGGCGGTCCAGGCGGCGGACCGATGGCGCCGCGCTGCTCGTACGATGACGCGGCGGCGAGCATGGTCCAGCTGCGCGGGTCGGTGCTGCTCGAGGCGGGCGGGGCAGGAGAGATCGCGCGCCCGGCCGAGGGCATGCGCGTCACCGTGGAGCGCTCCGGGGACCAAGTCGGCAAAACCGTGTCCGACGCCCAGGGAGGTTTCACCGTGAGCCTGGCCACCGGACCGGGCACGTACGTGCTTCGGGTGGTCGCCGAAGAGACCGGCGAGGTGCTCGCCGAGCGCACGGCCATCGTGCCCGAAGGCGCGTCCGGCGTGAGCGGACTCGACCTCTTGCTGCCGCTCGACCCGGCGCTGCGCTCTCCGTGAGCGGCGATTCGGCGAGTGCGTCGGAGTCGTACCTGGCGAGCGCGGCGCGCATGGGCCTACGCACGCCTGTGACGCCGCGTTGGCACATGGCCGCACCCAGGACCGTGCTGTAGTCTCCGCGCGTGGCGACCCCCAGCGAGCTGCTTCGACCCACCGATACGTTCGTCCGCCGTCATCTGGGCGCAAGCCCCGACGACTTCACCGCCATGTTGGCCGCCGTCGGCGTGGCCTCGGTCGACACGCTCGTCGACGAGGCGCTGCCCGCCGCGATCCGACTGAAGGGCTCGCTCGACATCGGCCCCGAGCGCGGTGAATCCGAGACGCTCGCCGAGCTGCACGCGATGGCGTCGCGCAACGAGGTGCGGCGCTCGTTCATCGGCATGGGCTATGGCGACACGATCACGCCAGGCGTGATCCTGCGAAACATCCTGCAGAACCCCGGCTGGTACACCGCGTACACGCCGTACCAGGCCGAGATCGCCCAGGGCCGGCTCGAGGCGCTGCTGAACTTTCAGACGATGGTCGCCGACCTCACAGGGCTGCCGATGTGCAACGCGTCGCTGCTCGACGAGGCCACCGCGGCGGCCGAGGCGATGGCGATGTGCCACCGCGCGCTTCGAGGCAAGCGCAACACCTTCTTCGTCGCCGACGACTGCCACCCGCAGACCATCGCCGTGCTGCAGACCCGCGCCGAAGGCCTGGGCATCGACGTGCAGGTCGGCCCGGTCGCGGGCCTGAGCGTCGACGACAGCCTGTGCGGCGTGCTGCTGCAGTACCCGAACACGTACGGTGAAATCTCCGACCCCACCGACGTCATCACGGCGGTGCACGAGGCCGGCGGTCTCGCGGTGGTCGCCACCGACCTGCTCTCGCTGACGATGCTCAAGCCGCCGGGCGAGCTCGGGGCCGACGTGGTCGTGGGCAGCTCGCAGCGCTTTGGCGTACCGATGGGTTACGGCGGACCGCACGCTGCGTTCATGACGACGACGCAGAAGCACAAGCGGCACATCCCCGGCCGGGTGATCGGCGTCTCGAAGGATGCGCACGGGCACCAAGCGCTGCGCATGGCGATGCAGACCCGCGAGCAGCACATTCGCCGCGAGCGGGCGACCAGCAACATCTGCACCGCGCAGGTGCTGCTCGCCGTCATTGCCGGGGCGTACGGCGTCTATCACGGCCCGCAGGGGCTCAAGGACATCGCCGGACGCGTGCACACGGCGACCGCGGTGCTCGCCGCGGGCGTGAAGGCCCAGGGCCACACGCTCGTGTCCACGGCCACGTTCGACACGCTGCGGGTGAAGGTCGCCGGGGGCGCGGAGGCGCTGCGCGCCCGGTGTGACGCCGAGGGCATCAACGTGCGCTTCATCGACGCCGACCACGTGGGCGTTGCGCTCGACGAGACCGTGAGCACGGCCGACCTGCAAGCGCTGCTGCGCGTCTTCGGGGCCACCGACACCGTCGACCTCGACGGCCTTTCGTTCGAAGGCGCGGTGTCCATTCCGGACAGCCTGAAGCGGGCGTCGGAGTTCATGACGCACCCGGTGTTCCATCAGCACCACGGCGAGCACGAGATGCTTCGCTACCTCAAGCGGCTCGAGAACCTCGACCTGTCGCTGACGGCGTCGATGATCCCGCTGGGCTCGTGCACGATGAAGCTCAACGCGACCGCCGAGATGGAGCCGGTGACCTGGCCCGAGTTCGGCAAGCTGCACCCCTTCGTGCCTAAGGAGCAGGCCCAGGGCTACACCGCGATGCTCGACCGCCTCGAGGGCTGGCTCGCCAACATCACGGGCTTTGCCGCGGTGAGCCTGCAGCCCAACGCGGGCGCGCAGGGCGAGTACACGGGACTGATGGTCATTCGCGCGTACCACCACGCCAACGGCGACGCGCACCGCAACGTGTGCCTGATCCCGGTTTCGGCCCACGGCACCAACCCGGCCAGCGCCGTCATGGCGGGCATGAAGGTCGTCGTCGTCGCCTGTGACGACGCGGGCAACATCGACGTCGACGATCTGCGGGCCAAGGCGACCGAGCACAAGGACGACCTCGCCGCCCTCATGGTGACGTACCCCTCGACGCACGGCGTATTCGAGGCGTCGATCAAGGAAATCTGCCAGCTCGTTCACGACAACGGCGGGCAGGTGTACCTCGACGGCGCCAACATGAACGCGCAGGTCGGCCTGTGCCGCCCGGGTGACTACGGCGCGGACGTCTGCCACCTCAACCTGCACAAGACGTTTTGCATCCCGCACGGCGGTGGGGGCCCCGGCATGGGTCCGATCGGCGTCGTCGCCCATCTCGCCCCGTTCCTGCCCGGTCACCCGCTGATCAAGACCGGTGGCGACAAGGCCATGGGCCCGGTCTCTGCCGCGCCGTTCGGCAGCGCCAGCATTCTGCCCATCTCGTACATGTACATCGCGATGATGGGCAGCGAGGGCCTCACCGAAGCCACGCGTCACGCCATCTTGGCGGCGAACTACATGGCGGCCCGCATCGGCGAGCACTACCCGATCCTCTACCGCGGCGAGTCGGGCCGGGTCGCGCACGAGTTCATCGTCGACCTGCGTCCGCTGAAGGCCTCGGCCGGCATCGAGGCCGAGGACGTCGCCAAGCGCCTGATGGACTACGGCTTCCATGCGCCGACCATGTCGTTCCCCGTCGCGGGCACGCTGATGATCGAGCCGACCGAGAGCGAGTCCAAGGCCGAACTCGATCGCTTCTGCGACGCCATGATCGCCATCCGCAAGGAGATCGAGGCCGTCGAGTCGGGCCGCTGGCCCAAGGACGACAACCCGCTCAAGCACGCGCCGCACACTGCCGCGGTCGTCATGGGCGAGACCTGGGAGCGTCCCTACACCCGCGAAGAGGCCGCGTTCCCGCTGCCGCACGTCAAGGCCGCCAAGTACTGGCCGCCCGTCGGACGGGTCGACAACGCCTTCGGCGACCGGCACCTGATCTGCTCGTGCCCGCCGATGGAGGTCTACGAAGACGCCGCGGAGTAGCGGCCCGGATGGATGGAAAAAGCCCGCGGGAGACCGCGGGCTTTTTTGTTGGCGCCGACCCGGTTGCGGACCGAGGGAGAAAGACGCCCCAAACCCGTGCCGTCGTCCGCCGACACGTAGACTTCGTACTCGAACGCACCCGCGACCATCGCGACCTCCCTGCTCGAAGGCGCTGCCGGCGGTGCTCGGTGCTGCACGGAGTCCGTGGCGACTCTTGTCTAGGATGCAGGGGGCGATCGTTTGCTCGCCGCGTCCGAATCAACGCGTACGAGGCCGGCCCTCATGTACGTGATGCCCCGGACTGCCGACGCACGAACGCCGGGAGAGGTTCGCATATGCGCAGTCCCCTGCCGAAACCGCGACCGGCGCTGCTCACGGGAGGTCGGTGCCACCGCACAAAGCCAAGCAGCGACATCCAGAGGGGGTCTTTGGCACACAACGTGGTGGTCGCGCGGTCGACCGTTCGCGTCGTCGGGCCGCTGCGCTCATTCAAGATTCAGCGTCTCGACGCAGTACTCAAGCGGTTCCTGGGGTTCGGGAGCCATGGTGTTTGTCAGGTCGCAAGGCCCACACTTGTTGAGCTCCGCGCGAAGAGCAGAGAGTGCGTCGAGATCGCGACACGCGGCCGCGTCCGCGTTGAAACTGTCCTTGCAGGTATCGGCTTCGTCCGGAGACGCCGCAGCCGAGAGGCACGCTGCCGCAGACTCGTAGAGCGGTCCGAGGCAGGCTGCGACCTCTAAAAAGTCAGGCAAGAACTCCGGCGCGTCGCGCACGACGAGGAGGTAGCAGCCGAAGGCGCCGCTGGGGAAGAGCGACGCCAAGAAAGGACCCGGAACGTCGTCGCAGAGATCGCGCTCCACGCCCGGAGTCGGATAGCGAATGGGACAGTACTGGCGGACGAGTTCCTGATGCCGCTCGTTGAATGCCAGCGCCTCTTCTGGAACCTCTGGAGCCGTCTCCGTTCCGCTGCATCCGAAGACACATGCACACATGACCCAAGCAATCCTCGAGCGTTGACCCCTCATGGAGCGGGATCATGCCGGATCTGGACGAAGTCCGGATGGCCGGTGGAGTTGGCCCCGAAAATCGGACACGTTCCACTGGGTGTGAAGGCGCCGGAACTGCCGTGGCGCGAATATGGAGAGCCCTTGTGGCGGCCGTACGCGCGTCAGCGCGACAGACGGAGCTGTCTTTCCGATCCTTGCACGTCGTCGCAGGAGGCGTAATGGAACACTTCGGCACGGACGTAGAATCGGCGTCGCAACGCCTCACCCGCAGCTTCATCAAGCTCGGTGACGTTGTCGTCGGGTAGGCAGGTCCCCACGGCCAGCTGCTCGACGCGACCGTTCGCCAGGTGCACGACGACGAGCTGGTTGACGTGGCTGTCCTCGTCATCAGGGCTCTCGGAGAGCCTTCGGACGGAGATGAGAACGTTCCCATCGACATGCAGCCTCGCCACCTGCTGCGTCACGAGAACCTCGAACGTCCCGGAGCGCAGGTCGAAGCTGGCAACCTCGTGCGACATGCCAGCGCCGTAGATCTCAGCGGGGTACTCCAACAAGACTCTGCCGCGCCCGACGCGGGTCAGAACTTCGGCGAAGTTCGGCATCTCCCAGACCCGTGACTCGGCGGCGAGCGTCGGAGGCGTGGGGGGCTCGCGAAGGTCGTGCCGCAGGAGCGACCCCGGCGTGAAGCGATAGGCCACGACCGCGTCGTTCGGCGCGGACGCAGCCGGGGGCGCGCTGCCCTTCAACAACCGGGGCGCCCGGGCAAGATCATACGAGACCGGCTTTCGGCCACCCATGGGGTCGAAAAGCTCGGCGAAGTCCGGCTCCGCAGGCGTCTCAGCAGTTGGTACGGGACGCGTTTGCGTCGGTGCTTGGGCGGCCTCGGTGACGCTCGCGGGCTGCGTCGAACTTGGGTCGCTGCGCGCGGTGCAGCTGAAGGGGGCCGTGGTGATCATGAGCGCCAGCGCGACGCTGGAGGGGTACATCCTCGGTTCACATGTCGTCGTCGGCATGGACGAACCCCTACTCGAGATCGTCGACGATCGTCAGCTCGCCGGAGCGGTCGGTGCCTTCGGCGGTGGCGATGCCGACGCGTTCGTACGTGGAGAACTGGCCGTCGTCGTCGAGGTCGCCGAAGGCCTGGACGGTGAACATGCACGGGCCCGCGGGGTCTTGCGTCCAGCGAACGTCGTAGTGGAACCGGTGCTGCTCGGTAACGTCGAAGCCGAGCGCGGACCAAGCTTCGTTGTCGCTCCAGGCCGCGGCGGGGTAGTCGGAGCCGGGGGTGCAGCGGCCGCCTTCGTCGGCGCATTCGGTCGAGGGTGGGGGCGTGACGCCGGCGTTGCCCGGGCAGTGGCCGTGCTCCGCGTGGTAGCTGGCGACCGCGGCGAACAACCGCGCGAGCTCGGCTCGGGCTTCGGCGGCTTTGGAGCGACGCACGAACTTGCTGAACGCGGGCACCGCGACGGCGAAGAGGATTCCGAGCAGCGGGACGGCGACGGCGGCTGCGATTGCGAAGATCGTCCCGCAGCCCATGCGCTTCTTCGGGGGCGGCGCATATTGGGGATGGGGCGGATGCTGCACGGGCGGCGGCGAGGGCTGCACGGCCCTGCCTACCACGCGTGTTCACCACGGAGTCCAGCCGTGCGTTGTTTGCACCACCGCGCGTGTCCAGTCGCGGGGTACCGTGACGCGGTGGACGCCTCCGCTCCTTCTTCACAGCGCGACGCGACGCGTGCCTTGTTCGTCATTGCCCTGACCTTGGGTGCGGCCACGCTGGTGCTGCGTGACGTCTACGGCGTGAGGCTGGGCTACGACGCCCTCGCGTTCGTCTGGTTTGCCGCGCTGGCGGCCGCGGCAGTCAGCCTCGTGGCGTCGCTGCTCGACGCCGCGCGGACCCGGCGGACCCGTTCGCTCTACTTCGCCGTCGTCGTGACGGCGCTGCACGTCTTGGGCTTTCGCCAGGACATGGACGAGAGTCTGAGGCTCGCTCTGGCGGCGCTGTTGATGCTGCTGCTCGCCGTGGTGCTGGTCGTGGAAGCGGCGTCCCTGTTCGGATCAGGGTCCACGTCCAACGACGCCGACGACGGGCCCTAGAGACCTCGCCGCTACGGGAAGTCGAACGAGACGGTGTCGCGAGCGGCCTGCAGCTCGGCGCGCGCTTGAGCGACGCGCGTGGCTGTGGCCTTGCCCTGCGCGTCGGCCGTTTTCTTGCGGCGGCTGCGGGGTGCCTCGAGCGCCGCGACGGCTTCGGAAAGGTCGGCGGCGCGCAGGCGGAAGACGTCGAACCAGAAGATGCCGACGACCTCGGCGCGGTGCGCCTCTCGGTACTGCTCGAGGCCCTCGCGGGCGGCGGCAAAGGTCTGCGCGGCGCTCTTGCAGTCGGGGGGCAAAGGCAGCGCAGCGGTGATGCACGCCAGCGTTGCGCGACCGCTCTTGGCGGTGTGGACGACGTGCCAGGGCGCGGTGTCCGTCTTGCCGTCGTCGCCGAGCTCGGCCAGCCAGGCGTCGTCGGCAGCGTCGAGCGCGGTGCCCAACGTGCGCGCGAAGGTGTCGGCGGCACCGTGCGCAGCCTCGTGGGCCGTGGCCAGCTCGGGCAGGGTGCGCTTCATCGTCTCCCAGTCGTCGGACACGTACGCTTCGGTGTCGAAGTACGCGCGCAGCTCGGCGGCGCGGTTGCCATAGCCCCGGGCCGCCAGCACGAACGCGCGGCCCTGCTTCGGCACGGAGGCATCGACGCCCGCGGGGACGTCGTCTCCCAGCGGGCAGCTGCGCAGCAGGTCGGGCTCGACGGCGTCGAACCACGGCTGCACGCCCCGGGTCCGCACCCGCAGCTTCTCCACGTCGATGTCTCGCTCGAGCCGGGCCCACGAACGCGCGAGGCGACCGCCGGTCCGCGAAAGGCAGCGGCTCCACTGCGCGAGGTAGTCACGCTGGGCCGTTGCGGCGTCGACGGGCACGTCCCGCGGCGCGGTGGCGGCCGCCTCGACGTCGGGCAGGGCTTCGACGGGTGGCTCAGGCGAGCTTCTGCAGCCAGACACCGCCGCGCACAAAAGCACGCGCTTCAGACCCACTGCGCGTCCTCGGGCACGATGATGCGCAGGTGGTGGAAGAGGTTCTCGATGCGGTAGCGGTCGACCGAGAGGAACTCCTCCCCATCGATCTGCGCGTGCACGTTGTCGAGCCCCTCGGGTCGGTCCATGCGAATGGTGATGACCTTGCCCACGGGCACGGTGCGCGCCGGGACGCCGAGCACCTCGAGGTCGTCGGAGGTGACGGGGTTCTTCTTGTGCCCGCCGATGGCGGCGGCG
>JBCCQM010000218.1:0-13200 GCA_039024335.1 Myxococcota bacterium
GAATTCCGCGATGAGTACGTCGCTTCCGCCGCCGCTATCGACGCGCTGCCCGGCGATCTCAATCGTCCCCGAAAACGACGCCGCGATGCGGACGCCGGCGTCGAGGCACTCGAGCTGGGCCTTACCGGCTTGATCCGGCAACACGATCGACCACGGGGTCGCGGGAGGAGGCGTCCGGATTAGCGCCGCATCCACGCGCGGTGGTGCAGGCGTCGCGGGCTCTGCGGGTGCGCTTGCGGTCCCACACGCGGAGAGTCCGAACAGCAGCACGAGCCCGGCGAGCGTCGATGACTCGGCAATCATCCATGCGGAGGATAGACCAGCGACGAGGGCTTCCCCTCTTGACCCCCGGGGGGACCCCCGTCGATCCTCGGCGCCATGTCTCTCACCGCAGCCTCGCTGGAGCTCGGTCGATCCGGCGTCGTCGACGACGTCGAAGGCACCGACGCGACCGCGGTGCGCTTGCTCGAGATGGGGCTGGTCCCCGGGACGACGGTCACGCTGATCAAGCGCGCGCCGCTTGGCGATCCGCTGCAGTTCCGCGTGCGCGGGTTTCACCTGTCGCTTCGCCGTGCCGAGGCCGCCCGCGTCGTCGTGACGGAGGCAAAACCATGAGAGTCGCAGTCGTTGGCAATCCGAACGTCGGAAAGACGAGCCTGTTCAACGGTCTGACGGGTGCGCGACATAGCGTCGGCAACTATCCGGGCATGACGGTCGAGCAGCGCGAGGGCGCGCTCGCATCGAAGTGGGGGGGCGCCGAGATGTCGTTCATCGACTTGCCCGGCACCTACTCGCTCTCGGCCGTGTCCGAAGACGAAGCGGTGGCGTTCCGCTGTCTCCGTGGGCAAGACGTCGCTGCACCCGACGTCGTGCTCTTGGTGCTCGATGCGACGAACCTGGCGCGGAACCTCTACTTCGCGCTGCAAGTGCTCGAGCTTCAGCAGCCCACCGTGGTGGCGCTGAACATGGTGGACGCGGCGCGCAATGCCGGGATCGCGGTCGACGGCGAGGCGCTCTCGAAGGCGCTGGGCGTTCCGGTGGTGGAGACCGTCGCGCGCGTTGGGGAGGGACTCTCGGCTCTGGTCGAAGCGTTGCGGACGCCGGGCTCAACGGATGCCATCGCGTATGAGGCCGAAGGCGCCGGGGCGTTGGCCGAGGGTCTCGCCGCGCTGGAATCGGCCGGGTGCGCGCGGGTGCAGGCTCGATGGCTGCTCTGCACCGCTGCCGCGGAGACCTTGCACTTCACGGGGGTCGACCCAACCGCCCAAGCCGCGCTGACGAAGCTTGGTGGAGAAGTCTGCCGAGATGCGGCGCGAGCTCTGATCGCGGCGCGCTACGCCAAGGTCGACGCCCTGCTCGCCAAGCTCGATCTGGGCAAGGCCACCGAGAGCGCGCCGGCGATGGCGGCGTCCGAGCGGGTCGATGCCGTGCTCACGCACCCGGTCTTCGGACTGTTCACGTTCGTCGCCACCATGGCGCTCGTCTTCGTCGCGATGTTCTCGTGGGCCGACCCCTTCATGGGGCTGATCGAGGACGGGATCGGTGCGCTCAGTGAAGCGGTCGTCGACGGGCTCGGTCCGGGGCTGCTGACCGACCTGCTCACCGAGGGCGTGATCGCCGGCGTGGGCAACGTGCTCGTCTTCATCCCGCAGATCGTGCTCCTGTTCCTCTTCTTGGGGCTGCTCGATGACTCGGGCTACCTGGCGCGTGCCGCGTTCTTGCTCGATCGCTCGATGTCGCGTCTGGGCCTGCACGGGCGTGCGTTCATTCCGCTGCTCAGCGGCTACGCGTGCTCCATTCCGGCGATCATGGGCACCCGCACGATTTCGAGCTGGAAGGACCGGCTCGTCACGATGCTGATGATCCCCTACATCAGCTGCTCGGCGCGCCTTCCGATCTACGCGCTCATCATCGGGGCGCTGTTCGTGACCACGCCGGAAGATGCGTGGATCAGCCCCGCCATCGATCGGGGCCTGATTCTTCTGTCGATGTACGCGCTCAGCACGATCACGGCGCTGGGCGTTGGCTTTCTGTACAAGCGCACGATTCTCGCCAGCCCAACGCCGCCGCTGGTGCTCGAGCTGCCGCCGTATCGCGTGCCGCGTCTTGCCAACACGCTGAGTGTGGTTGGTGACAAAACGCTGGCCTTCATCAAGGGGTCGGGCACGGTCATCCTTGCGTTCACGATCGTGCTGTGGGCGGCGCTGTCGTTCCCGCGCGAGGACACCGGGGCGGGTGGCGATGGGCCGACGCGGATCGAAGCGAGCTACGGTGGTCGGGCCGCCAAAGCGCTGGAGCCCGCCGTCGAGCCCATCGGCCAGGACTGGCGCGTCGGCATCGGCATCCTCGGTAGCTTCGCAGCGCGCGAAGTCCTGGTGAGTACGCTGGGCCTGGCGTACGGGATGGAGGCCGACGAAGAGGACCCGGTCAAGCTGCGCGAGGCGATGCGCAGCGATCGCGACGAGGCCGGCAAGCCCGTCCACACCAAGCTTTCGGGCCTGGCGCTCATGGTCTTCTTCGTCTACGCGTGCCAGTGCATGTCGACGGTGGCGGTCGTCAAGCGCGAGACCAAGGGCTGGCGGTGGCCCCTGTTCATGCTCGCGTCGATGACGCTTCTCGCATACGTCGCCGCGCTGCTCGTGTACCAGGGCGGCTCGCTCCTGGGCTTCGGCTAGCAGTCTCTACTCGGGAATGCGCCGCCCGTCGTGGGGCGTGGTTGGGACATGCTCCCCCATCCTCGCTCGACTCGAACCTCGTCGCTTCGCGCTCTGCGGTGCGATATCGCGATCTTGGCGGCAGCGGCCACGGTGTCGCTGAGCGTCGGGACGTGGGTGTTCGGCCACGCGTGCCCCGCGTCCGAGGACATGGTGGTCGTCGACGTGGTGGAAGCCCCCACGCGCGAGGCGGCGCCCGTATTCCCGGCGCACGCGCCGACCGAGCCGGAACAGAAGCCGCTCGTCTACGGCTCCCACGTCGCATTCGTCATCGACCTCGAGACGCCCCACATCGTCTTGAGCACCCACGTCGAGGACGCATGGGTCGACGGTGCGCTGGAGCTGCAGGGAGTCGACACTGTGTTTCGCGACGTGATGCTCGAAGCCCTTCCGCCCGAAGCGACGGCGATGCTCGATCGCGATGTTGCGCTCTACGGTCCGGACGATTCGGGCGCGACGATCTCGCTTGGAACAGCGCGCGTCGGCATGCCGCGGATCGTGTCGCAGGCGTCGGGGTCGCTCGGTGCCGACGCCTCGCTCGAGACGTGGGAACTCTACGAAATGAATGCCCGGACCGGGACGCTGCCGCCAGGTGTGGCCGCGCGCGCGTCGAAGGCGATCTGGGACGACGGCCAGCGCTTGCTGGTGGCGCCGCTCGAGGGAGACACCGCCGGCATGGCGACGTGGGCCCGCGACGCCTCGCTGCCCGAGCCGCTGTTCTACGCACCCAAGCCACTCGAGCGTTCGTCGCTCGCGGCGGAAATGGAGACCGCCTTCGTGACGATGCCGCGCGGCCTCGATGCTGTCGTCGAGCACGAGCGACTCGGCCACGGCAGCCTCGTGCCGTTCTTGAAGACCACGGGCTGGACCAGTCCTGAAGGCAAGCTCGGTCTGCTCACCACGTTCATCGACTCGCCCAACCTCGAGTGGTGCGGCGGCTTCGACATGGTCGCGTCTTCGGCGGCGCACGTGTTCGACGGCACGGTGGCGGCGCCGGCGCCCATTCCCACGTGGCACACAGAGAGTCCCGCTGTGGTCGCGGACTTCAACCTCGACGGCTACGTGGACCTGATGCTCGAGCCCCGCACCCTCGACGGCGACACCGTGTTCGTCCAGGGAACCGCGCAGGGGATGGCGGTCCTCGAGAACCTGCCAGAGGTCCCGTACTTCGGCTGCCGCTGCTGAACTGGCCTCGAGATGCGACCCATCGTCGCGCGGCGCTCCGTCGCGCGGCCGGTCGCCACATTCCCGATGACCCGTTCGTCCCGCATCGTCCCTGCAATGACGATGCAACGATGGAATGCCGCGCTGCTTCCGCTCCTGCTGCTCGCAGGCGCGTCCTGTGACCAAGCTGGAGACGAGGACGCCACGCGGGCGTTCGAGCTCCGCTTCGGCGCGTTGTCGAACGGAGCCGCGGTCGACTGCAACACGCCGATCGAAGGCGCCGGCCCCAACGGCAACATGACCGTGGGACTCAGCGACCTGCGCTTCTACGTCAGCAACCTTCGCTTTCTGGACGCCGATGGCGAAGAGATCGAGACGTCTCTCGACGAGAACGACTTCCAGTACCGCAGCGACGCCGGGCAGGTCTCGCTGGTGGACCTGACGGGCAACGCCTCGGGGACCTGCGCGGGCACGTCGATCTCGTTCGCCGAGGGGACCGCCCGAACCAACCGCTCAATCGTTGGCACCACCGATGTCTCGCGCGTCGCGAGCGTGCAGTTCGACGTCGGCATCCCCCAGGGCCTGATGCAGGACACGATCGCCAGCACCACCGAGGAGGCCGCTCCCTCGCCGCTGTCGGAGATGTACTGGTCTTGGGCCTCGGGGTATCGCCACTTCGTGCTGAACGTCGCGGTCGAGAACGACGCCGGTGAGTTCGGAGACGGCTACCTGCACGTGGGCTCGCGGGACTGCTCGGCCGAAGGCGGCCTGGCGCTCGAAGACCGCGACGCGTGTGGCTTCGTGAACACCGCAACCGTCACGATCGACGGGTTCGACCTCGAGTCGGACGCGGTGGTCCTCGACCTCGATGCCATCCTCAGCGGCTTCGACTTCGTGTCGCCGATCTACGATCCCGAGACGTTCGAAGTCATCGGAGAGGGCATCGGGCTCGAGTGCCACTCCTCGCCGATGCAGCCCCACTGCACGCCGCTGTTCGACGCGATGGGCATCGATCTTGCGACCGGCTCGGCGACGGCGTCCTCGAACGCGGCGTTCACCAAGGCCGCAGCCTCGGTGCTGGGCTCGGCGGACGAACCCGCAGCGGACGACGACCACGATGATCATGATGATCACGATGATCACGACGACCACGACCACGATCACGACCATGATCACGGGGAGTAGGTGGGTCGCCGCGGCCGCGTTGGCCGCGAGCGTCGTCGGGTGTTCCGAGCCGGACGTCACGTCGGACGCACTGTCCGACGCGGACGTTCGTGCGCTGTTCCGCGTCCCGGATCATCTCCAAACGCCCGCCTACCCCGAGTTCAACCCTCCGTCCGCGGCAAAGATCGAGCTCGGGCGACACCTCTTCTACGACCTTCGCCTCTCGGCGAATCAGACGCAGTCCTGTGGCTCATGCCACGAGCAGGCGCTCGGGTTTGCCGACGGCATTCGGACGCCGACCGGATCCACCGGGACCGTGCTCGCGCGCAACAGCCAGGGACTCGCGAACGTGGGCTATGCGAGCACGCTGACCTGGGCCAACGACGGGCTCACCGAGCTCGAGGATCAAATCCAGGTTCCGCTGCGCGCCGACGACCCGGTCGAGCTCGGGATTACCGACGGCGTCCGGGACGAAGTGCTCGCGCGCTTCGATGAGGACCCGCAGAGCCGGGCGATGTTCGAAGCGGCCTTCCCCGACAGCGACAGCGGAGCCACGGTCAACAAGATCGCGTTCGCGCTGGCCACCTTCTGCCGCAGCATGATCTCGGGCGACAGTGCCTACGATCGATTCTTGGCGGGAGACCGCGACGCGCTGTCGGCCTCGCAGAAGCGCGGGCTGGCGCTGTTCAACAGTGAGCGCCTCGAGTGCTTCCATTGCCACAACGGGTCCAACCTCTCGTTGGCCTATCGGGACGCGCAGTCCGACGAGCTGGGGACGACGCAGTACCCGTTCTTCAACAACGGGCTCTACAACACCGACGGCGAGGGCAGCTATCCGCCGGGCAACCAGGGGTTGTTCGAGCTGACTTCGAACCCGCGTCACCGCGGTCTGTTTCGACCCCCGCTGCTTCGCAACGTCGAGCTCACCGCGCCATACATGCACGACGGCAGCATCGAGACGCTCGAAGAGGTCGTGCGGCACTACGCGGCGGGCGGACGCGTCACGGAAGAGGGGCCGCTGGCGGGTGACGGGCGAGTCAGCCCGCAAAAGTCGGGGCTCATCCGCGGCTTCGACATCACCGACGAAGAGGTCGAGGACGTGGTCGCGTTCTTGATGGCGCTCACCGACGAGTCGTTCACGACGGATCCGGCGTTTTCGGATCCCTTCGAGTGACGCTCAGACGCCCGCGGCGGGCTCGGGCGCAGCTTCGGGCTCGGGCTCGACAGCTGCGGGCTCGGGATCCGCTTCGGGCTCGGGTGCCGCTTCGGGCTGAGGCGCAGCTTCAGGCTCGGATGGCGCCGCGGCTGTCTCCGGCTCATCCCCTGGCCCGTCGTCGTTGGCATCAGCCTCGAACGGGTCGTCATCGGCCTCGAAGTTCGGCGCTTCCGGCTCGGACTCGGGCTCAGCGTCCGCCACGGAGGGCAGCGAGGGCAGGTCCGAGAACGAGACTTCTGCATCGCTGGCGGGGGCTGGCTTGGGCGGGTCCGCCGGCTTGGGCGCCGCGGGGGCCGGCTCGGCGCCTGGAGCCGGCGCGGGCTTGGGTTCCGCCTGGGGTGCCGCTGGAGCCACAGCCGCGAGCGCGGTGCTCCGCGTGGCGACGCGAGCGGGTTTTAGGGCCGCTTCGGGCTCAACCTCGGGGGCCGCCTCGAGCTCCGGGGTCGCTCCGACGCTGAGGTGGGCCGCGGCGGCTGCGGTCGCGCCCCGCAGGGATGCCAGCGACGCGTGGGCTGGAATCGCCTCGCCCGACCCGCTGAGCACGATGGAACCGGTCAGCGCGGTGAGGATGGCCAGCGTCCCGGCTCCGCCCAGAATCATCCAGCGACGCTCGTCGCCGTGGCGTTCGCTGTCGCGGGAGGCGTGTTCGTCGCGCTGCAGGGTTTCGGCATCCAACGTGCCCAGCTGGTAGTCGTGATTCGGCGCGGTCATGGCGGTGCCTCGCGTTCGCGCAACATAGCGCCGCGCAAGGGTCGGTCAAGGAAAGTCACGGACACGGTTTCGCCATGACTGCAGCAAGCGTGCGCGCAGCCACAGTTCGCACGAAAGTTGCGCGGAGCCCCGTTCTTTTGCGGGGGTCTGTACGATGGGGCATGCCCGGCTCCCGGCTCCTCGCCCTCGCGTTTTTAGCCCTCGTTGGGTGTGACACGCCCGATCGCGTCGACGCGCTCGAGCGCACGGTCGAGACGCTCCAGCAGCAGGAGCAGGCGAGCGCCAAGTCGCTCGAAGCGCTGCAGGCGGATCTCGACGCGGTCGAGGTGGAGGCCGCCAAGGCGAAGGCGGCCGCAAGTGCGGCGGCCGAGAGCGCAACGACGCGGATCTCGGATCTGGAGTCCACGGTCGCGCTGCTCGAAGACGAGATCGAGGAGCTCGACAAGAAGGTCCCGGTCGACCCGCCGCCGAAGCTCGCCGCGGGTAAGCCCGACCCCGCCGCGCGTTACTTGGTGCCGGTCGGGGACTCGGCGACGAAGGGACCGGCCGACGCGAAGATCACCATCGTCATGATCAGCGACTTTCAGTGCCCGTTCTGCAAGCGAGTGCAGTCGACGCTCGACGACATCGAGCGGGAGTACGGCGACGACGTTCGATTTGTCGCCAAGCACAACCCCCTGTCGTTTCACGCACGCGCGCGGCCGGCTGCCATCGCGGCCGAGGCCGCGGGCAAGCAGGGCAAGTTCTGGGAGATGCACGACATGCTGTACGAGAACAACCGCGCGCTCTCGGATGCGGACCTCGCTCGGTACGCGAAGAAAGCCGGGTGCAACGCAAGCAGCTTCAAGTCGGCGCTCTCGGACCGAACAATCACGCGTGCCATCGACGACGACGTCGCGCTCGCGACGAAGCTGGGCGCTCGCGGTACCCCGTCGTTCTTCGTCAACGGTCGCTACCTTGCGGGGGCGCAGCCCTTCAGCGCGTTCAAGTCGCTCATCGACGAAGAGCTTGCACACGCAGATCGGACGATCGCGGGGGGTACCTCCGCCGCCGGATTGTACGAGGAGTTGATGCGGACTGCCCGCCCGACGCGGTGAGCGTGCCACCGTCGAGCCGGTCGGGCGCTCGTCGACCGAGCACGTCTGCGACTTCACGAGGTTGGCATCGTGCCTTGACCGCTCCGATCGGCTGTCTCTGAGCCTCAGCGGGCGAGCCAGTCGCCGCTGATCACGGGCTGCAGGTTCGCTACGGGCAGGACGTAGGCGTAGACCCACGCTTCGACCACGCCCGCGACCGTGGTGATGGCGGTCGTCGTCCGCACGTACTCATGGGGCAGTGGGTCGTCGAGTCCACACGCCTCGTACGCGTCCAGGACCGGCCAGAGTGCGGAATCGACGTCTCGCCACAGCTGCCCGACGACCCAGCCGGCCTCGTCATCGAGCACCAAGCCTGGGTACCAATCCACGGCGAACAGCCGCCCGCGAACGCGCGCGTCGATGGCATCGCGCGCTCCGTTTTGCAGCCGCTCGTGCATGGGGTGCCCCGCGCCAGTCCGGAGCGAGCCATACACGAACAGCGCGCTCACAGGCGCTCGGACGCGATGCCGACCTGCTCGATGCCCGCTTCGTGTGCGGCGGCCATCACCCGGATGATCGCACCGTACTTCGCCTTCTCGTCGCCCTTGACCACGACCTTGTCGTCCTCTTGTGCCTTCTCATTCTTGGTGAAGGCTTCGACGAGCTTTTCGTACTCGGCGGCGACCGGCTCCTTGCCGAGCTTGACCGAGCCGTCGGGCTCCACGGTCACGAGCAGCGACGCGTTGGGGTCGGACGGATTCTGAACGACGGCGTCCTGCGGCACGTCGAGCGGGATCTGCTCGTTGGCAGGGGAGGGCTGCGAGACCATGAAGATGATCAGCAAGCTGAGCAGCACGTCGACCATCGGCGTGACGTTGATCTCCGCCGAAAGTCCGTCTTCGCTCTCTCCGCCCGACATCTCTACGGGAGCATACCGAAGCACGCGGTTTGCTGCTAGCAGCCGCTCAGAGTCGCTCTACGGCCAGTAGAGGCCCTGTTTGGCCCCGCGGAGCGCCGGGGTTCTGGGGGGTGGCGCTGGGTCTGGGGTGGGCGGAGCTGCGGGCCGTTCGCCCATCGCCGAGGGGAGTATGGTGCAGTCGTGCCGTCTTCGGATGTCGGGAGCCTCAGCGCCGCGCTCGAGGCGAAGCTGCTCGCGCGGCTCGCGGGCGAGTGGGAGTCGATCAACGGCACGTACTTTCGCTTCTCGTTGCGCAAGCCGGTGTTCAAGCTCTCCGACACGCGCACCCAGCTGGGGCAGTGGAACTCAGCGATGCGCAGCCTCGAGATCTCCCGCCCGCTGGTGCTCGAGCACGCGTGGACCGTGGTGGTCGAGGTTCTCAAGCACGAGGTTGCGCACCAGTTCGTGGACGAGGTGATGCGGGTCGAGGAGGCGCCGCATGGTCCCGTGTTCCAGCGCGTGTGCGCCGACTTGGGCATCGCGGGCTCGGCCCGCGCCGAGCTGCCCACGCCCGGGCACGACAACGCGCCCGAGAACCGGGTCGTCCAGCGAATTCGCAAGCTGCTCGCGCTGGCGCAGAGTCCCAACCAGAACGAGGCCGAGGCCGCCGCCACCGCGGCGCGCAAGCTGATGCTTCGCTTCAACATCGAGACGGTGCAGGAGGAGCAAGCGCCGTCTCGGTACGGCCACCGCCACCTCGGGCAGCCCTCGGGTCGCATCCTCGAGCACGACCGTCGACTGGCGCTCATCCTCACCACCTACTTTTTCGTGGATGGGCTTTGGGTTCCCGCGTACCGACCGCGGGAGGGCAAGCGCGGCAGCGTGCTCGAGATCTGCGGCCTCGAGGAGAACTTGGCCATGGCCGAGCACGTCCATGCGTTTCTCTCCCAGACTGCCCTGCGACTGTGGGACGACTACCGTCGAGAGGCCGGCAAGACTTCCAACCGGGATCGTCAAGCATTTCTCGCGGGCGTGATGGTGGGCTTCGAGGAGAAGCTCTCCGCGCAAAGCCGCGAGTTCCAAGAGCAGGGGCTGGTTTGGGTACCGGCGCCCGAGCTCTCGGACTTCGTACGGCGCCGCTACCCACGGACGCAGACCGTGCGTCGCGGGGGTGCGCGTCGAAACGAGGCGTACGCGCAAGGACAGGAAGCTGGCGGCAACATCGTGCTGAGCAAGCCGGTCGAGTCGAGCAGCACGTCGGCGCGCCCCAAGGCGCTGCGCGCCGGAAAAGCGTAACCGCTAGCTGTAGCGCACGCGCAGCTCGAACGTGCCGTGGGCTTGCTGGTCGATCTCCAGGGCGTCGAGCGCGTGCTCGCAGACGTCGAGGCCGCCGTGCCAGACCCCGCACACGTAGGGCGGGAAGTCCCACAGGTCCGTGAAGCGGGCGTGGACGTGCCCGGGGTCGGCGCGCAGCACCTCGACGGTGCCGCGCTCGTTCGCCACCGAGTAGGCGCGCGGTGAGAGGGTGGCCATCTTCACGTAGTCGCGGCCGGCGACCGAGAAGATCGCTTTACCCACCATCGTGCTCGCGAAATGCGGATAGACGCCGCGCCCGATCTCGAACAGCGATGCCGCCAAGCCGCGGTCGGGCCACAGCGTGGCGCACGCGTCGAGCATCGCCTGGTTGAACGCGTGCCGCTCGACCTGTGCGAACGGGACGCGGGGGAAGTCTGGGCAGGGGACGCGCTGCCCGTCGTAGGCGCGCCGAAGGTTGTCGTAGAAAAGCGCCCGCGTCTTGTCGTCACGCGGGATGGCGTCCATGAGCGGGGCGGGGTCATACGCCGCGAACCCGTCGAACTCCACGAACCCCACCACCTCCATGCTACCAGCCCGCGCCTGGTGCGGGTCTGACGTCGACGCCCAGACCGAAACAGCGCGCCGTGCGTCCCTTCTGGCACCATGGCTGTAATGCGTCGTGTCGGCTCGTTGATTCTCTTTTCTGCTCTTGGGGTGTCGGTTGGGTGCGCGGGCCACGAGGACCCGAACGCCAAGACGCCAACCCCAAAAGAGAAGCCCGCCTCGACGGCGCCGCCCCAGCCGCCGCCACCTCCGAGCCTTGCGGATTCCGTGTCCGTGAGCGTCGCGTCCGTCCAGCTGCAAGACGACTGCCCCGGCCCCAAACCGGCGGCCAAGCGCGCAACAGCGCCCAAGGCGGCGATGGAGCCACCCGCCAAGGCGCTGGAAGACATCGAACAAGGCGACATGGCCGGGGATGCACCGATGGCCCGTCGCGCAAAGCCGGGCACGTTCGACTCGATGTGCCGACAGTCGACGCTGCAGCTCTCGATCGAGTCCAGCGCCGACGCGGGGGTCGCCTTTGCGATCAAGGACGTCCGGATTCGACTCGCCGACGGTGACAAGGCGCTGGGCACGATGGCCACGCGCAACCCCACGGTGTGGAACGATTCCAAGTACGAGGCCTGGGACGAGCAGGTCCCCGCAGGTGCCTCGCTCAAGGCCGGGTACGCGATCGGTCATCCGAACTGGGCCGAGGTGGAGAAGGCGTCTGGCAAGAGCAGCTGGGGCCCGATGTTCATCCTCGACGTCGATGTCGAGGTGGACGGGGTCGTTCGAACGATCAGCTCGCCCAAGGTGCCGCGGAACGAGCCCGTCAACATCGTGACCTGAGTGACGCGGCTGCTGTTCATTGGCGCTGCGGCCCTGCTCGCGGCGGGCTGCGACGGTGAGCGCTCCCCCGCGCCCGAGCATCCGCCACAGACTGCGCCCCCGTGGTCCGACGCGTGGATCGTGGCCGAGGGGACGCGGTACCTCGACGATCCGGCGTTCCGACGCGCGGCCCTCGAGGCCTCACTCACCGATCCGTCCAACGTGTATTCCGCGACGCGGCTGAGTGCGTACGGCAAGCAGACCCAGGGCTGGGACGCGCTGCCGGTGTGGTCGCCTCGAGTCGCTCCGGTCGATGCGGCCATGACGGGTTCACTCGCGCGCGGTGAGCCCATCGCGATGCCGTCATCGGCGAAGTCGCTGTGGACCGGCACGCGCCCGGAGAGCTTCGACGACTGGGCCGCGCTGGGCCGCGCGGTGTTCTACCTCTACCCACTGCGACCGGAGGTGCAGGCCGCCTACGCGCTGGCGGATCCGGCAGTTGCGGAGTCGGTCGGGCTCGCGCCGCTGAACGACGGCACCTGGCCTGGCGTCGTGGCGTTCGAAGATGTCGACGGCGAGGCCAAGATCGGGATCACGTGCGCGCTGTGTCACGTCTCGGTCGAAGCGGGGGTCGCGGTGGAAGGCCGCGCGCGGCGGGACTTCGACTACGGGCGCATGCGCTTGGCGTGGCACGAAGGAACCGGCGCGCCGGTGACGGATGACCTCGCGGCGCGCATGCGGAGCTGGGGCCCCGGACGCGCCGACATCACGCAGGACGACGACGAGGACCCGGTCGCCATCGTCGACCTGTGGGACGTTCGGTCCCTTCGTCACCTGACGCAGGCGGCCACGCTCACGCATGAGCATCCGGCCGCGCTCGCGATCCGTCAGGAGACCCAGATTCTGCACGCCAACGACGAGCGAACCAGGCCGCCGCGCGAGCTGGCGTTCGCGCTGGCGATCTACGTGTATTCGCTTCAGACGCCACCACCGACCGCGGCCCCGAGCGACGCCTCTGCGCGCGGGCAGGCGGTGTTCGACGACGCCTGCGCCGGATGCCACGAAGGGCCGACCGGCGCCGGCACACCTCGGCCCGCGAAGCGCATCGGGACCGAGCCCACCCTTGCGTTCGGCAAAGCGCGCGGCACTGGCCTGTACCGACCCTCGCCGCTGATCCGCGTGGCCGATGCGGCGCCGTATCTGCACGACGGCAGCGTCGGCTCGCTCGAGGCGCTTTTGGGTCGCGAGCGGCTGGAGGACGACTACCAGGGTCCGCGAGGCGTGGGCGCCGTCGACGGGCACCGGTACGGCCTGGGACTCGAAGACGATGACCGCGCCGACCTCATCGCGTACCTGCGCACCCGCTGAGCTCAGCAGCTAGTCGCGGGTGTACTTCGCGGGCTGCTTCTCGCGCGGCGTCGAGTCCTTGATGAACGCGCGGATGTCGTCGTTCGCCGTCTTCAGGTCCTCCCGCCGCAGGTACATCATGTGGCCGCTGCGATAGCCGCGAAAGCGAAGGCGGTCGCGCATTCGGCCGCTGGGGTCGAGCTGCCACATCGTGTACTTGGCATCGAAGTAGTTCGTGGCGCC
>JBCCQM010000219.1:0-13013 GCA_039024335.1 Myxococcota bacterium
CGCGGCGACAGCCGGTTCACCACCTGGGCCACCGCCATCGCGGTCCGCCTGGCCCTGGGTCTGCTTCGCAAGCGCAAGCACGCCGCGGCCGCGATGGACGCGGTCCTGGCCGACGGACGCAGCGCCGTGGATGCCCTCGCCCCCGCCAACCTTCAGGCCGACGACGCCGCCGCGGTGCTCCGTCGCGCCATCGACGACGCGCTCACGCCCACCCAGCGAGAAGCACTACTCGCCGAGCTCGGCGGCCTGACGCTGATGGAGATCGCCCGCCGCACGGGCCGCTCTCGCGGCGCGCTCTACAAGCTCCTCCACGACGCCCGCAAACGACTCCTCACCCACCTGCGCGAGGCCGGCTACGGCCCCGCCGACCTGCTGCCCGACGCCGAGGTGACCGCATGAGTGCCACCCAAACCACCCGAGCCACGCTCGCCCGCTTGCTCGAGCTGACCCGCACCGAGGAGATCGACTGCGACCGGTTCAGTGAGCACGTCGCCGCCCTCGTCGAAGGCAACGTGGAACCCGAGCTCAAGGCGCTGCTCGATCACCACCGCAAGATCTGCCCCGAGTGCGAAGAGGAGCGCCTCGCCATCGCGCGGGCGCTGGGCGTACCGGTCACAGAGGAGTGATGCGAATCCAGCTGACCGCATCGCTGGCGTAGCCGCCCTGCGAGCTGTCGAGCACGATGTCGACGTCCCCCGCGAGGTGGGCCACGCCCCACTCCGCGGTCTCGAAGGAGGACTCGCCCTCTGCGTCACTTCGCTGCTGCACGAGGCCCGTGACGCCATCGACGATGATGCGGGCGCCGTTCGGGTTGCGGTTCCACGTGTGATACGCGTGGATCTCGACGAGGTAGTCATCCTCGACGACGTCGAGGAAGTGGAAGATCGCGGTGCCGTGCGCCGAGCCGTCGGGTGCATACAGGCCCTCGCAATCGGTCGGGACGTGCTTGGCATTGGCGGCCGTGTACGCGTAGTCGAATCCCGGCTGGCAGCGCCACACCCAGTTGTTGCGGCCCGTGTACTCCGCTTCGGAGTAGTGCATCTCCTGCTGGACCCCGTTTCCGGTATCGCCCGTATCGTCGGGCGCGTCGCAGCTCTCGACCTGGGCCACCACGCGAAGCTCCACGGCACCGATCCGATAGAACGTGCGATCGAGGGGACCGGGGCCGAAGTCGATGCGGTTGTTGCCCTCGACGAGCGCCCCGGTCACATCGACCTGCGACTGACTCGACCCGTTGTCGTTTCCGGGATCCGCCGGGATGTCGTACGGGCCCGCGCCGTTGACCTCGATGATCCCCTCTTCGCCGGGGTGGTCCGCGTCGTAGGCATCGAAGTGCAGCACCGCGCTCTGCACGAGAGAGGGATCGGGCAGGCCCGGGACCGAGAACGACAGCCGCAGGTCGGAGTTGGGGTCGGTGACGTCGAGCTCCTGCATCGGCGCGTCGAACGTGGTCGAGCGATACACGCAGTCCAGCGGGTCCGGCACGTCGAAGCCCGTCTCGTCGGCCGCGGTCGTGGGCGGCAGCGTCGTGACGGCCGCGGTGGGATCGGCGCCCGAGGTCGACGCGTCGGCGGTCGGGTCGTCGTCACCAGGGCCACCGGTCGTGCTACCGCTCGTCGAGCTGCCGCCGTCGTCGGCGGCCCCGAGGGTCGCAAATCCATCGACGGCCCCCGGGTCGCTGCACCCCAGAACGCTCCCCAGCAACCCGACACTGACCACCCGACGCATCTGCATGTCCGCCCTCCTAAAGCAAGCCTCGTGCCCACCCGAACCCACAGACATCCTCGTGGACCGGGGGTTCGTCGAGTACACAACTCGTGCAGCCGTTGCACAAGTTGTGCAATCGCGTCACGGGCGCGTGGGCGGCTTCGCGCGGCGTGCCTCGGCCAACGACGCGGCCGCGCGGACGCGGTCGGGGTGTTCGGGGGGGAGCGCGTCGGTCAGCGACACCGCCTCGAGCAGGGTCGTCTCCGCTTCGTCCAACGCCCCGGTCCGCACCTGGGCATCGCCGAGCGCCAGGGTGGCCGCGACGCGATACGGGTGCTTTGCAGGCACCAGCCCGTACGCGCGCTGGGCATGCGCGAGGGAGCGGGGTGCGTTCGCCTCCAGCTCCACGCCCGCGAGGTTGATCAGCACCAGCGCAACGTCGGCGTGGTCCGGTCCCAGCTCCGCTTCGATGCGGGTCAGCGCGCGTTCGAGGTAGTCCCGGGCCACCGCGTCGTCGTTGCGCTCGGCGGCCAAGGTGCCCAGCTGCGTCAGCACGGCCGTCACCTTGGGGTGCGCCTCACCGTAGGCGTCCCGCACGAGCTTCAGCGAGGTCTCGAACGCAACCTGGGCGCCATCGAGGTCGCCTATGCTCGCGAGCGTGATCCCGTAGTTGTCCAGCGACACGGTGAGCGCGGGATGGTTGGGGCCGAGCTGCGCGCGCTTGATCGCCATCGCGTCTTCGTGGGCGGCCTTCGACGCCTCGTAGTCGGCGGCGGCCCAGTGCACCACCGCGGTGTTGTTGATCAGCGAGAGCCGGCGCGGATGGTCCGGCGCGAGTCCAAGCCGCGATGCGATCGCTCCACCCGTGGCCGCCCATCGCAGGCCCTCCGCAGGCTTGGCGCGCCCGTAGCCCACGACGTAGACCAACCGTGCGCATGCAGAGAGCGCGGCGAGGTCGTAGTCCTCGGCGAGCGCCCCTACGAATGCCTCCACCGCTGCGGCTTCGGCTCCTTCATAGTCGCCCGTGAACTCGCGCGTCTCGGCGACGTGAAGCTTCGCGTCGACCACCGCCGGCGCCCACCCGATCGCCTGCGCCTCCTCGGCCAGCGTCTCCGCGTCCGCGACCACGGACCTCGCCTGACCCGCCGCAAGCGCAGCCGAGACCACCGCCCGCCGTCGCGTGAGATCGGCCAGCTGCGCCTGGCGGTGCGGGTCTTCGGGCAGGGGCGCACGCACCCGCAACGCCGCCTCGTCCGCACACTCGTTGGGACTGCGCAGCCCTGACGCGGCCTTCACCGAGCGATGCACGATCGCTGGGTCCGACACGCTCAAGGCGGCCACGGTGGCCTCGAATCGCGCCGCATGTTCGTCGAAGCATGCCTGCGCCAGCGGGGACAAGGCTGCGTCGGCCTGCCCGCGCCCTTCGGCCGTGCATCGATCCACGCGGGCACGCGCCCAGTCGTCGGCGTACGCGTCCAGCCACGGCGACGTGCGCCCAAAAAGATCGGCGGCATGCGGCACCTTCGTCTGCTCGAAGGCCGCCTGCATCGCCGCCTTCGGCCGCTCGCCCCACACCTGGTGAATCTGCGCGGCGTCATCGAGACATCGTTGCCGCAGCGCCGCCGCCTCGTTCCACCGGTACGCCCCCACGGCCACGACGCCGAGACCGATCGCCGCAGCGCCGCCCACGACCCACCACCACGGCGATCGGCGGTGCTCGAGCGCTTCGATCAGCGCCTGCATCGACGGATGACGGCGCTCGGGGTCCGGCGCGAGGCCCCGCTCCAAAGCAGCGCGCACGCGTGAGGGCAACGCCCGGATCGGGGCTGCGTCTCGGAGTCGACCCGCACGCTTGTTCTCGAGGAGGCCGTCGGTCTCGAACGGACGCGTACCCGCCAGCGCTTCCCACAGCGTGATGCAGAACGCGAACTGATCCGCGCGCGCATCGGCACCCTCGCCATCGTGCTGCTCGGGCGCCATGTAGCCGGGCGTTCCCGCCGCGCCCTCGGCAACGGCATCAGCATCGATCGCAATGCCGAAGTCGGTCACCTGGACCCGCCCGGAGCGTCGCACCAGAACGTTGCCGGGCTTGAAGTCGCGGTGAACCAAGCCTGCCCCGTGCGCCGCGATCAAGCCTCGGGCTGCCTGCTTCAGCACCGGCCACACCTCCGACCACGGACGCGCAGCACCGCCCATCCAGTCGCGCAGCGTCTCGCCGTCGACGTACTCCATCGCCAAGAAGGGCTCCGCGTCGACGACCTCCACGTCATACACGGCGACGATGTTGGGATGGGACAGCTGCGCCATGGCGCGCGCCTCTTCCACCACCGCCACCCGGCGATGCTCCTGCGCCGCCTGCACCAGCAGCTTCAACGCCACCTCTCGACGAAGTCGCGGGTCGTAGGCACGCAGCACCCGACCCATGGCGCCGGCGCCGACCTCTTCGAGCACGAGGTAGCGGCCGACCCGGGCGTGCGGAGGCACGGCGCGGGCAGGCTCTGCGGCGCCGCGCACGGTCGCTTCGGTCGCGTCCGCATCGGCCGAGCGACTGCCAGTCACGCTCATCATCGTCGCAGCTCCACTCGGGGCGCGCAAAACGGCTGCTACCATCGCCGAAGCGTGACCGACGAGGGCAACACCATGCCCGCCGACCCCTCGGAGCGGCGCCCGCGACTGACGATCGTCGCCAACGAGAACAGCCAGACGGTGCCGCTGCCTGCCGGCGGCTCGCTTCAGCTGGGGCGCTCACGCTTGGCCGACATCACCATCGACCACGGCTCGCTCTCCCGGATTCACGGTCAGTTCGATCACGCGCAGGCGCTCACGTACACCGACCTGGGCAGCAGCAACGGCTCGTGGCTGGGCGGCCGCCTGCTGGAGCCCAACGTGCCCGCCGAGCTTCGTGACGGCGACGTGCTCGAGCTCGGCAACGTCGTCGTGGTCATCCACCAGCCCGGCGCGCACCCGACCGCTTCGACCAACCCCATGGACGCGCTGCGGGACCGCGCCAAGAAGGCCGCCAAGCACCGCCTCAACGTGCTGATCCTGGGCGAAACCGGCGTCGGCAAGGGCGTGCTCGCCCGTGAAATCCACGGCTGGTCTCCTCGCGCCCAGGGCCCGTTCGTCGTGGTGGACTGCGCCTCGCTGGCGTTCGACGTAATCGAGAGCGAGCTGTTCGGGCACGAAGCCGGCGCGTTCACGGGCGCCACCGCGGCCAAGCCCGGCCTGCTCGAATCGGCCAGCGGCGGGACCGTCTTTCTCGACGAGATCGGGGAGCTTCCGTCGGCCGTCCAGGCCAAGCTGCTGCGTGCCCTCGAGGACCGGGTCGTGCGGCGCGTTGGCGGCGTGGCCGACGTTGCGCTCGACGTCCGCTTCATCGCAGCCACCCATCGAGACCTCGAACGCGACGCCCTCGAAGGCTCGTTTCGTAGCGACCTGCTCTATCGGCTCAACGCGGTCACGCTTCGCATCCCTCCGCTGCGCGCCCGGACCAACGAGATCGAACCGCTCGCGCGCGCCTTCCTTCGTGATGTAGGGGGCGCCGAGCTCGAAGCGGCGCTCACCACCGATGCGGCGCGATGGCTCGCCCGGCAGCCCTGGCCAGGCAACGCACGACAGCTCCGCAACGCGGTCGAGCGCGCCGTCGCCACGATGGAAGGCGACCGACTCGACGTTGTTGCGTTCTCCGAGGCCGGCAACGACACGGCCGTAGCCCCCGCCGCCGACGACGAGCGTGCGCGCATCCTCGCCGCGCTCGAGGCCTGCGCCGGCAACCAGACCAAGGCCGCAGCGCGCCTCGGCATCTCGCGCCGCACGTTGATCCATCGGCTCGACCTCTACGGCCTGCCTCGTCCTCGCAAGCGCACCCGTTCGTAAATGGCGCGCGATGGAAACGCGCACCGCTTCGGCGACGATTGCCGGCCTGATACGGTTTTCTCGCCATGGCTACGACCGAACTCGACGCACTGCACGAACCCCTCGCTCAAGCCACGGGACGCCAGTCGTGCGGCGCGAAGCTGGGGCTTGCTGCCCTTGGCGGGGCCGCGGACGGCCTTCGCCTCGAGAAGATCCAAGACAGCCCGCATTTCAACGGCGAGCGCTTCGTCAACGCAATAGAAACGCCCGCCGCGGCGCCAGGCCTGGGCGTGGCGTGGGAGTACTTCAAGGGCGGAAAGGAGCGCGTCCCGCTCGAGCAGCACCCGCTGCTTCACCCCGAAGCGGCACAGCTCGTCGTGGGCGGCGGCGAGCCGATGCGCGTCACGTGGCTCGGCCACAGCACGACCCTGCTCGAGATCGACGGCGCGCTCGTCCTGACCGACCCGGTCTTCGGTCCGCGGGCGGCTCCGGTGTCGTGGATGGGGCCCAAGCGCTTCCACCCAAACCCCATCGAACCCGAAAATCTCCCAGAGCTCGACGTCATCATCGTCTCGCACGACCACTACGACCACCTCGACTACCCGACGGTCTCCCGCATGGCCTCGCGAGACACGCCGTGGGTCACGTCGCTGGGCGTGGGTGCGCACCTCGAAGCGTGGGGTGTCCATCCCGACCGCATCATCGAACTCGACTGGTGGCAGAGCGTGGAGATCGCCGGCATCGAAATCACCGCTGCGCCCTCCCGTCACTTCGCGGGCCGTGGGCCCGGCGCCAGCAAGGCCACCTTCTGGTCGAGCTGGGCGATTCGCGGGCCGAAGCACTCCGCGTGGTTCTCGGGCGATACGGGGCTGTGGGAAGAGGCGTGGGACGAGATCGCCGAGCGCTTCGGCGGCTTCGACCTGAGCATGATCGAGATCGGGGCGTGGCACCCGGCCTGGGGCAGCATTCACCTCGGCCCCGAGAACGCGCTGACCACCCACCAACGCGTCAAAGCCAAAACGATGATGCCCGTCCACTGGGGTACCTTCAATCTAGCCCTCCACGCCTGGGACCAACCCATCTGTCACTTGATGGAGTTGGCCGACAAAGCCGGTGTGCAGCTGCTCAGCCCGATGATGGGCCGCACCGTTAATCGTGAATCGGGCGTGGACCCGTACTGGGCTGCGCGTCAGCGCTGAGTCAGCGCCCGCAAAGCCGTGCGCACCTGCTCCCCCGCCTCGGGGGAGGTGAAGCGCTCCACGCCCACCGCAAGCAGCTCGATCATCTCGCCAAGCTGCTCCACGCTCAACGAGGCCGCGTCGAAGCCCAAGCGCTTGGCCTGGGTCTTGAGAACCGGCCACGGAAACGCCGTGTGCTGTGCGAGCACCTTGAAGGCCGCCTCTGCAACGGGCGACAGCTCCACGCCTTCGGGAAGCCGAACTAGGAGTTCGTCCATGTGCTTCGAACGCGAGCTTCGTGCTCGTCGAGACGGTCGGCGGGGCTCATGATGAACTCGCAGCGGTCGTCGCCCTTGGAGACGCACCGCAGCTCGCGGCCGTGGAGCTTGAGCCCGAACGCCTCGGTGCACCAGCCCGACGAATAGCCGGCGCTGAACAGGCACGAGCAGTCTTCCGTCGTCTCTCCGCGGGACCGCAGCACCTCGGACTCGAACGTGTTCGGGTGGAGGTAGTGAAGGAAGAACGCGTCGTCGGTTGCGGGCACCGAGTCCGGCAGGATCTCCACCATCGCCCAGCCGGCGTGGGCGAAATGCACTGGACCTGCAGCGAGTCGCGCGATGGGGTCCTCGACGCCTTGGCGCTCGATGAACGACTTCGCGTCGCTCCGTCCGATCTCCCGCGCCGTGTTGTAGATGAAGCGGCTCGCCGTCTCCTCGCCGAACGTCTCCGCCATCGCCTTGAACCACGCGGCGTACAGGCTCTCGCACCGCATCAACACGTAGCGCTCGTCACCGACGTGGATCGTGCCGTCCTCCGGCTTGCGCTGAACCTGCGAGAACAGCTTTTCGACGAAAGCTTCCCCAGCGAGGAACGGGGGCTCGAACGGAGTGGGAACGCGGACGGCTTTGAGGGGCATGGGCAGCCCCATCAAAATAACTGATTCGCGCGCCGCTCCACCGTCCCTACAAGGTCTGCAGGAAGCGGATGAGGTCCCGTTTTTGGTCGGCGTCATAACGCTCGACTCCGCCCTCGGTCAGGATGCCCTCGTCGTGCCCCATCGCGCCCAGTCCGGGCTGCGTGGTATCGAACACCTGATCGAAGTGCGGAGGCGGATCGAGCGGATAGCCGTTGCAGCCCGAATCGAAGTCCACGACCGCGTTATCGACGTTCCCGAACAGGTAGACCTGCGGGCGCTGCTCTGCGGGGGTCAGCACCGCGCACAGGTTGGGCGCGGAGTTGTTGTGGAAGTACGGCCAGCGGGCCCAAATGCCCTCGAGCGGCGGCGGGACGTAGCCCTCCTGCGGCGTGAGGACGAGATCGTACTTCTCCGAGAGCGCCAGGTCGTTGATGTCCTGGATGAACTGCACGCTGAGGCGACGATGAGGGTCGGTCCCGACGTCGTGAATCGGCGTGTCCTCGAAGTACACGACGCGCGTGGTCTCGAGTAGGGCGCGCCCGTCGAGGCTGTCCGCGTCAGGCCGATTCCAGCCCTTCTCGTAGCGGCCGTGGCACCGAGCGCAGTTTTCGCTGAACAGCACCTCACCACGCTTCGCGGCTGCGATGTCGAACGCCGCCGGATCGAAGTGGTCGAAAAAGCTGGGCGCCTGGGTCGCGAACACGCCCGTGGTGAACTCTTCGATCAGGGTCCAGTTCTGGGTGATCCAAGCATCGAGCGCGACGAGGTCGGAGCCGCGTCCAAACTCGTTGACGAGCAGCGCCCCCAGTACGGGGTTGCCGCTGACGAGCGAGCCATCGGAGAAGAACTTGTTCTTGTACTTGCTCAGCCACCACGTCGCTGGCTTGACGTCGCTGGGGTACGTCTCGAGCGGGTTGTCGCGCGGCTCAAGGTACGACGTGGCCGTTCGCGTAGCCCAGGGATCCAGCTCGCGCGTCCCGAGCGAGAGAATCGTGTGGGCGAGCGCGGTGTCGAGACCGAGCACCTGCGGCTGGGTACTGCGGACATAGCGAATATTCTCCCGCGACTGCCGCCACAGGTCGGTCTCGCCACTGTCCGCACCCGTGCCCAGCGCGAAGGCGGCCGGCGTCACCGATTCGAAGAGCGGCTTGTACATCACGAACATGTTGTTCGCGGTCGACCGCCGATTGTGCATACCCAGCGTGGGCGAATCGAATACGCGGCCGGCGTGGCAGGTGGCGCAGCTGAAGGTCAGCCCGGCGCCCCGGTCCGTCTCCATGATGGTGACGCCCCAGTAGTCGCCCTCGGGCGTCTTCACGAGCCCGAGCTGTTCGTAGATCTCGTCGACGGAGCTCACGCCGGTGAACACGGGCATCAACTCCGCCAGAAGCTGACGCAGCGGATTGTTGGTATCGCCCTCGATCAACACCCGCAGCGGGCGCTCGGGAATGAGGATGCCGGTGGTGTCGACGGGGTACGTCAGCGCGTAGCCTTGGCCGGCTTCGGCATAGGCCGCATAGTCCTCGTCGGGGATGCCCAGCGGGTTCGGACGCCCGCATGGCGAGATGAGCTCGCCCTCGGTCCATTGCGCGGGCACGCCTTGGGGCACGCACTCGTCGACCGGCGCACCACCGCTGCTCTCGCTGCCACCGTCACCATCACCATCGGCAGCGTCGGTGGTCCCGGAGGTTGTTCCAGACATGGGGGCGCCGCTGCTTGCCTCGCCCGACGACGACTCCGCGCCTTCGGTCCCGCTCGCGGCCGTGGCGGTTTCGAAGCCACACGCCAGCAGCGAAGCCACCAGCATCATCCCGAGCCCTTCACGCATGCCGGGCTGCATACCACACGGTGTCAGGCAGGACAGCGCTCAGGCCGTGACGGACCGGCGCTTGGGCACGGGCACGCGCTGCCCGTCCTGGACCGCCACGACGTCGGGATGGATCGCCGACGCTTCTTCCACGAACGGGTCGACCGAGAGATAGCGCTGTGAAAAATGCGTGAGCACCACTCTCCTCGCGCCAGCCTCTTTTCCAATCTCGGCCGCCTGCACAGCGGTCATGTGCATGTGGTCATGCGCCAGCTTCACGTCCTGATGCAGGTACGTGGATTCGATGACGAGCAGGTCCGCGTCTTTGGCGAGCGCCAGCGCGCCAGGGCACGGGCGCGTGTCCATCACGAACGCGACCGACTGCCCCGGCTTTTCGACGCTGACCTGATCCAGCGTGATCATGCGGCCGTCCACCTCGACGGTGCCCTGCTTGTGCAGTCGCCCGATGGCGGGCCCACGAACCCCCAGCTCGGCGAGTTTCTCGGGCAGCATCGTGCGACCGGCGGGCTCATCGATTCGGTACCCCAGCGTCGGCACGCCATGGTCGAGCGACGCGACCGAGAGGGCGAACGCTGGGGTCTCGATCACCGCCGTGACGTCCTCGATCGGGTGCGGCACGATCGTGGCCCGCTCTCGGTAGATCGATGCGTAGCGGAGCCGGTCGAAGTACTTCCGGCCGCTGGCGGGAAAGTAGACATGAATCGGATGCGGAACGTCGTCGAGCGAGAGTCGCTGCGTGATTCCGGCCAGGCCCAAGCAGTGGTCGCCGTGAAAGTGCGTGACGCAGACGCGGGTGATCGCGCTGGCGGCAACCCCTGCAAAGATCATCTGCCGCTGCGTCCCCTCTCCGGGATCGAACAGCACGCCCTCCTGGTCCCACCGCAGCAAATAGCCGTTGTGGTTTCGGTAGCGCGAGGGAACTTGCGAGCCGGTCCCCAGCGCGATCAGCTCTCGGACCGACATTCGTCAGTGCTCTTCCCAGCGCGGTCGTGCCGTGAACTCCATGCCCAGCGTGCCGCGCATCTCGTTGGCCCAGGCCACCCGCGTTGGAAAGACGATGATGCCTTTGCGGCCGGCCATGCCGAAGCCCATCAGCACGTCGAGCCGCGTGCCCACCATGAAGCGACCCTGCACGGTGTCCAGCCGCATGCCGCCGGCGCTGATGTCGGAGGCTCGAGCGGGCGTGCGCCCCGGCCCCACGAGCACGTCGACCTGCACCGGGATGCGCATCCAGTTCCGAGGACCCGCGGCCACGGCTGGGTCGCGCAGCTCTTGCTGAAGCTGCGCCCGCTCCTGCTGCTTCGATGCCGGCAGCTTGCCCTTGCGCTGGAGCGTCTGCAGGTTGAAGAACTTGAGGATCTGCGTGATCGCGGCAGCGCCGCTGAGCGGCTTGGTTGCAGGCGCACGCTGCACGGCGCCCGTATCGTCGAACACGACCGCCTCCGTGGGCGTCCACGGCTGCTGCGCGTCCGCCCGGACCCAGCCCTGGGGCGTCTCGGCCTCGGACGGCAGCGCCACCTCTCGTTGACCATAGTCTTCGAGCTGGCCCTTCGAGTTTCGCACGCGGCGCACGAACGCAGTGTAGCAGCCCCTCGGAGGGGTTGACCGCGGCCGCCAGTGGAGCGATTCCTCCCCCCATGTCCGACGCCTCGATCCCGGTGCTCAGCCTCCACGACCTCGCGCCCGGGCAGCGCCAGCCCGACGCCGTGAAGACGCTGGGTGAAGCGCTCGAGACGTTCGGGTTCGTGGCGATCACCGACCACGGCGTGCCCGAAGCGCTGCTTGGCAACGCCTACGGGCGAGCGCAGGATCTGTTCGGGCTGCCGACCGAGGCCAAGCGCGCCTATGAGAACGCGGACAACGGACGACAGCGCGGTTACACCTCGATGGGTGTCGAGCATGCCAAGGACCAGCCGCTCGCCGACCTCAAAGAGTTCTGGCACGTGGGTCGTCAAAGCGGCGACGTCGTCCCGAACGTGGAGCCCTCCGAAGTGCCCGCATTTGCCAGCACGTTCAACGACCTCTTCGCCGAGCTGGACCGCGTTGCGAGCACCCTGCTTGCGAGCGTGGGTGTGTACCTCGAGCTACCCGAGGGGTTCTTCGAGCGCTTCACCGAAGGCGGCAACTCGGTGCTTCGCGTCATTCACTACCCGCCGCTCAGTGGCACCGTTGAACCGGGCGCCGTCCGAGCCGCGGCCCACGAAGACATCAACCTCATCACGGTCTTGCCCGTTGCGACCGAGCCCGGCCTGCAGCTCATGACCCGTGAGGGCGAGTGGATCGACGTGCAGACGCCGCCGAACGTGATGGTCTGCGACAGCGGCGACATGCTGCAGCTGTTCACCGGTGGGCGGCTCCGGTCGACGACGCACCGCGTGGTGAACCCAGCAGGCGACGCGAACCGCTCCCGCTACTCGATGCCCTTCTTCTGCCATCCGCACAACAAGGCGCTGCTGCAGCAGGAGCCCGAGGTACTCGCGGGCGACTTCTTGATGCAGCGCCTCCGAGACATCGGCGTGGCCTGAAGGCCGGGCGGCAGAACGAAGGCGAGACTACTCTTCGACGGCTTCGGCTTCGGCCTCGGCGTCTTCGGACTCTTCGTCCCAGTCGCGACGGATCTTGGCCGCGATGAGGTCTCCGGAATCCTCGTGGCTGCGGTCCTGAACGGGGACGGCATAGCCCTCGGCCCCGTGGGCATCCCAGTCGAACCGAATGCCATTGACCCGGCCCTGCGTGCTCCGTCCTTTGCGGCGGGCGCTTTTTGAACGCGTGGTCACCGTTGTTCTACCTTGCGGGACGCGGTCCTCCCGCGCAAGGTCAACGCGTGGATGCGGCCAGGATGAGGCCGAATTCGCGCCATTGTCGACCAGGCGGTTACACTTGGGGGGTCTTGTCGGCCGACGTCCCGTCGCTGTCTGGAGCGGTCTTCTTGAAGAACGTGTCCGTGTTTCGCCGAGAAGTCGGCGATGAGGCGGTCGATCGAGCGTTCGCGGCGCTGACCCGTGAGCACCAAGATCTCATCGACCACGCCGTCTCGGCTGCGTGGATCCCGGTGACGGCCGTAGACGCCCTCTACACCGGCATTGCCCGAGAGGCGGGCCGGGATCTGTGGACCTTCTATCCCGACGTCGTGCGCATCGGCATCTCCCAGACCCTACGCTCGGTTTGGAAGGCGCTGCTGCGGCTGACGTCGGATCGGGCGCTCATCAAGCGCACGCCGCTGATCTACTCGCGCGGCCACTCGATCGGCACGATCGAGCCCACGATCCATGGTCCCGGCAGAGCGACGGTGGTGCTTACGCAGTGGCCGAACATGCCCGCGCTCCGCCGCTTGGGCGTCGCCGCAGGCATCCAGGCCACGCTCGAAGTCGCGGGTCGAAAAGACGTACGCGTGACCTACGACGACACCAACGACGGCGCCGTCTACCACATCAGCTGGAAACCGTAGCGGCCTGAATCAGCCGCTGGGCGTACCGCCGCCGACGACGCTGAGCGAGTGGCCGGTCATGTCCGAGTACGTGTAGGCGCC
>JBCCQM010000220.1:0-12884 GCA_039024335.1 Myxococcota bacterium
GAGCGTCCAGAGCATCGTTTCGGGGACACCGGTCAGATTCGTTCTCATGCTGGCTTGTCCATGTTGAAAATGACTTTCATTTCCATGTTGAGCGGTACGGGGGGCAGTGGCAAGGCAATTTCGCCGCGCCCGCCGTGTCTCACTTCACCGTGTTCTGGTGGGATTCATCCCTGGTGGGCGACGAGGGGAACTCGCGGAGCAACAATGACGTCGCGCGGGGTCCCCTCAACGCGTTCGAGTGAGGCTCGGCGTCCGTGGCCGCAGGCCCGGGCGTCGCTTGGAGGGCCTTGGGGTCTTCGTGCCACAGGCGGCATGCGTGTTGCGCCGCCACAGCTTCCGAATCCCGAGTCGCGAAAAAAAATCTCCCCCAGTCTTCGGCCGGGCGCGACCACACCAGCGGTGACCCAGGATGCTGGGCAGCGTGTCGGGCGATGAGGCCGGATTGCTAGAATCGAGGATGGATGGGGGAGGTGCTGGAGAATGGCGACGACGTCAGCGCGTCTTCGGAACACGCGTCGCTGGGTCGCGACCTACCGGCCGATGAGGCCCGCACTCTGCGGAAGCGATGGGGCGCCCGGTATGTGCCGCTCGAGCTTCTTGGCTCGGGGGGCATGGGCAAGGTCTATGCCGCCTACGACCGAACCCTGCGGCGCGACGTCGCGGTCAAGGCGTTGCGCAATCCTGGCTCGGTTGGATCCGAACGGTTGCAGCGAGAAGCCTACGCGATGGCTTCGGTTTCGCATCCCAACGTCGTCTCGGTCTACGACGTCATCACGAATGGCGAGCAGGTCGTCGCCGTGGTCATGGAGCTGGTTCAAGGCACGACCGCCCTCGAGTGGCAGGTCGTGGGTGGGCGTTCTTGGAAGGAGATCGTCCAGCTCTACCTTGGCGCGGGGCAAGGCCTGATCGCCGTGCACGAGCGGGGGTTGCTGCATCGCGACTTCAAGCCGGCGAACGTGCTGGTCTCGAACGGTCGTCCGCAGGTCACTGACTTCGGATTGGTCAAGGCGCAGAGCAGCGGGTCGGAGAGTACCGACGTTCTCGAGGACGATGCCGCGTCGCCCGACGACCGCATCACCGAGTTCGGCATGGTCGTCGGAACGCCACGCTATATGGCACTGGAGCAGCATCGAGGCGGGACATTGTGCGAGGCGACCGACCAGTTCGCGTTTTGCGTCGCGCTGTGGGAAGCGCTCCGCGGTCGTGCGCCGTTCGCCTTGCCGCGCCTGGCCCGGAAAAAAGCCGCGGGTCCACCCGAGTGGGGCGACGAGGTGGCGCCCCGGCTCGGACGCATCCTGCGGAGGGGCCTGGCGCCGTTTCCCGAGGATCGGTGGCCGAGTATGGGGGCGCTGCTGGCGGAGCTCGCTGGCGAACTCGAGCGGACGCATCGGCGCCGACGAATGCTTGCCGTGGTCGGTGTGTCGGCAGCCTGCGCACTGGCTGCCGGCGGTGCTGCCACCGCGGCCGCGGCTCCGGAGCCCTGCGATGCGACCCGCATGGCCACCCTTGGCGTCTGGGACGAGGACGTTGCTCAACGGACCCAGCACGAGATCGCGGCGGCATCGAGCCTGACCGACGAGACGGCAGTGCAGAGCGTCGCGCTGCTGGACCGCTACGCCTCCGCGTGGAATGAGCAGTGGCTCGCCCGCTGCAACGCGTCTCCTCCGGGGGACGTCGATGTCGGCCCGTGCCTGGAGAATGCGCTCCGTCAGTTTCAGGGCACGACCGCGGTGCTGCGCCGGGTCGATGAGAAGTCGAGCCTTCGCGTTCCGGCAGCTGTCGGACAGTTGCCTGCACTGGAGCAGTGCGAGCTGTCCGATTCCGTGCCGGCGCCAGCGCTCGAGCAAACGCGGGCGGCGACCGTCCTCGATGTGGTCGCCGAGGCTGCGGCTTACCGGAGGCTTGGAGACTACGATGCCGCATCAGAGCGGCTTCGGTTTGCACGGAACCTCTCCGCCGACCTGGTCGCCGACGACGTCCACGCTCGCTTGTCCCTCGAGGAAGTCTGGCTGGCGGATATGCGGCGGGACTACGCCACCTTCCAAGAGAAAGCGCCACGCCTGCTCGAAGCCGTCGCGAAAACGAGGGATTGGTCCTTGCTCGGGGACGCGGCCACCAATCTCGTCATGTTGCGTGCCAATCCCCAGTTCGCTGCTGAGGCCGAGTCGTACTTTGCGCTCGCACAGGGCATTCACCCCGAGGGCTCTCTGGGCCTGGTTCGGGCCCAGAACGTCATGGGCGTCGCGCTGGCAGCATCCGGAGACCTCGACCGGGCCCTGTCGCTACATTCCCATGCTCTCCGTATCATCGATGAGACGCCCTTCAACGGGTACTGGCGCGCGGGTCTGCTCAACAACGCCTCAATCACGTACGAAGCGGCCGGACGCCACCTCGACGCGCTCCGGCTTCTGCAAGACGCAGAGGCGCTGCTTCAGAAAAGTGCAGGGCGCCGTCACCCGAGTACGATCCTGGTCGGAGCCAACATCGCCGAAATGCATCTCGCTTTGGGGGACTATGCGAGCGCTCGGTTGGAGGCGCTCGAAGCGATTTCGGCGTTCGCCGAGCATGTCGACCCGGGACATCCGGCACTGCCAACGCCGCGCCGAACCCTTGCCCTCGCGAGCGCGTATCTAGGCGACGTGGACGTCGCTCGGACGGCGTTGGCACGGGCGTGCTCGCAGCTCTCGGCGGGAGAGCTGGGGCTCACGGGCCGTGCGGGACTGGAGCTGGTCATCGCAAGCTTGGTCTTGTCGATGGACTTCGGTGAGCCGCTGGATGGCTCCATCGAGCTCGATCGCATCCGGGCTCGGAATCTCGAGATGCACGGCGCTGGCGACCCGATGCTGCTGCTCTTCGACCTTCATGCCGCGGAGGCCTCCGGATCCTCGACCGAACCGCTGCTGGATCGAGCGCAGAACCTGAGCCCGGCTTCCCAGATTCGTCGCAAGGTCGAGCTTGCGTACGCGTTCGAGCTGCTGGCGGAGAATCCGGAGGCCGCGCGTGCCCTGTTCGAAGAGCTGGCGACTGCGACCGAGGACGTTCCGTCCTCGGCCACCGCGTTTGTCGGACTCGCCCATGCGTACCTTCGCCTCGGGAATCGTGAGCGTGCCCAGACCGCGGTGGGATCGGGTCTTGATGCCGCGGAGGGGACCCTAGCAGCGTCCCATGAGCGAGTCGTCGAGCTCGAGCGCATGGCCACGATCTTGACGGGTCAAGCTGCGCTCGAGCCGGGACGCGGAACGCTGCCGGTTCCACGCCGCGTCGCGCGGCGCTTGGCCGACTTCGAGATGGCGTTGTGAGTCAGCCGGCGACGCAGCTGAGGATCTTGCCGTCCGGGCCGTCATCACACCAGACGGTCTGGCATCCCGGCGCGTTGTCGCAGCAGTTCCCCTGCTGAAAAGTGTTGTTGTGACCTTGAATGCAAGCGTCGCATGACGGCGAAGCCGTGTAGTTGCTGCACGGTGGGGCGGGCGAACTTCCGCCCGATTCATCGAAGTCACAAGCGCCGGTGCAGGCTACTGCGCATGCAATGAAAGCGGCTCGAAGGGTATTCATGAGTGTATCGAGGTTCATCGTCGTTTCCTCCTTATTGAACGCAGCCCCATCGGAGGGCCACCACCGTGTCGGCGAAGGTTGTGCCCGAGCCGGTGCTGCCGTCCACGGACACGCTCGCGCCCGAGTACAGGCGCGTCCGCCCGAGAAAGTGCCAGCCAGGCGCGTTGTAGCTGAGGCCGAAGAGGGTGATCTCGGCGCCCGAATAGTCCGTTTGGTCGATGGTGTGGGTCAGCGCGGCGCTGCTCTGGTTGCCGTCGTAGACCCGATACGCGACGTTGCGGTTCGTTGCGCCCGGCGGAACGTAGGCGTAAAGGCTCCACTCCTGCCCCTCGTCCGAAGGGGGGATTGACAGCGGCCAGGCGGCCCAGGTGCCCGGCTGGTGGTCGCTGGTCCACAAGAAGTCGTCTGAAAGCGACCCATGGGTCCCCCACTTGTTGGGGTTGGTGTCGGGGGCGTCGCGGATGGCGTCGAATCCGTTGTCTCGGCGAACGGCGGACTCTTGGTAGCTGGTCCAAGAACCGTTGGGGTTGAGCTTTCCGTCGCCCGCGACGCTGTACGCGGAGAACTCCGGAATCGGCGGTGATGTGCCGGCCGCATCAGACACGAAGCGTCCCAGCCATGAAGGGAAGGTGTCCTCGCAGTAGAAGCTTCGGGTCGTCTCGTACGCATCGTTGGCCGAGCACACCCAGTCGCATCGGGATGCCTTGGTCAGGGCGCTTCCGTTGTCGGCCTTGCCCCCTTGGGAGGCATCGGTGGCGTCATTGGCCTCTGCGTCGGCCGCCGGGTCATCGCAGGCGGGAAGAGAGAATGTGGCGACCAAGGCGGTCGCGAGAACGTTGGTTCGTATCGGCATGAGCGGACTCCAGGAGCAGGACGTCGTGCCTGCGTGGCATCGGCGTCGCATGGTCTGTGGTTCGGGCGCTTCGAGAGGCCCCGAGGAAGCACCGCGCGCGACGGGACCTGATGAAGGTGGGTGAGGTTGTGCGGTCCTCGTTGGCCCCGTCGCGTGCGGTGTGATGAGGTAGTCCGTTGTCGGCCGTGGCCGGGTGGGAATTCTTTCGCGACGAACGCCCAAAGAAAAGTTCACCCAGTTTTTGAGCGTCGCCGTCCAACCTGCATGGGGAGCCGCGCAATCTGGTGAACGCTCTCGCCCTCCCGTATCGTTCCGCAACGTGCCGCGAGACACCGACCGTGGAGTTGGCTGACTACAGCGCCGATCGAGACCTGGCAGCTCGGGCAGCCGCCGGCGACGCCGTCGCGCAGGAGGACGTGCTTCGCATGGTCCTTCCGCACCTGCGTGGGGTGGTGTTCTCGGTGATGCCGCGGGCGGAAGCGCCGGACACCGTCCAGACTGCGCTTCTCAAGGTCTTCGAGTCGCTGCCTCGCTACGCTGGCCGCTCGAAGCTCACGACGTGGGCGCGTCGCATTGGGTTGAACACAGCGCTGACGATGCGCGACGTGGGCCGCCGCCCAAACCGCGCGACCGATAATGACTCACAGCAGCTGCGGCAGCTTCGAGCCCCATCCTCAGAAAAGGTGATGCGCGAAGGCATTTCGCGGTCGGTCATCGAGTACCTTCGCGAGATCACGCCCGAGCAGCGCGAGCTGTTGATCGTGCGCTACGTGGAAGGCAACACGCTCAAGGAAACTGCGGCGCAACTGTCTCTCAACGTGGAGACCGCGAAGTCGCGGCTCGTGGCGGCCCGCAAAGCCGTACGCAAGCTCATCGTTCGTGACGTGAACGTCGGCCGAGCAGGTTCACGTCGAGGGGTGGGGACGTCGAAACGATGACCGACGCATTCGAACCCGACCAGGCGCTCGACGGAACGCTCGAGGTCCTCGAGGAGAGCGCCGCGCTGGCCGAGCTGGAGTTTCTCCGGGCGCTCGACGATGCGGGGCAGAAGGAGCTGGCTCCTGATGCCGATGCTCAAGTTCGGTCCGCAATGACGCTCGACGTGTTCCGGGCGAGCACCCGTTCGTTGGGGATCTCCACGAGTGACGAGGTCCCGGCGCGCAACGGCGTACCGCGGTCGCGATGGCTCTGGCTCGCGTGCGGATTCGTCATCGCCGTGGCCGCGACCTGGGCGGTCTCGAGCTTCGTGCGGCCGGCGGTCACGTCACGAGCGATCGCGGTGCCGGAGGACCCGAGCATCGTTGTGGTCAGCCTTGGACAGCTCGTCGTCCCCGGTGGCGTGTTGGGGATTGGAGAACGGTTCCACGTGGGCGTTTGGGGGCGTACCCTCGCCAATACGACGTGCCTGACGTCTTCGCACGGAACGGTGTGCGTGGACGCGGGCGCCGAGGTTCGGGCCGGCCCAGCTGGAGAGCTCGACGTCCGCGGCGGCGCGACGGTGTGGTCCAACCGTATCGAAACTCCCTAAAGCAAGGCGGAGGGGCTTTCGCTCCCTCCGCCCTCATGCTTCGCTAGAACGACCACCAATCCTTCGGCCGTGACCTGAGCGACGGATTGCACCGCCCCTCCTGCTTTCCAGAGGCTTCGTAGTGTGCCTCGGCGGTTTGACCCGAGACCAGCACGTCGGGATAGCGGCCGAGGTACTCCTCGGGTGTGCAGAACGTCAGCGCTCGCGGATCGCACATCCCTTCCCAGGCTCCAGACACCAGGTAGTGTGCGTCAGCGGTGATGCCCAGTCCCGCCAGGTCAGGTCGGCGGGCGAAGTACTCTTGAGGCGAGCACGTACCGGGATCGCCCCCGAAGGGAGCGCAGCGATTTTCGAAGCGTCCATGGTTGAGGTAGTGCTGCTGCGGGGTCAGGCCGTGCGCCGCGAGTCCGGGTACGGCCTGGGCGTACGCCTCCGGGGTGCAGAATCCCGCACCGTTGAGGGGATTGCACATCCCCTCGAACTGACCCGACCCGACGTAGTGCTGGGCGATCTGCGCGGGATTCACGTCCGGCCGAAGGGCGGCGTACTCCGCGGCGGTGCACGTCTGCGGCGGTGCGCTCGGCATGCGAGGCTCGCACAGCCCCTCGGAGAAACCATGGTTGATCCAATGCTCGAGCGCCTGCTGCTGCGGGACGTTGCCCAGTCCCGGGACGCGGTCGAGGTAGGCCTCCCTCGTGCATAGTCCTCGCCTCGCGATCTCGGACCCACGCTCGAGGATGTCTTGCATATTGTGCGCATGTCCGCCGAACGTCTCGTAGGGGGAGCTGTGCCAGCTTTGCAGGACGATGCCCGCGAGTTTGTCGGCATGCTGGGTGAGGGCAAAGTCGACAGCGCGTAAGGACTCGTGTCGAAACTGCGCATCGCGAACACCGTGCAACTGTGGCGTCCATGGAATGATCGCGCCGCCAACGTCTTTCGGCGTCGTGGTGTTCGGGAAGAACTCTCCTGGCGCGGGGTGAAAGCCGGGGTCGTCCGTATTCGCGATATACGTGACCGCGAGGCCGAGCCCGAACGCCTGGTCGATGAGTCCGGCCAGGCGTGCATGGTCGTCGAGCGAGGGGGTACTGCCGCCCAGGAATTTCCAGGGCTGGTCGATCTGAAGTCCGTGAATCGGCACGCCTGCATTGCGGGCAGTGGCGACGGCGTTGCCCAGCAAATTGCTGTAGTCGACGCCTCCGCCCCAGTTTGCATTCGATCCGGGACGGCCGCCGTACGCCCAGTTTGGGAAGTTCACCAGCAGCGTAAACTTCGTCTCCGGGAGGTGGTTCCGCATCTGCTGCAGGTACGCGACGAAGTTGTTGACGGCTTGGTCTGGACCGTTCGCGCACGCAGCCCCTTGTCGCCCGCCGTGTAGGGTCCTCGACATGGGCCCGTCGATCACCAAGTGGTCGATGGTGTAGCCAGCCGCGACGATGTGGGCCATGAGGGCGAACTCCTCGTTCGCGCTATGCACTCCGTTGTTGGCACGGTTGCACTGCTCGGCAATGGGCCCACCGAGCTCGATCGCGACCTGTTTGTCGTTGGCCTGCAGCCAGCCGAGGAACCAGTCGAGGTCCTGCGGATCGAAGTGCTCGTGCGGTGCGCCGGACCCGTGGCTGCCGTGGATGAGGTGAAATTTGAAGACGTCGAAATCATCACGGACCTCGTCCCATTGGCCACGGCGGTGGGGAGCGAACATCTCGGCGTAGTCCACCGAGGCGAAGGAGGGCGAGAACCAGACCTCCTTGCCGTAGTCCGAGGCTACGGTGCGCTCTTGAGGAGGTGCCGGCGCTCGGGCCTCGATGGGGGCTTCACACGCCGCGCCCGCGCCGGTGAGCAGAAGAAGGGTGAAAAGAGCAGGTCGAGTCATGTCGTTTGGCTTCCAATCTCGCGCTCGTGCGGGTGGTCTAGGGGTGGGCGGGGCGGCCTTCGTAGCGCCCGTGCTGGAGGAAGTGCACCAGTGCTTCGCGCGGCGTATCGATTCCGGCGAGGCCCAGGTCGGGGTTGTGGGAGAGGTAGAACGTAGGGTCGAAGTCGGCTGAGCCCGCGCGACCTTCGTCGATGCCGTGTAGGAGCCAGTGCGTCGTCGCTCCGCGGGCGTCGAAGGCTGCAGCGATGTCCGAGTAGGTGGCTCGGTACCAGTGCGGATCGAACACCAAAGACGCCCGCGATCCGAAGCGAAGGCCCACGTTGGCCCAATGCGTCAGGGCTTCTCGGCGGCTGTAGCCCGCGAGACCGGGGTTGCGCTCGATGTATGTGTTCACGTCGAACACCGGTGAGGAGATGCGACCCTCGTCGATGCCACTGGCCATCCAGTGCTTCGTGAGTCCATCGGCGTTCTCGCGCCCGAAATGTCCCGCGAGGTCCGCATTCATGTCCGCGTAGAACTTCGAATCAAAGCTCGGTGAGGCGAGGCGCCCTTCGGCACGGCCGTGGGAGATCCAGTGTTGGGCGCCAAGGTGGCGTTGACCCAGTAGTGCGGAGGCCACGTCGCCGTTTGCCTCGAGATAGAAGCGGTCGTCGAACGTGCTGTCGCCGAAGTACTCGTAGAGCGTCTGCATCGACGTGACGTCGACCGGCGAGAGCTCGGGGTTGGTGAAGACTAGGCTTCCGTCTTTTCGCCGGATTGTAGGCTGACCGTCGTCGTCGAATGCAAACGAGGAGTAGTGCATGATCGAGTCGTAGTCGTACGGCCCGAGATCGACGCCGGGGTAGCCTTCCTCCGCATAGCTACGAAAGTTGTGCTCGCGGCCGGGGATGATGTTCTCCCAGAAAATGTCCACGTACGCGTCTCGGTCGGCACGGTTGTGCTCGTGACGCATGCCGAGCGTGTGCCCCAGTTCGTGAAGCCAAACCCTGCGTGTATCGCAGCCCGGGCCCACGTTGAGCACGCTGCTGTGCCCCGGGAGGTGACCAACCGTGGCGGAGCATCCTGCGCCCGCAGGGCGAATCTCGACGTGTCCACCGGGGCTGCTGCCATTGACGAATCTCACCCCTGTTCGGGCCTCCCACTCGGCCATTGCGGCCGTCATAAACTGAGTGGAGGTTCCAGGGGCAACTTGGTAGTGGACCGTACGCCTCGGCCAGAGAGTGCTCTGGAAGCCCGAGTGACCGATGAGTCCCGCTCCGCGGTGCCCCTGGTCCGCAACGCCAAGCTCATAGGCATTGCCGAGATAGATATCTCCGTCTGCGACCACGTCGTCGCCAAAGCGCATCGCGTCGATTTCGATCTCTTCGCCGTCTTCGTCGATCCAACGGACCGTTACAGGAACGCCGTCTTCGTCCGCGTTGAGTTGCGCGCGCTCCGTTTCGACAACGTCGAGCTGCTGCTCGGACAACCCCGCGATGGCGTCTCGGTCGATCGGCGCTCCGCTGCTACACCCCGTCATTCCTGCGACGGTCACTGCCGCCAGCATTGTCTTCCGCATGCGTAGTTAGTCGCCTCACATGCAGACCTGGGGGAGAGTTTCTCGCCGTTGACACCGACGTTCGTGTGGTTGGGGGCGTCGTCCCCCGTGCCTTTCGGGGCTTCGGGCAGCCCGACGTGCGCGGCAGTCCGGCAGCTCGCACCTGCAGGAGCGACATCCGCGGTAACCGCCGTCAGCTTGTGGGATACCCGAGCCGTGGCTCGAATCGTTCTCGCGGCGCTGGTGGTGGGGCTGATGCCTTCAAGTGCAGGGGCGCATTCGCTGCTGATCGAGCCGCCATCGCGCTCGGAGGAAGACTTCCTCATGGACGGTCCGTGCGGTGGGGTGCCCAAGGGCGAGCCGACCACGTACGAGGCCGGCTCGCTCATCGACATGCAGTGGGACCTCACGCAGAACCACTTCAACGTGTTCCGGGTGGCATTCAGCCCGGCGGGCGACGAGGGCTTCGATGACAACGTCATCGGAACGCGACCCGACGTGGAGGGGGTGTTCTCCTATACGCAGCCGGTCCCGCTCCCGCTGTGCACGTGTACCGACTGCACGCTCCAGCTGACCCAGTTCACCGCGACCGGCAACCTCGCCTACTACTCGTGCGCCGACATCGAACTCGTCGCGCCCGACGGCATGGATGTGCCCGAGTGCCTGCCCGCGACGGCGTCGACCACGGGCGAGGACGCGGGCGACTCGAGCGGGGGCGATGAGAGCACCGGTCCCGCGCCCGCTGGAACCACCACGACGGCGGGAAGCGAGAGCACCGGGGCTTCGTCACCCGAGCAGGCCGGTGGCGACGGCTGCCGCGTTGGCGGCTCGGGCGGCCTGCTGTGGCTGGCTCCGCTGGCTGTCGCGGTGCGTCGGCGTGGCCACCGACGTCGGGCGACAGTCCCGTCCCGTACGTAGTGCGACTCCGCGGGCCGAGGTTCCCGAGGTGAGCTTGTGGTGCGTCACGCGGCGTGAGGTCGGGGCCCGGTCCACGGTTGAAGTCGTCGGAGTCGGCTGCGTACGGTCGCGCAAGGGAGGTGCAGATGCGCGGTGGAATCGAGATCGCCGGAGTCGTGATTGCGTCGGGAGCGGTCGTTGGTTGTTCGACCGAGAGCGCCGAGGCGGCGGAGGATACGGAGCGGGGCAGCACGTCGGCGGCGGGTGACGATCCCGGGGATGCGACGGGCGCAGAGGCGACGAGCCCGGCTTCGACGACGACGACGACGACGACGACGGCGAGCTCGACCACCACGGATGGCGTTGACGCTTCGAGCAGTACCGGCGCATTCGATGGTCCGGACGACTGCGCTGAAGCGGCACCGTTCTGGCTGCGCACCTGCTTCGCAGAGGTGGCCGCGCAAACCCGAGCGTGCTTCGTGGATGCCGGAGCGCCCTGCGAAGACTTCGCGTCGGCAACCGAGATGGTTCGCGACGGCGTCGAGGCGGCCTGCGCCAACGAGGAGGTGCAGTCACTGGGGTTTGGCGAGCGCATGACGACGGCGTCGCTCGGGGACCGGCTCGCCGAAGCGTGTGTTGGTCATGCGCAGACGCTTGCGGCACGGATCTTCGGCGGTCCGCACGGGGCGGTATTGGCCGCAAACGCTGGACAGCCGACCGAGGGCTGCCTCGACGCTGCGTTTGCTGCGAATGCCGCGTATCTCGAGGGCGCGTTCGAGGCCCAGAGCGCGTGCGTGCTCGATGACGCATGTGACCCAGAGTCGGTCACGTCGGCGCTGATCGAGCTCACCGTGGCCGAGGCCAACACGATCGACGCTGCATGTCCCGCGGACTTGCTGCAGACGCTGGTTGGGCAGCGTGCGACCGAAGTCCTCGGTCTTGCGCGCCTTCAGAGTCAGTGCATGACCGCGGACGCGCACGGCGACACGGAGCCGTTGAGTCTGCTGTGCGGGCCGGGGGCCATGCCCGGAGTGACGCCGGTCCGTACGCAACCCGAAGGACTCGAGCCGCTCGCGCCGGGTGTACCGACACTGCTGCAGCTCGATGGCGCTGTGTGGGGGACGCGGTGCGGCGATGGGTCGCCGTACCACTTCTGGATCGAGATGCCGCCCGAAGGAGCCTCTGCAGACCGAGTGCACGCGTTCGTGCAAGGTGGCGGTGCCTGCTTTGGCGTGGACTGCTTTGCGCAGGACGAAGAGCGCTTCCGCAGCGACGATGATGACTATCAATCCGAGGGCGTGCTCAACGCTGGTGGGACTGAATCCGCCGCCGAGGTCGATCCGTTTACCGACTGGGTGAAAGCCAACTTCGAGTACTGCACGCAGGACTTTCACGTCGGCGTCGGCGTCACGCAGTCGGTCCCCGGAGGTCTGACGGTCGAGCGGTACGGAGGCAACAACCTGCGCGCCGGTTTGATGGTCCTGCGGAACTTGGTCGCGCAGCGCCGCAACGCGGAGGCTGAAGCTGGTTACCGCCCCGATGCGCTGCGGGTCTTCTTCACCGGAAACTCGGCGGGTGCGCTCGGCGTCGGTTTTCACCTGCACCACCTCATCGACGACCTGCGATGGATTCACACCACGACGGGGGCGGCAGCGGGCACGAGCGTCAACGACGGGCTTGCCGGGATCATCGGCCCCGCGCTGGAGGAGTGGGACGTGCGCCGCGTCATGCCGCCGTATTGCCAGTCGCAGAGCTGCTACATCCCCGGCGACGGGCTCTACCAGGCGCACGCGGAGCGGCTGCTCGGCACTCCCTCGCAACGCCTGCTCGTCGTCCACAACCAGGTCGACGACACGCAAAGCGAGAGCCAGTTGATCTTCGACACCGCCGCGCACATCAACGCCCTGCGCGAGACCTACTGTGACACGCAGGGGCTGCCGGGCGTGCATTGGTTCCTCAGCGCGCGCCCCCAAAGCGCGCACTCGGTCTTCTCCGACGATCCGCTCTACCGAACGCTCACCGCGGGCGGGGTCACCATGGACACGTGGACCGCCGGCGCCGTCCTGGATCCCGCAGCCACCGTGGACCAGGTCGACGAAGGCACCTTGCAAGCAGCCATCGGTGGCGTGCAGCCCTTCCCCTGCGCCCTACGCTGACCCGAGCGCGAGCGACGCCCGAAGGCCGAACCACGAAAAAAGGCGACCGCCGAAGCGGTCGCCTTGCGCACCCGGAAGGATTCGAACCTCCGGCCCTCTGGTTCGAAGCCAGATGCTCTGTACAAGCCCCGGCTCGTGGTGCGCCCTCGGAAGTGTTCCGAGGTTCTTTCATCTTGGTCTTTCTAAGCAGCGCCCGGACCCCTCCGAGTAGCTGCCCCGAGTTGGCTACGGCGTCGGTATCGAGTTGTCAATCCGATTCGGGCAGCCTAGTGACATCGAGTCGCTTGGCCTCACCTTGGTCGGCCGTGCGGCGTGACCCCACCGAGCCGTAGCCGCACCGCGTCTACGGCTCGGACTTTCGGCGACTTTGAAAGTGCGCTCGGACAGTAATCGGCCGGCGTCGACTTCGCGGACTACCCACCGGACTGGCTATCATCGCGAAGCTCGTTGATGCGAAAGGCAAGCCTCTTCATCAGTGCGTGGCCACC
>JBCCQM010000221.1:0-12873 GCA_039024335.1 Myxococcota bacterium
ACGCACCAGATGCCGCTCGAGAAGATCAACGACGCCTTCGACCTGATGCATTCGGGCGAGTCGATCCGCTCCGTGGTGGTCTACTGATGGAGGTTCTCAAGGAGTACCGCTCCTGCGGGGGCCGGCAGCTCGTGCTGCGTCACGATTCGGCGTCGACCGGCACGCCGATGGAGCTGTCGCTCTATCTGCCGCCGGCTGCGGCCTCGGGCCCCGTGCCTGCCGTCGTCTACCTCTCCGGTCTCACCTGCACGTGGGAGAACGTCACCACCAAAGGTGCGTTCGCGGAGCGGGCGGCCACGCTCGGCCTCGCCGTCATTTGTCCGGACACGTCTCCGCGTGGTGAAGGCGTACCCGACGACGAGGCCTACGACCTGGGCCAAGGCGCCGTCTTCTACGTCGACGCCACGCAGGATCCGTGGTCGACCCACTACAAGATGGAGAGCTACGTCGGCGACGAGCTCCTCACGCTGTTCGACGACTACCCGGTCAAGACCGACCGGGTCGCGCTGACCGGCCACTCCATGGGAGGCCACGGCGCGCTGACGCTCGGCCTGCGCCATCCGGACACCTTCGTTTCCCTGTCGGCCCTGGCCCCGATCGCCAACCCGACCGACGTCCCGTGGGGCAAGAAGGCACTCACCGCCTACCTCGGCAGCGACGAAGCTGCGTGGGCGAAGTACGACGCCTGTCGCTTGCTCCGCAGCGGCAAGACCCACCCACGACCGATTCGCGTCGACCAAGGTGGCGCCGACCCGTTCCTGCCCGAGCAGCTCCAACCGGACCAGCTCCGCGAAGCTGCCGCAGCGGCCGGGCAAGCCCTCGAGCTGACGGTTCACGAGGGCTACGACCACTCGTACTACTTCGTCGCCTCGATGCTGGCCGACCACCTCGACGCGCACGCCAAGGCCCTGCGGTAGCGGGCATTCAGGAGGGCTCGGTCGCGGAGGCGGGCTCCATCGGCTCGCCGCCGCCAGGGCACGCCGCAAACTCGCAGTCGGGACCTGTGCGGCCGACGTAGCTGCCGTCGGGGCATTCGCGGGCGTCTTGCGTGCACATCACCGCGTCGGGCTCGGGCTCGGCGTCGCCAGGGCAGGCCGCGAACTCGCATGCGGGGCCAGTGCGGCCCACGGTGCTGCCGTCGGGACAGACCTTGGCTTCCTCGGTGCAGGAGGGGGCCGCGGTGGGGGTGTCCTGCTTCGCAGCACAGGCGCAGAGAAGACCAGCAAGGAAAAGGAGGGCACTCGAGCGCTTCATGTCCCCCGGAACGTACGCCACGATCGGGCACTTACACGCACGAGATTCGGATGTTTGCGCCGGATTATGACGGCGCCCTCGCTGGTACGCTCCACCAGCCGTGCCGAAGCGTTTCGTCTTCTTTTCGTGGACCTATGCGTTCGGCACGGCCATGGGCCTGCTTTTCATCGCCAGCCTCATCACGCTGGGCTTCGTGATGGGCGAAATGACGTTCGCGCTGGTCGGACTCGTGCCGGCAGCCGGGTGCGTCTACCTCGCGCGACGAACCCGCGTGGTCGTGGCGCTCGACGGCGACGTCTTGTCGGTCCTTCCAGGCCTCGGGCCGCGTACGACCGTGCAGCTCGCGGCCGGCACCCGGCTCACGTCCGGTGCGCCGTACCGGTCTTCCGTCGCCCGCGAAGCCAACCGAGCGCAGCTCGACGTCGTCGACCACGCCGCGGTCGACGGCCCGGTCATCGAGGAAAACTCCACCGCGACGCGCACGGTGGGGCGCATCCTTCGGGTGCTGAAGTTTCTCTTGTCCGACCACGGTGGCGGATTCATGGGCCCGATTGTCCGCGAGGATCTGGGCCGCCTGCGGGTGAAAACCGCTACAGGCACACTTCGGACCTTCGTCCTTCCCGCAGATGGTGACGCCAACGCGACGCGCCTGGAGGAACTCTGCGCAGCCCTCGATCCGCCGAAATAGACGCCACGATCGGGCACTTACACGGACGAGCTTTGAACGTTTGCGTCGGATTATGGCGGTCCTGTCGCTGGTGTGCCCGGCTCATTCGCCACCGACAGGGTCCATCGCGGCGGTGGTCAGCCTTAGTGCACCCAGGGTCCGTAGGGACCGGTGCAGGTGCAGCTGCTCAGCCAGTATTCGCCAGCGGGGACGCAGTGTCCGTAAGAGTACTCGCCCCAGAGCTCTTCAATCCAGAGCCGGTATTTACCGCACACGCCTCCGCACTTCCCGTCCCAACCCACGAAGCGATCACACCGATTGAATCTGCTGTAGAGAATATCGCCCACGGGTGACGCATCCGTCGCGTTGGCGGCTTGGTGTTCGTTTTCAGTGGCGAAGTCCGACGTCGACGCCATGTTCTGATAGCCCATGTCGACGATGAGTCCGACCGGCTGTTGCTCGACGTGGTACGAGCGCACCAACGCATCTCCGCAGAAGCTCGAGTCGCCGACGCTCAGCGCTACGACTGGAGAGCCTCGAACGACCTGGATTTCGTCGGCGAAGCTCACTTCGGAATAGTCTGGCGCGGCGAGGTCGAGTTCGATCGATGTCTCCCCGTCTTCGAGCAGGAACTCGTGGTCCTCGATACGCATGCCGATCTCGAAGCGAAACCCATCCACGAACCTGACCGCAAATGCTTCCTCTGCGGTCCGTTCGAAGTCCCTCTCGAGGTCCAGCCTCACGACGTAGGCGGAGCCCTCTTCAGGTTCCGCGGTCAGCTCCGGATCGAGGCTCGCGGCGTCGATCGCGAGTTGTGCCGCATTGTCTTGCTCGGGGCCCTCACCATCACAACCCAGCACCGAGACCGCGAGCAGAAGGGAAAGCCAAGGTTTCGCACTCTGTAGAGCGTTCATGTCCTCGATGTGCCCCGAGGCGACCGATTTGATCACGACGTCATTCGTTTTTCGGTGACTCAGTCACAGACTCCTGACGACGATGAGAGCCGCACCGGTGCTCTTTGTGATTGCCACGACCTTGAATGCGAGTTGGACGGCGCCCCGCCAGCGCCAACCAATGAAAAAGGGGAGCCCGGAAGGCTCCCCTTTTTCATCCGAAAGCTCGGACTTACTTCTTACTGATGCGGCTGGCGAGCCACAGCGCGAGGCCGGCGTTGGCGGCGAGCCAGAGGCGGTCGATCCAGGGGCCGCCGGGGACGCCGCTGAGCAGCGTGGGCAGCACGAGGGCGCCGTGGGCCAGCATGGCGGCGTAGCCGAGGGCGAGGCCGGCGAGGACCGGGCGGGCGGGCTTGTAGCCGAGGCCGATCAGCGCGAGGCCGAAGGGCAGGGCGGCGCTCATCCACAGCGCAGAGCCGAAGGCACCGGTGACCGCGGCGAGGCCGTAGGCCAGCGGCATGGTGCCGAAGGCACCCGAGGCAACGGCTGCAGCGGCACCGAGGCCGAACAGCGCGAACGCCTTGCTGCGCGCACGACCGCCGGCGAGGCCGAGGCCGCCGAGGGCGAGCAGACCGAACAGGAAGGCCAGACCACCGCGCTCGGGGGCGTAGTCGGTGTGGGCTTTGGCGACCGCCGCTTGGGCATCGATGATGCCGGCGCCGAACTTCTTGTCCCACTTCTTGCCGTTGGGGTGAACGGCGGTGTCCTTCAGGATGCGCTCGACCTCGTCGGGGTTGGTGACGCCTTCACCGACGATGAGGGCCGCAACGCCAGCGGCGTGCGGGGAGGCCATCGAGGTGCCCTGGAACCAGAGGTAGTCGTTGGCCAGCGGCTGCTGAATCTTGATGGTGTTCTGCAGAACGCCGTCGGGATGGCCGTCGCCGTTGCGGTCGTTGCGGGTGTCGCCACCGGGCGCGGCGATGTCGATGTCCTTGCCCCAGTTGGAGTAGAACGTGAGGCCGCGGTCGTAGTTGGTGGCCGAGACGGCAACCGAGTACTTGTTGGCGGCGGGGTAGCCCACGCGGCTGCGCGACTCGTTGCCCGCGGCGCACACGGTGGTGACGCCCTTGTCGTGCGCGTACTCGATGGCCTTGGCCAGCACGCGTGAAGGCAGCGGACCGCCGAGGCTCATGTTGATGACGTGGGCGCCGTTGTCGGCGGCGTAGCGGATCGCGTTGGCGATGCCGGGGACGCTGCCGCGACCGTCACCGGAGAGGACCTTCAGCGGCATGATGGTGGACTCGTAGGCGACGCCCGTGACTCCGATGCCGTTGTTGGTGCTCTGCGCGATGGTGCCGGCAACGTGGCTGCCGTGCGCGTGGTCGTCGAGACCATCGGGCAGGCCGTTGATGAAGCTCTCGCCCTTGGTGAACTTGGTCTCGGCCAGGTCGGGCAGCATCTTCACGCCCGTGGCGTCTTTCCACGCCACGCCGGTGTCGATGACCGCCACGACGACGCCGTCGCCACGCTGGCTGGTCCAAGCCTCGGGCGCATGGATCTGCTCCATGTGCCACTGCAGCTTGAACATCGGGTCGTTAACCTCGACGCGCTCTCCTTTTTGGGGCTCGTAGTCGACGACGGCGGCCGCGGTCTTGGGCAGCGCGTACAGAACTTCGGGCTCGGCGAGCTCGAGCAGGTCGTTGTCGAGCAGGTCGTCGTCGATGCGGTCCCAGGTCGCCTCGGAGGCGCTGAGCCGGTACAGGTGCTCGCTCTCGCTGTAGAAGCCCGCGGGCTCCACGTTCACGCCGGGCATGCCGTCGAGCTGAGCCACGAGCGCGGCGATCTCTTCTTCGCTGCCGCCTTCGCCGTCCTCGGGCTCGACGAAGTCGAGCAGGACTTTACCGGTGGTCCACGCGGTGGGCGAAACGCCCAGCTCGGCGGCCGTGTCGGCGACGAGTTCGGGGGTGATGTCTGCGGCTGCCAGGCCATCATCGGAGGGTGCGTGCGCGGCGGCGACAACGCCGGCGGTGAGCACCGCGGCCGCGGCAGCAAGGGCTTGGCGCCGCTGTGCCAGCGACTTGAGCTTCTCGAGCATAGGCTTCTCGTTCCTCGATCCGGGACAACGTCCCTGGGACGAAATCATAGCGGGTCGATGCCCACCCGCACACTGAACGCCGGGGTGCCTCGCTTGCTGGCAGCATGACGCACCGCACCCGGACAGAAATCGGGACGCTCTGGGTCAACGCTCGAAGCACATCAGGCGCTGCGGCTCGTCGCAGTTCGCCGTTCCACCCGTAGCGACCCACTGGTCGGATTGGTTCACGATGCCGCGGCGGCCGGTCGTCGGTGTGCTCCAGTCTCCGCAATTATCGTCGGGGTCTGCGCCGGCTCCCAGCGCGCCGATCCACGAACGTCCAGTGATCGGCGTCCCGCTGGCCGTCGCGCCCGGCGGCGCCAAGATGTGCTCGCCGGCGATGTCGGCGGGGTCGTCCACCAAGCGCACGCCGAGCGTGTTCTTCCACGGCAGGCCGTCGAGCTCGAGGCGGGCGGCGGCCGGGCTGTCGTCGACCGCGACCAACGCCACGAACTCACCGGTGAGTCCGGCCGCGTCGGCTTCCGCCTGACATTGCGCGTCGAAGGCCTCGACGCCGGCGGTTCCGGGGACTTCGGTCTGGGTTGCAAACGCGATCCGAGCAGCCGGGTCGGGGAACGACACGGGCTGTTCCCGGTCGACGCCGAAGCAGTACAGGTGCCCTTCGGTATCGCAGACCCGCGTGAAGCCCGACGTCCAGCCCACATAGGTTTGGCCGGAGTACCCCGCGCGGAAGTTGTTCGCGTCGGTGGTGTCGGTCCAGTTCTCGCAGTTGAACGGCGAGTTCTCGCCTTCGTCGTTGGTGCCGGTCACGACGGTGACGTTGGGCTGGACCATGTCGAACTCATCGCGATTGAGGGGATAGCCCACGCGCCCCTGTCCGATGTCGATCGGGCGGTCGCCGAAGGGCCGCCCGTCCGTACGCTGCCAGCCTCGCGCGTCGGCGAGTCGCGCGATCGCGTCCGTCTCGTCACTGGACAGCCACGCAACATAGGTCCCTTCGAGACCCGCGGCGGCCGCTCGTTCGGCACAGGCCGCGTCGCCAACCGCTTGCGAGAGGGTCCCGCCCACGTACGTGGTCGAGGTGACGAACGCGAGGTTGGCCGGCGGTGGCGGAGGCTCGTCACCGGTCGATGACTCCGCATCGCTGCTGCTCTCGGCCGCGTCGGTCGTGCTCGACGTCGTGTCTGAGGTGGTCAGTGAGGTCGTCGTGGGTGGCGGCGATGTCTCGGACGAGGTCGGAGGCGGAAGACCGGTCGTCGACGTGGCGATGTCGGGCGCAACGCACTGACCCCCGACCGGGTTCTGCTGGTTCTGAGCGTAGCGGCGTCCGCTCGTGCACTCCGCGTCGGCGAACGAGCAGAAGCCGTCGGGCTCGCAGGTCCCCGGCTCTCCGTCCCGAACGCACGCATTGTCGTCCTCGCAGAGGAACGACGTGTCCGAGCACCCGGAGGCTGCGCAGGCGATCGAGAGCGCGATGAAGCGTGGGGGAATGCGGTTCATTCCTCGAAGCACAAGAGGTGGAACTCGCTATCGCAGCTCGTACTGTACGTATCGAGCCAGCTATCGGTGCTGTCGTTGAGCTCGCGCAGGCCGGACTCGTCGGGATTCGTCCAGTCGTCGCAGTTGCGGTCGTTCGGCACTTCGGCGATGCCCGATGTTCCCGTCCAGAACTCGTCCGCGATGCGCTCACCCGTGGCCGTGAAGTTTGCCGGCGCATCGAGGTGTACGGCGAGGGCGAAGGCGCCAGCAGTGGGGGCGAGCGGAACGCCGCGCGCGTTCACCCACGGCAGCCCTCGAGTCTCGAAGCGGTCGATGGCGGCGGCCCCACCCGTTGCGACGAACGCCTTGGCGGGTCCGTATCCGGCGGCCAGTGACTCGGTGTTGCACAAGGCGTCCATGGCCTCGATGCCCGCATCGCCGCGGATGATGCCGGCGCTGGTGAATGCAAGCCGACCCTCCATGGGCGTTGCCACGACTGGCTCCTGATGTTCGGTACCGAAGCAGTACGCGTGGAGAGGCTGGTCGCAGTTCGTGATGGAGTACGAGGACCAGCGGTAGCCTCCGAAGCCGGAGTTTCCGTACCAAAGGTCGGCCTCGGCCGTGTTGCTGGACCAGTCCTCGCAGGTCCGGTCGTACGCGAGCCCTTCGTCGTCGGTCGAAGTCGCCACTCGAAGTCCACGAAGCGTCGCCCCGCTCTCGTCGACGTTCGGCGGGTATGTGGTGTCCCCAGTAAGCAGGTCTTGCACGGTGTCGGCGAAGGGCCTGCCGTCGGGTCGAAGCCATCCCCGCGCGTCGCCGAGGCGCTCAACCGCACCCTGTGTCGACGTGCTCATCCAGGCGACGTACGTCCCGGGCAGGCCAGACTCTGCCGCGAGCTCGTTGCACAGGGCGTCGACGGCCTCGACGCCCTGGTCGAGTGGAACCGGCTGCGAGGTGAGGAACACGTAGTTGACCGTGACCGGTGGCGCGCCCGTGCTGTCGTCACCGCCGTCCGACGAGACGTCGCCGCCGTCTGACGACGCGCCTGCGCTGTCGCTGTCGGCGCCCGTGCTCTCGGAACCCGAGGCGCTCGTGGTGGTGTTGCCGCTGCTTCCGCCGCCGACGGGTCCGGGTTCGGTCGGCTGCACGCACATGCCGGCGAGGTCGTTCTCCGATTGATCTCCGAAGCGCCGGCCGCTGGGGCAGGTGTCATCGGGGAACGAGCAGAACCCCAGCGGCTCGCACCAGCCTTGAACGCCGTCGGCTTTGCAGGCGTCGTCGCTCGCACATTCGAAGGACGCCGAGCGACACCCCGCAAGCGCGAGCACGAGACACGCGCCGCCCAACCTGAACCCCCCCACGTCTCGACGATAGCAGGGAAGGGGGTGGGTGCTGTGGCCACCTGAACGCCTCGTGCAAAAGCCGCGCGGAGCCGCGCGTCATACTGCTACGGTCGTCCCCGTCGCCGGATGCCAATCTATCTTGAGCAGGGCCACCCGCACGTCGTGCGGGCCAGCTTCGTCGACGTGCCTAGCGACGAAGACCTCGAGGCCTACTTTCACGCAGCGGAGTCGCTGCTTCGGGAGCGAGCCGGCACCCGCTTCGTGACCCTGCTCGACGCGCGCTCGGGTGGCACACCCCCCGTTGAGCAGCTGCGGATGCATGCAGCGTTTCTCAAGCGCAACGCGGATTCGTTGGCGGCAGGGCTCTATGGGGTGCTGTTTGCCGCATCTCGACCGATGGTCCGCGGCGCCGTGCGGGCGCTGTTTTGGATGCAGGCCAGCCCGGTCCCGTGCCTCGTGATTCGGGAGTTGTCCGAGGCGGACGACGCGGCGCGCCCCTGGTTCGAGGCCGCAAAGGTCCCGGTGGAGTTCCCCACGTTCGACCTCGACCCGACCGCCCGCGGTCGGCGTGTACGAGCCTAAGCCGGCGGAGACCTCGCCGTTTGCTGGGCTCTGGTGCGAACCGGGTCGCGTGTCGCACACTCGCACGGCATGGCGCGTACCTCGAAGGCCAACGCCCTCATCGTCATCACCTATGCCGTCGCGATCGCAGCGTCGCTCGGGGTGGCCTGGTGGCTCCGCGACTCGATGCCGGTGTGGGCGACGGTGTTGATCGCCGACATCGTCGGGACGACGGTCGTCTTCGCGTTCAGCCGGGTCTTCGACAACAGCAGCTTCTACGACGCGTACTGGAGCGTCGCGCCCCCGGTCATCGCGTTCGGGCTGGTGCTCGGTGTCGCCGGCAGCGAGCCGTCCTCGGTTCGCCAGGGGCTCGTGTGCCTGCTGGTGACCGCGTGGGGGGCTCGGCTGACGTACAACTGGTGGCGTGGCTGGAAAGGCCTGGCGCATGAGGACTGGCGCTACGTGAACCTGCGCAAGACCACGGGGGGCTGGTACTGGGCGGTCAGCTACCTGGGCCTGCACATGTTCCCGACCGTGCTCGTGTACCTGGGGTGCCTTGCGATGCTTCCGGCGCTCGTCGACGGCACGCAGCCGGTCTCCTGGCTCGACGGTGTCGCGTTCGGCTTCACGGGACTTGCGATTTTCATCGAAGCCCGGGCAGACCGCGAGCTACACGACTTCGTCGCGACAAAGCCGGCACCGCACGAGGTCCTCACCACCGGGCTCTGGGGGCGATGCCGTCACCCCAACTACCTCGGCGAGATGATGCTGTGGTGGGGTCTGTCGATGTTCGCGCTGGCCTCCGATGCATCGGCATGGTGGGTCCTCGTCGGTCCGGTCTCCATCACGCTGCTGTTCGTGTTCATCAGCATCCCGATGATCGACAAGCGGATGTTGGCCAAGCGGCCTGCGTACGCCGACATCGTGCGGCGCTACCCGAAGTTTCTCCCGCTCGGGCCCCGCGCTTAGGCTGTCTGTCCCTGGGTGGCAGGGGCCTGAACGACCGCCGAACGACGTATTGACTCCGAATCGCTCGCTTTCATGGACTGCCGCTGGCGCGGTGGTACTGTAGAGCGATGGAAGGGTGCATCGATGTTGACCGACAAGGCGACGTCGTTGTGGTGCGCTTTCAAGGGCGCTTCGATGACGCTTTCGAGGCGTACCTCGAGCGCTACCAGCAGGTCTTGGATGCAGGCAGGCCATATGCCGCCGTCTTCGTCACCGAGCCCGATGCCCGGATGCCGTCGCACAAGATCGCGCTGCGCAAGGCCGAGTGGATGAAGACGAACCGGGAGACGTCGCAGCGCCTGTGCCGTGGCGCCGCGTTCATCCTGCCCTCGCCGCTGATGCGTGGTTTTCTCCGCGCCGTCATCCGGCTCCAGCCGTTGGACATCCCGCACGCCGTCTTCCGCGAGGAAGACGAGGCCATGGCGTGGGTCCGCGGCCTCGCCGCACCCGTAGAGCCCGTGCCAACCTTTGAATTCAGCTGATTCGGAATCGGGACGCACGGGACCGACCGGAGCAGTGCTAGCTTGTCTGCCGCGTGTCCGGCCAGATGGACGTCACTCTCGACCGCGGTGTCATCGTCGTCCGCTACGACGGACGCCCGGGTGACGACGTGTTCGAGGCGTACTTGCGCCGCTACGAGTCGCTCGCCGGCCGGGGCGAACCGTACGCGACCGTCTACGCTACGGCGTCGGGTGCACGGATCCCACAGCCCCATCACGCGCGTCTGCAGGCCGCATGGATGAAGCAGCACCAGCCCATGCTGCGAGATTGGTGCCGCGGACTTGGCTTCTCCCTGTCCACGCCGCTGATGCGCGGAGTCTTGCGCGCGGTGCTGAAGATGCAGCCCCTCGCGGCAGAGCACGCTGTCTTCAGCACGGAAGACGAAGCCATCGCTTGGGCCAGGGCCCGCCTGGATCTCGCAGCGTAGCTACTGCTCGAAGCAGAGCAGTCGCCGCGTTTGTGCGCAGTGGCCCGTGAGGCGGTTGGTGATCAGCCCGCTGCTTCGGTCGGGGGTGGCCACCTGGGTGGTGTTGCCGACGTCGTTGTCAGTCCAGCCGTCGCACGTCCCTCGCCCCGGGGACCCTGCGGCGGTTGCTCCCATCCAGGCTCTGTCGCCCGTTGGAGTTCCCGTGATCGTGAAGCCCAACGAGGTCTCGTAGTGCTCGGCGACCGCAAGCTCCCCGGCAAACTCCAGGATCGGGACGCCCAGCGCGTTGACCCACGGCTCACCCTCCAGGTCGAAGCGAGAGACGGGGCTGGCGTCGGGGAGCGCGAGCAGAGCCAACGCCGTGGTTCGTCGCCCTGTTGCCTCGAGCTCGGCTTGGCACAGCGCATCCATCCGTTCGACTCCGTTGACCGCGTCTGCAGGTGCACCAGCACTGATACTCGCGGATGAGACGAACGCGACCCGGCCGTCCTGTGGCTCGAAGTCGACAGGTGTCTGGAGATCCGCGCCGAAGCAGTACACGTGGAGGCCGTCGGTCTCGTCGCACATCACGTCGCCACCAAGGGTCCATCCTGGAGCAGTACGGTTGGGTCGGCCGACCCTCGCTGTGCTGCTGGAGAAGTTCGTCCACCCATCACAAGATGAGCTCGTGACTCCGTTCTGGTCCGAGCCCGTCAGTGTGCGAACGTCGTAGAGGGGCGCGCCGGTCTCATCGAGGACCGCCGGATACCAGATCTTCCCGCTCGCGATGTCGACGACGCGGTCCGCGAAAGGCTTGCCGTCGGGGCGAACCCAGCCGCGTGCGCCGGTCGCCTCGAGGCGGCCGCGGGCGGACACCTCGGGGTCGGAGATCCACGGGACGTACGTGCCCTCGAAGCCTCCCAAGGCCGCCGCTTCGGCGCAGCGCACTTCGGCTTGCTCCACGACGTCGGGGCCGAGCTGGACGGTGAGTGAAGCGACGAAGACGATGTTCGCGGGGGGGCTCGGTGCACCCGTCGATGAGCTGCCGTCGGCGCTGGTGGTCGTGCTCGAGGAGGAGCTGCTGCTCGTCGAGGGGTCAGGCTCCGTGGTGCTGGTTGCCGGCAGGACCGTGGTGATACCCGTCGTGGTGGTTTCGCCCGTGCTGCCCTCGGCGGGGACGCACACGCCCGCGAGTTCCGCCGGCGCATTCTCGCCGTAGCGACGCCCACTCGAGCACTCCTCATCGGGGAACGAGCAGTAGCCGCTGGCTTCGCACTGACCTGCCACGTTCTCGATCGAGCACGCGTCGTCGTTGGCGCAGGCGAACGAGTCCGAGGCGTTGCAGCTCAACAGCAACGTGCACGCCGCCGCCAGCAACGCCGAAACACCCCTCATCCGCACGGCAACACGATACCAGACCTGTGCATGCGTCCGCTTGTCACTGCTCAAAGCAGAGCAACGCACGCTGTCCGGAGCAGAGGGCAGCCACACCGCGGAGCATCTGCGTGCTCGACTCGGCGATGCTGATGGAGCTGGAGAGCTGAGGGTCGGCGGTGGTCCAGTTCTCACACGTGCCCTCACCCACTGCCCCGACGCCGTTCGACCCTAGCCAGACCGCTGAACCACGGACCTCGCCAGCGGCCGTAAACCCCAGCGAAGTGTCGAAGTCTTCACGGATCGCGAGCTCCGCCGCGGTGTCAGCGATTGGCACGCCGAGCGCGTTGACCCACGCTGCCCCGTCGAGGTCGAAGCGTTGAACGGCGGCTGCTTCGTCCTGGCCGAGCAGCGCCAGAAACGTTCCGTCGTGGCCAGCAGCACTGGCCTCTTGTTGACAGCGCAGGTCCATGCCTGCAAGTCCATCAGGCTGTCCTTCGCCGACGAACCCGTTGGCCCCGATCGTGTTTGCAGTGACGAACGCGAGACGCCCAGGTTGGGGCTCGAAGCTCACGGGTGTTTGGTGGTCGGTGCCAAAGCAGTAAACGTGCAGCGGTCGGTCCGGTTCGCAGCTGGTGTTGTTGCGCTCTGTCCAGGCTGGCGACGTCGAGCCCGGTGCGCCAACGGTGAACAGCGCCTCGCCGTCGAAGACCTGCCAACCCCCACAGCTGTGAACCGACGCCTCTCCCGAGTCGAGCGTTGCGGTGAGTACGGAGACGGAGCGGAGCTCGGTCCCAGTCGCGTCCAGTACCGGCGGGTACCAGATCTGCCCTGCGAGAAGGTCGGCAACGCGGTCGGCGATGGGGCGTCCATCGGGACGGACCCAACCGCGCGCGCCGGACTGCTCCAGTCGCGTGCGCGCAGACGTCTCGGGCGTGGAGACCCACGCGATGAACGAGCCGTTCAGGCCTGCGTTGGCTGCGGAGGCAGCACACAACGCGTCCGCGTCGGCAACGACCTGCTCCCCGAGTGCGACGGTCGTGGCGGTCACGAACGCCACGTTCGTCGGTGGGTCGGGCTCACCCGTCGAGCTGCTCGAGTCGCCACCGCTGGATGTACTGGTCGTCCCCGAAACGTCCGGAGTCGTGGTCGAGGATGTGACCGCATCGCTCGTCGAGCCATCCCCAGTGGTTGTCTCGACCCCTGTGCTGCCGTCATGCGCAACGCAGACTCCCGCGAACTCGGCCGGCGCGTTCGAGCCGTATCGACGACCGCTCTTGCACTCCTCGTCG
>JBCCQM010000222.1:0-12789 GCA_039024335.1 Myxococcota bacterium
GCATGTACATCGGCGGCGTCACGAAGGACGGTCTACATCACCTCATCTGGGAGATCCTCGACAACGCCGTGGACGAGGTGATCAACGGGCACGCGACCGAAATCTCGGTCACGCTCGACGACGACCACAGCGGCATCACCATCACCGACAACGGTCGCGGCATCCCGATCGACAAGCACCCCAAGCTCAAGATCCCCGCCGTCGTCGCCGTGTTCACCAAGCTCGGCGCGGGCGGCAAGTTCGACGGCAGCAACTACAAGCACTCCGGCGGTCTGCACGGCGTGGGTGCGGCGGTGGCCAATGCGCTGTCCTCGGAGTTGACCGTGACCGTGTGGCGCGACGGCGGCCGCTGGCAGTCGTACTTCGAGCAAGGCGTGCCGGTGGGCAAGCTGAAGAAGCTCGGCAAGTCCCGCGGGTCCGGCACGACCGTGCATCTGCGCCCCGATCCCAGCGTCTTCAAGAAGGTGGCCTTCGACCCCACGCTGGTGCGCTCTCGCCTCGAGGCGAAGAGCTATCTGCACAAGGGCCTCAAGATCAACTTCATCGACCCCAAGGCGAAGGGCCCCGAGACCTTCTTCCACAAGGACGGGATCAAGGAGTACCTGGGCAAGCTCGTCGCCGTGCGCGGCAAGGCCGCGATCCACCCGGGACAGTTCGAGGTCAACCGCGTCGAGGATCCCAAGATGGAGGCGGTCTTCTGCTGGACCGAGGCCACCGAGGACGCGACCTACTCGTTCGTCAACGGCGTGCCCACGCCCGACGGCGGCACGCACGAGCAGGGCTTCCGCAACGCGCTGGGCAAGGCCGTGCGCGCGTACATGCAGGCGCACAAGCTCGAGCCCAAAGGGCTGAGCATCAACCTCGAGGACATGAAGGAGGGGATGGTCGTCATTCTCTCGGTCTACGTGCTCGACCCGCAGTTCCAGAGCCAGACCAAAAACCGGCTCAACAACCCCGAGGTGACCGGGCAGGTCGAGGGCGCGGTTCGGCCCGCGCTCGAGCAGTGGCTGCACGAGAACCGCAGCACCGCCGAGTCGATCGTCGCGCGCGTCATCGCATCGGCCCGTGCGCGGGCGGCCTCCCGAGCCGCGTCGTCCAAGGTGTCGCGCAAGGCGGCTGGCAGCGCGCGGTTGAACCTGCCGGGCAAGCTCGCCGACTGCGCCAACAACGATCCGCGCAAGTGCGAGCTGTTCATCGTCGAGGGCGACTCCGCAGGCGGGTCGGCCAAGATGGGCCGTGACCGCAAGACGCAGGCCATCCTGCCGCTGCGTGGCAAGGTGCTCAACGCCGAGCAGGCCTCGCTGAACAAGGTGCTGGCCAACGAAGAGCTCGGCAACGTGGTCAAGGCGCTCGGCTGCGGCATCGCGAAGGAGTTCAACGCGGCCCGGCTGCGCTATCACAAGATCATCCTGCTGATGGACGCCGACTCCGACGGTCATCACATCGCCACGCTGCTGCTCACGTTCTTCTATCGCTACATGCCGGAGCTGATCCGCCGTGGGCACGTCTACCTCGCTCAGCCGCCGCTGTACCGGGTCGACGTGGGCAAGGAGACCCACTGGGTCGCCGACGATGTGCACCTGCAGAAGGTCATCTCGGGCATCAAGCGCGGCAAGCCGGAGATCATGCGCTTCAAAGGGTTGGGCGAGATGATGCCCGCCACCCTGCGCGACACGACCCTGGACCCCAAGACGCGTACGCTCATCCGGGTCGCGATCAAGGATGAGCTCGCGACCGACCGAACGATCTCGGACCTGATGGGCAAGGACACCTCCTCGCGCTACTCGTTCATCATGGAGCGCGCAGCCGAGGCCGAGCTGCTCGACGTCTGACCCCGCTGGGCCCCGGCTCACTGGCGCCACAGACGCGCCGCCGCTGGGGCGTGGAACCCTCTGCTACCCTTTGAAGTGGATGCGCGAGCCGGCGCACAGCGCAGAGTTGGGCGAAGGGGTCCTCGCACCGGGCGAGCGGCTCGGTCGCTATCGCGTGCTTCGGCCGCTCGCGGTCGGCGGCATGGCCGAGCTGCACCTGGCCCACCAGCAAGGTGCAGGGGGTGTCGCGAAGACGGTCGTGCTCAAGCGGATCCGTCCACATCTCGCGGGGGACGCTGAGTTCGCGCGTCTGTTCGAGAACGAAGCGCGGCTTGCCGCGGGGCTCGACCACTCCGGCATCGCGCACGTGCTCGACTACGGCGTCGAGGGCGGCCTGTCGTTCATCGTGATGGAGTACGTGCACGGCCCCAGCCTGCTCGAGCTGCTCAAGAAGACCGCGCCGCAGGCCATGCCGCTTGCGGTCGGCCTGAGCATCGTTCGCGACATTGCGGCGGCGCTGCACTACGCGCACGAGCGCACCGGCGCCGACGGCCACCCGCTGGGCATCGTTCATCGCGATGTCTCGCCCTCGAACGTGCTGCTGACCTACGACGGCGAGGTGAAGCTGGTCGACTTCGGCATCGCCAAGGCGACGGCGCTCCCCCAAGCGACGCGGTCCACGTCGATCAAGGGGAAGATCGCCTATATGTCGCCCGAGCAGGCCAAGGGGGAGCGGGTCGATCGGCGAACGGACGTGTTCGCGCTCGGCACCGTCGCGTTCGAGGTGCTCACGGCGTCGCGCTGCTTCACGGCCGCAGGAGAGCTCGCGTTGCTCAACAAGGTGGCGGTGGCGCAGTACCCCAAGCCATCGTCGATCGACCCAGCGTTCGACCCCGCCCTCGAGCAGCTACTCGCGCGGGCGCTGTCGGTGCGTCCTGAGGATCGCTTTGCAACGGCGCGCGCGTTCCAGGAGGCGGTGGAGACCTACGCTGCGTCGCGGGGCCTGTCGCTGTCGAATCTTGCGGTGATGCAGGCGGTCGTCGACGCGTGCGGTCGTCCTGCGTACCCCGTCACGACGGATGTCCTGGAGCCTTTGCCGGCGGTCGGGACGACCTCGCGGGTCACCGGGTCGCGGCGGCGTCGCTGGGCCTGGCCGGCGGCTGCCGGCGTCTGCCTGCTGCTGGGCGCCGGGGGAGGCGTGTGGGCGGGGCGGCAGGGCAAGGAGCCGCCCCTCGAAGAACGGACGGAGCCTGCGGAGGCACCGACTCCCGCCGCCGCACTGCCCGAGTCGAAGCCCGCGCCGACGCCGGTCGAGAAGGCCGCGCCGGAGCAGGCGCCCGAAGTTCGCGAACCGGAGTCTGAGTCTGCCGTGGAGTCCGCAGCACCGGCGCCCGCGAAGCGTCGAAAGAAGAAGCGCCGGCGCCCCCGGTCCTCGCCGACGACGAGCAAGTCGGGCGAGGATGCGAAGGCTGCGGCGCCCGAGTACCTGCCGCCGTCACGCCGATGACCATGGTTCCCCTGCTCGTCATCACGCTGCTCAGCGGCAGCGTGTCGCAGCCCGCCACGCCGCTCCCGCTGCGCCTTCGGCAGCGCGCACCCCAGGCCGACGCGGAGGAGGCTGCAGCGCGCGCGGGTCGCTTGTTCGAGGCGGGCGAATACGAGGAGGCAGCCCGTGCGTTCGAGGCGGCCCACGCGGAGACCGGAGACCCCGTGTTTCTCTATAGCGCCGGCATCGCGCTCGAAAAGGCAGGGGACTGCGTCGGCGCGATCGAGGCGTTCGAGCGGTTCCGCGGGACCGGACCCGATGCGCAGGACGATGCTGCCGCCGCCGAGAAGATCGAGACGTGCCGTGCCTCGCGGGAGCCCGCCGTCGAGCCGGCCTCGCCCCCGCCGCCGGCCGTCGACCCGCCGCCGGTGGAGCCGCAGGTCACCCCGTCGCGGCCGTTCGATCGCACGTCGGTCGTGCTCGTCGCGGGCGGCGGCGTGTTCGTGGTGGCCGGCGCGGCGCTGTACGCATCTTCGTTCGTCGCGCTGCGTCCCCGGACGCGGACGGAGTCCGCGTTCGAGCGTGACGCCTCGCGGTCCAGAGCGCTTGCCATCTCTGGCATCACGGTTGCGTCGGTTGGGGCCGCGGTGATCCTCGGCGGCGTCGTCCGGTGGCTCGTACGGCGCTCGGTCAATCGCACGCCAGCTGAACCGCGGTGACGATGCCTGCCGGGTCGCGGTGAATGCTGGCGTCCAAGGCGATCCAAGCGTCGGGGTGCGCCACGGTGGCGACCCGAAACTCGTCGAGCGTGACCGCCGACGGACCCCAGTCGCCGTCGGCGAGCCGCACGTCGTTGCGCCCCGACTCGAGGCTGGCATCCGTTTGGTCGGTGCTTCCCTGAGCCTGCCCATCGACGAAAAACGTCACGGCGGTGCCCTCTCGCACGAGCGCAACGTGCCGAAACATCCCAAGGTCGTGGTCGGCGCTGCCGACGTTGTCGGAGTCGGCGCCATCGAGGACTTGGCACGTGGCCCGACCGCGGCCGTTGCGGTAGCAGCGTGGGTAGGCACCGTGCCCGCTCAGCGAGCTGAAGTAGGACGCCCGGTCGCCGGTTTCGTCATCGTAGCGAACCCAGAAGCTCACGGTGAAGTCGTCGCCCGGCGTGATTGGAACCTCGGAGAGACGGAGCGCGTCGTCGATGCCGTCGAACTGCAGACCCGCGCCGACGATCGATGGCGTGGCCTGACCCGGCATGACAGATCCATCGAGCGACCCGTACGGGGCACCGCGGACGGCGTCGGCCGTCGTCGCTTCGTCGAAGTGCCACACCACCACGTGGTCGGCCCAAACCTCGCGCGGGTCCGCCGACGTTCCGTCCCAGCGGATGCGAAGCGGCTGCAGGTCGCCTTCGGCGGGATCGGGCACTCGGACCCAGGCGCGCACGGGTTCGCTGGGTTCGCCAAGCATCCACTCCACCGCAAGCGGGCTGCCGTTGGCCGCGGTGACCTCGAGGGACGCCGGAGCCGCTCGTAGCAGGTCGACGAGGTCGGGCACGTCGAGCTGCAGGAGCAGCGGGTAGCCCTCGGCCGTATCCGCGAGGACGTCGACGTCGAGGGAAACCTCCGCGAACTGGGGACCATCGCAGCCGCCGCTCGAACTCGCCGAGGTCACATCCGAGGTCCCCGCCGTGGCCGAGGTCGCATCCGAGGTGCTGGTCCCGGTCGGCTCGGCGGTCTGGGTCGTACTTGCGAGGTCGGTCTCCGGGACGCACTCGCCCGGGCGCTCTTTGGCGTTTGGCGAGCGGATCAAGGCGCTGGGGCACCGGGCTTCGGGAACCGGGTAGGCGCAGGCTCGGTCGTCGAGGCAGCGTCCAAACTGCCCGCCGCGGTCGCAGTCGCTGTCCTGCGCGCAGGCGTAGTCGCCGGGGTCCGGGCATCCCGTCAGCCCCAGCGCGACCAGGGCGTACACGGCAGACCGTCCGCGAGTCCCCACGAACGAAGGGTACCACTGCGGGCGCGCGCCTGGCTGCTATGGTCACGCGCGGTGTCGGATGCCGACGAGGACTTTGCAGCCTGGCGCCGTGGTGACGCGCGCGCCGGTGAGCGCGTGTTGGCGCCGCACTACCGCTCGGTGCTGCGATTTTTTGAGCTCAACGCGAGCTGGGCTGCCCCCGACCTGACGCAGCGCACGTTCGAGGCCTGCATTCGACAGGCCGACGCGCTCCGCAGTCCGGGCGCGATTCGGGCCTATCTCTTCGGCATCGCCCGCCGCCAGCTCGCCATGCACATGCGCGCGCTGCCCAAGGTCTCGACGTTCGAGGACGACGCCACGCGAACGACGGGGCACACGCGCTTGTCGACCTTGGTGGGGCGTCGGCGGGAACACCTGCTTCTGCTCCGCGTCCTGGCGGGCTTGCCCAAGGTCTCGCAGCTGCTCCTGATCTTGCACTACTGGGATCAGCTCAGCAGCGCGGAGGTTGCGAAGACGCTGGGCATCCCGGCGGGGACGGTGCGGCGAAAGCTGGGGGGTGCCCGTAGCCTGCTGCGCAAGCGGCTGGAGCTCTTCGACCGTCGACTGCCCGTGACCGTAGGCGACGACACGCAGTTTGCAGAACTGATGGAAATGCTCGTCCTTCGCGAAAAATAGCGATCAGTTGGCTCCCGTGCCGCAACGAGGGGGCGATGACGCTTCCGATCGCGAGACTGAACACGATGCTGATGCTGCTGGGCGTGGTCGCCTGCGGCCCGGTCGACGCAGAGAGCGACGCCGCGGATGACGGCGCCAGCACGGTGGCGACGACGGGCACGCCGACAGCTTCGACGGGCTCCAGGGGCGCGGAGACCACCAGCGGTGACGCGTCGACCGGGGCGCCCACGACATCGTCAGCGGGCGCCACGAGCGGCTCGTCAGGCAGCGAGCTTGAGGAGACGGGCGGCGAGACATCCACGGGCGCCGTGGTGCCCGCGTGTGACGTCGACGCCGCGACCCTGCCCATCCTTCCCTGCGCGGAGGGATACGGTATCGAGACGCCGGCGGGCAGCGGCCGACATCTCGACCCGCCGCAGACCGAAATCATGGTCGTCGATTCGCTTGCCGACGAGGGGCCGGGCACCCTGCGTGCCTGCGTCGAGGCGTCGGGACCGCGGACGTGCGTGTTTGCGATCGCTGGGGTCATCGAGCTGACGGACTTCATCACCGCGTCGTCTCCGTACCTGACCGTCGCCGGCCAAACCGCGCCGAGCCCGGGCATCTCGCTGCACGGCGCGGGGATCCGGGTCATGACCGACGACGTGTTGCTGCAGCACCTGCGCATCCGCGTGGGCGACCGCCCTGAGGGGCCCCCGGTCCACAACCGCGACGCGATCTGGATCTCCAACCCCGATGACCCGCCGGAGCGCATCATCATCGACCACTGCTCGTTGGCGCTGTCCAGCGACGAGATGCTGTCGGTCTGGTACGAGGCGGGCGACGTCTCGGTGCTCGACACCGTGATGGGCTGGGCGCTCAACGACTCGATCCACGTCGACGAGGGCGCCAGCGGCCCCGCGCCCCATGGCTTCGGACCGCTGCTGGGGCAGTGGGGGGCGCGCGTGTACTTCGCTCGCAACGCGCTCGTGCACCAAGAGGGGCGCAATCCGCTGAGTCGGACCGCGCAGCTCGTGTTCGCGAACAATGTCGTCCACAACTTCGGCCCCGGCGCGTCTCGAGTGACGGGCGACGACCCCACCCAAAACGCCTTCCTCGAGAACGTCTACCAGCGCGGCGCCGACACCCCGACCGGGCGCCCGCCGCTGCGCGTCGACCCGGCATCGGGCAGCGCCGTGTACATCGAAGGCATGATGCTCGATGGGGTCGTCTTCGAGGACGCGTGGTCGGAGATCGACCTCGCGACGAACGACGACGTCATCGCCGCTGCCGTGCCCACAGCGCTCGCGCCTGCGACGATGCCGGCCGAAGACGTCGTGTCATTCATCGACGCGTACGGTGGCGCGTGGCCGCAGGAGCGCGACGCAATCGACGTCGAGCTGCTTGCGGACGTGCGCGAGGGGACCGGCACGATCATCAACTGCGTCGAAGACGACGGAAGCGAGCGCTGCAGCCTCAACGCGGGCGGATGGCCCGACGCCGATGTCACGATGCACACCCTGGACCTCCCCGCGGATCCGATGGGAGACGACAACGCGGACGGGTACACGAATCTCGAGGCGTGGCTTCATGCGCGCGCGGCCGAGGTCGAGGGACGCTGAGCCCCGAGCCACGGTCGCAGACGGCCGTGTGCTCGCATGCAGAACCGTCCCCGTGGTCACGATCATGACTCGTGGTATGCAGCCGCAATGCGGAAGCCATGGATGGCTGCGGCGTGTCTCGCCGCGTGGACGGGCGCCTGTACGGCGTCCGAGTCGAACGACCCCATGCCCGTCGCCGTCGACCCGGAGCCCGGCACGACCGCCGAGCCTGGCGGAGGCAACGACGATGCAGGGCAGGGCTCGACCACCGGCTCGACCGGGGCGGCCAGCGATGCGGCGTCGACTGTGTCCACAGGCGGCGGCGGTGGCGATGAGACCGATGCTGTGGACGAGGGCACGAGCTCGGCCGGAGACTCCGAGTCGGGGACCGTCGAGCCGCCGTCTGGACTCGTGGTGGTGGAGACGGTCACGGTCTACGATGCAGACGGTCAAGGCGTGGACGTGCCGATGCCTGCAGACGCCGCGCCTGGAGACCTACTCGTGCTGGTGCTGCATCGCACCGACGACGACCTGCCGCTGTTCGTCGAGGGCTGGGACCGCGTGGCCGAGTGCTACAAGGGCGACAACGACCTGAACTGCTCGACCGAGGCTGACTGCACCGATTGGCACGATGACAACTTCTGTCGGACGTTCGACGGCAACGGGGGAGGCAACGGCCACGATCTCGCCCAAGCGGTGTTCGTGCGAGAGGTCGCCCAAGACACACCCGCGTCCTTCACGTTCGACCTCAATCGTCCCGGGGAGGACGACGGTCACCCAGGGTGGGTCATCCTCAGCACCGTTCGCGGGGCCGACACCGACGCCCCGGTCCGGGACTGGGCCCACACCGGGTGCGATGACGACCCCAACAGCGTGTTTCCATCCGTGCAGGCTGACGCTGGTGACCTCCTGCTGCTGTCGCAGTCGTTCGACGACGCGGTCCCGCAGGCATGGTTCGAGGCGCCCGTCGGGATGGACACCCTGGGCTACGTGAGCGAAGACGACGAGGCGGGCTTCCTGTTCGGAGGGGTGGTCGAGCGCAGCGGTCCCACGGGCGTGGTCGAAACGCTCGGAGACGGTGGTCCCGCCTGCAAGGACGCCCTCGTCTCGCTGAGCATCGCGCCCGCGCAGCCCAAGTGAGCCGCGGCGGGCGGACTCGTCCCGCGCTTCGGAGCGACCTGGTACAACCGACGACCAGTGGCCGCACCGGAGCACGTTCGGGTTGAGCTGAGGAAACCGCTGCGGCGGACGCTGCGACGTGGGCACCCGTGGGTGTTCCGCGACGCGCTCGGTCGGCTGCGCTGCAAGGCGGGGGACGTGGTCTCCATCGTCGACGAGCGTGGGCGGCTGATCGCGCGCGGATGGGCCGAAGAAGGCCCGATCGCGGTGCGGGTGCTGACCACGCAAGACGAGCCGATCGACAAGGCGCTGCTGCGCGGTCGGGTGGAGGCGGCCGCGGACTTGCGCGCGCGGATGGTGCCGCCGCACACCGATACGTACCGCCTCGTTCACGGCGAGGGAGACCGACTTCCCGGCGTCGTGTGCGATGTGTACGGCCGCGACGCGACGCTCAAGCTCGACGGGACGGCCTCGCTGGTGTGGCGCGATGCGATCGTCAGCGCGCTGATCCCCACGCTCAAGGCGCGCGGCGTCGAGGGGCTGATGCTGCGGACCGGTCGGCGCGGACAAAAGCAGGTCTCGCAGGCGTGGGGTCGGGCCTCGCCCAAGAAGGTCATCGTGCTCGAGCAGGGCCTCAAGCTCAGCGTCGACCTCGTCCACGGGCAGAAGACCGGCATGTTCATCGACCACCGCACCGCGCGTCGGGTGGTGCGGCGCATCGCCTCGGGGCTGCGGGTGCTCGACCTCTACAGCTACATCGGGGGCTTCTCGGCTTCGGCCGGCCTGGGCGGCGCCGCGGCGGTCACGACGGTCGACATCTCGCAGGGGGCCATCGATGCGGCGGGGGAGACGTGGGGCCTCAACGGCCTCGACATGGGTCGACAGACGCGGGTGTGCGCCGACGTGCCGGCGTTCTTGACCGAGCAGATCAAGGCGGGCCGAGAGTTCGACCTGATCATCGCGGACCCGCCCAGCTTCGCCCCCAATCAGGCGGCCAAGTCCGCGGCGCTCAAGGCGTACACCAAGCTGCACCAGACCTGCGCCAAGCTGCTCTCGCCCGGCGGGTACCTGCTCGCGGCGTCGTGCAGCAGCCACATCGATCGCGACGCGTTCGAGATGTGCCTCATCGAAGGGGCGGACAAGGCTCGGCGAAACCTCCAGGTGCTCGACCGCTGGGGCGCCCCTGCGGACCATCCGCGTCTGCTCGGGTTCCCCGAGGGGGACTACCTCAAGTCCGTCCTTGCCCGCGCCGTATCGTGAGCTGCAACCGCGGCGGCTGCGGTCCGTCTTGACCTCTCGTGGCACGACGACGCGTCGTGCGCGGGGGTATAACGGTTCTCATGTCTCGTGGTCTTGCTCTTGTCTCCGTTGCGACGCTGCTCGCGTTGCTTCCTACGTCTGCCCAGGCCGACGAGGTCCTTGGCCCCACGGGGTTCATCACGGACTTTCCCGGCTTCGACGGGTCTGGCTTTGCGCCCGAGCCTGCGGAGGGACAGCTCGACTCCGACGACTGGATCGCGACCGGCTTTTCAGATGGTCCGCTGGACTTCGGTGGCACGGCGACGACCGGGGACTTCGCGCGGGGTGTCTCCGAGGGGGGCCTGACCCAAGGAGGGCTGTATGCCTTCGACCCAGGAAACGACCTGAGTACTTTTGCGCTTGGAGCACAGCCGACGGGAGCGGACTTCGCTCCAGGTGCCTTCGTTCTGCGGCTCGAAAACGGAGCGGGAGGCGTGCTCAACCGAGTCGAGATTTCTAGCTCGGTCTTCGTCTACAACGATGAGGGCCGCAGCAGCAGCATCGTTGTCGAGGTGTCCTCCGACGGCATGACGTGGTTGCCCACCGGCGTCGGGGTCGAGACGCCAGCTGACGAGGACGCAGAGCCGATGTGGGTCGGGGCTGACCTCGTCGATACCGGCGATATGCTGGCCGTCGGCCCTGGCGAGTTCCTTTACGTGCGCTGGCTCGTCGATGATGTCGGCGGCGCAGGAATGCGCGACGAGATCGCCATCGACGACATCTTCATCGAGCCCATCGCCGTCTGCGGCAGCGTCGAGAAGGCCCACTCCAGCACGAGCGACATGTCTCGCATCCTCGAGTACGTCGCGGACCAAGGGCTCCCCGTCGGCCCTCGCGCCCGGCTCGACAGCCAGGCCAAGTACGCCGTCGTGGGCCGGGGACAGGCCGACGCCTACCTCCGCCTGCCCACGCGCAAGGACTACGTCGAGCGGATCTGGGACCACGCCGCCGGCAGCCTGATCGCCCAAGAGGGTGGGGCTGCGGTGTCGGACATCCACGGCAAGGCCCTCGACTTCGGCCAAGGCAAGGGCCTGGCAAAGAACAAGGGCGTGGTGTGCGCACGGCCGAGGCTGCACGGGATCGTGCTCGAAGCGATCGAGTCGCTCGGCATCGGGTCGTAGATCCTCGGCCTGAACGAGTGGGCTTGAGCCCTGGGTCGGAATAACCGACGATACTGCCGCCGTGCGGAACCTCCTGCCATGACGATCGACGCGTGGATCACCGCTGGTGTGCTCGCCGCGATGTTCGCGCTGCTGATCCCCGGGCGGTTCGGCGCAGACATCGTCTTGATGGGCGCGTTGCTGACGCTGCTGGTTACGGGCGTGGTCGATCCGGGGCCGGCGGTGCAGGGCTTTGCGAATCCTGCCGTCATCACGGTCGCCATGCTCTACGTCGTCGCGACGGCGATGCGCGAGACCGGCGCGATGCAGATGCTCATCGGCCGGCTGCTCGGCAGGCCCAAGAGCGTGCTCGCAGCCCAAGCGAAGCTGATCGTGCCCGTCGCGATCTCGAGCGCCTTCGTCAACAACACGCCGATCGTCGCGATGTTCCTGCCGGTCTTGCACCAGGTCGCCAAGCGGTGCAACCTGCCCACGAGCAAGCTGTTCATGCCGCTGAGCTTCGCAAGCATCCTCGGCGGCGTCTGCACGCTCATCGGCACGAGCACGACCGTGCTCGTCGCGGGCCTGCTCATCACCGAGAACATCACCGACGCCGACGGCGAGCCCGTCCGACTCAGCATGTTCACGCTCAGCGCCGTAGGCCTGCCGATCGCGTTGCTCGGCGTGGCGTACATGCTCGTGTTCGGAAGATCCCTCTTGCCAGACCGTATCGCGCCCGACGACCAGACCTCCGCCAAAGTCCGCGAGTACCTCGCGCCCCTCCGCGTGACCGGCGGCAGCCCGATCATCGGCAAGACCGTCGAGGCCGCCGGCCTGCGGCACCTGCCGGGGCTGTTCCTGTCGCGCATCGACCGCATGGACCACACGATCGTCGCGGTCGGCCCAGAAGAACTCATCGAAGAGGGCGACGTGCTCGTCTTCGTCGGAGCGCTCGACAGCCTCGTCGATGTCCAGAAGATCAAGGGCCTCGAGCCCGTCGCAGATGGCGAGAAGGAATCCGTCGGCTACCGCCCGAACCTCAAGCTCATCGAGGCCGTCCTCGCGCCATCGAGCCCGCTCGTCGGCCAGACCATCCGCGACGCGCAGTTGCGCAGCCGATACGGCGCCGTCGTCGTCGCGGTACACCGCCAGGGCTATCGCCTCCGCGGCAAGGTCGGCGACATCCGCCTGCGCAGCGGCGACACGCTCCTGCTCGAAGCCCCGCAGCGCTTCGCCGAGCGCTACCGCAACAGCCCGGAGTTCCACCTCGTCAGCGCACTCGACGACACGCCCACCCTCCGGCACGAGCGAGCATGGATCAGCCTGGCGATCCTCGTCGGGCTCATCGTCGCGCTCAGCGTGGGCGTCTCGACGATGATCGCTGCGATGGGCGCCGCCGGGCTCATGATCCTGACGCGCTGCTGCACGGGTCCGCAGGCGCGAAGCGGGATGGACTGGCAGGTGCTCGTCGTGATCGGCGCCGCGTTCGGGCTGGGAGAAGCCATGCGCACGACCGGGCTCGCGAGCGTGCTCGCCGACTCGCTCGTTGGGGCAGCCTCCGGCGCGGGGCCGTGGGTGCTGCTCGGCGTGGTCTACTTCGCGACGGTGCTGTTCACGATGTCGCTGACCAACAACGCCGCGGCCGTGCTGATGTTCCCGATCGCGATGGGCATCGCCCAGGCCGACGGGCTCAATCCGCTGCCGTTCGCGATCGTCGTCGCCGTTGCTGCGAGCTGCGAGTTCAGCAC
>JBCCQM010000223.1:0-12617 GCA_039024335.1 Myxococcota bacterium
ACGCGCGTGGGCACGCCCGCATACATGTCCCCCGAGCAGCTTGCGGGCCGAACCGTCGATGCCCGATGCGATCAGTTCAGCTTCTGCGTCACCGCCTGGGAGGTCTCGAGCAGCGAATCGTCGGGGCTTCCCGACGAGCCAACACCCGACTCGCCAACGCCAACGGCGAGGCCGAAGTCCGCAACGCGGGCGCGGCCGTCCATCCCCACGAGGACGTTCCCTGGCTTGAAGTCTCGATGCACCAGCCCCTGCTCATGCGCGGCGACCAACCCCTTGCCGGCCTGGATCAACAACTCGAGACGTTCCACCGTCTCCTCGGCCGTAGGGGTCGCTTTCCCCACCCAACGCTTGAGCGTGTGTCCCTCGACGAACTCCATCGCAATGAGCGGCTGCCCATCAACCTCCAGCAGCTCGTCGATCTCATGAACGGTCACCACGTTCGGATGAGAGAGACGCGCAAGCGCTCGCGCTTCGCGAAGCAGACGCTCCGCGCCCGCAGCGGACTCCATCCGGTGAAGGACCTTCAGCGCCACGCGGCGGTCGAGCTTCGGGTCATACGCCGCATAGACCTCCCCCATGCCTCCGGCGCCAACTTTCGACAGGACCATGTAGCGACCCACCCGGGTCGCGGCAGCGAGGTTCTGCCCCTCCTTGGCGGCCGCGACCGTCGCGGTTCGAGTCAGAACGGTCTTCGTCTCCGGACGGTCGGCCACGGCCGCAGTCTAACGACTGGCCGTGCGGCTGGCCGCAAGCCCAAGCTCAGTCGTCGGAGGCGGCGCGCCCGAGGACTTCGCCGACTTTGGCCACGACGTCTTCGACGCGATACGGCTTCTTCAGGAAGTCGATCTTGTCGCTGACGCGGAGCCAGTCCATGACGGGGCGTTCGCCGTAGCCGCTCGTCAGGATAATGCGCATGTCGGGTGCGCGGTCGCGAAGGAGGCGCAGCGTCTGGGCGCCGTCCATTTGCGGCATCATGATGTCGAGCAGGACGACCTGGATGTCGGGGCGTTCCGCGAGCCGCTTGAGGGCTTCGATGCCGTTGGCTGCCGTGACGACGTCGTAGGTCGCTTCGGTGAGCGCCGCGGTGACCATGCGCCGCACGCCCTCTTCATCGTCGACGACGAGCACGACGGCGCCCTCGTCGGGCACGTCGTACACCCGAGACAGGACGGCGCCTGAGCCAGCCTGGGCCCGCATCGCGACCGGGAAGAAGACGCGCACCGCGGTCCCCTCGCCTGGCGCACTCGTGACGCGGACCTTGCCACGGTGGCCGCGCAGAATGCCGAGTGTCGCCGCGAGGCCCAAACCGTGGCCGTCGGGCTTGGTCGTGAAGAACGGGTCGAACATCCGCCCCTGCGTCTCCTCATCCATGCCGTGACCGGTGTCGCGGACCTCGAAGCAGACGTAGCGGCCCGCGCTTGCGTCGTCGGAGCCCTCGAGAGAACGCAGGAACTTGTCGTCGAGGTCAACGACCGAGGTCGTCAGCGTCACCACCCCGTCACGACCCTGCAGCGCGTCGGAGGCGTTGGTGATGAGGTTCATCGCCAGCTGCCGGATCTGTGCAGCATCGGCGCGCACGACCGGCAGCATGTCGGCCAGGCGGAAGTCGAACTGCGCCCCCTTGGCCACCGAGCTGCGCAGCAGCGTGGCCATCTGCTGAACCGTATCCGAGAGGTTGAGCGACTCGATGACGACCTTGCCGCGACCGGAGTAGGCCAGCAGCTGCCGGGAGAGGTCGGCGGCCACGTCGGCCTGTGCCTCGAGCCGGTCGATGTACTCCAGCGCGTCCTCTTCGCCCGACCGAACGGCAGCCCGCGCCAGGCTGGCGTTGCCGATGATGGACGTGAGAAGGTTGTTGAAGTCGAGCGCGATGCCGCCGGCGAGCAGACCGATCTGCTCGAGCTTCTGACCGCGTTCGAGGCGAGCGCGGATCATCTCGGCATCGATCTGTCGCCGCTCGGTAACGTCGGCGGCCACCCAGATCAGGCTTGCGCGCTGATGCTCCTCGAGTGGTGACACCGTGACCTGGAACGTGCGACCTGCGTGGCGGAACTCGTAGTTGCCGCGTCCCAGGTCTGCGACGGCGTGCAGCGCCCCGATCGCGAGACCACCCGCGGGGACGTGCCGCGTCAGCGAGTCGCCGATGGCCTCGTCCGAAAGCCCGAGAAGTTCCGCGCACTCCCCAGCCGCAGAGACGACCTTGAGGTCCTGGTCGGTGGTCCACACGGCGCCGGGGAAGTGGCGGAGCAGGACGCTCAGCTCTTCTTGCGCGCGACGACGCTCGGCGTGCGCCGCCTCGGCACGCGCCTGTTCGGTCGCAAGGACGTCGGCACCGCGCGCGGGCGCGCCGCCCCGCTCTCTCGCGAGCTGATTGAGCAGCCGAAGGGCTGCGCGGGCGCGGAGGTCGGGTTCGGCCCGAAGCTCGTCTTCGCTCAGCTCCTCGCCGCGATTGGCGAGCAGCTCGAGCGTTGCGAGCACGCGATCGATCGAGTCGCTGTGGCTCGGTTGGTCCACGCTCCTGAACTATAGGTCACGCGTCGGAGCCAAGCGAGGGCCCGACCCCTTCAAGAGGGGCCGGGTCCAGGACCAAACCGGTCCCGCTCATTCCGCCGTGTCGGACGGCTCAGGCTCGCCCTTGTCGTCCGCCGCGTCACCGTCGTCCCCCGGCTTGTCGCCCGCAGGTTTGGCCGATTCGCCATCGGCGCCGTCTCCGACACCATCGTCAGCACCGTCGGTCTCCTTGTCGGAGCCGTCGTCCCCGCCTTCGGTCTCCTTCTCGTCGTCCTTGGCCGGGGCGGCCCCAACTGGGCCGAGCAAAGTCTCGAGCGCCTCGCACTCCCAGTTGTTCTTGAGGACCGCGTCGACCTCCTTGCGGAGATCGGCGTAGGCCTCGGGCGTGCCGGCTTTCTCGATGGCACGACCGGCGAGTTCGAGGACGTCGGGGCTGGTGACGCCTTCGTCTTCGAATGCGTCTTGCCAGGCTTTCACCCGGTCTGCCGGCTTGATGTCGTCATCGTCGACGACATCTTCCGCCGCAAAGCAGAGGCTCAGGAGCTGGTCAGTGATGATGCTGATCTCACCGGCAGTCCGTGGCTTGCCCTCCTCCGTCGGGAGCTTCGCCGACTTCGCAGCATCAGCCATCGACGCGAGGTCGTCGTCCTCCCCAGCGCTTGCCGGAAGGGGCTTTGCCTCCGGGAAGGGCTCGTAGAACGGCTTGTCTCGGAGCAAAACGTTGACGGGCCCAACCGCGACGCTCGGTATGTACGTGACGATCATCAGTCCGGCGAACATCAGCCCGATGAAGGGGACGACCGATTTGATGACGGTGCCCATGGGCTTCTTGAACGCAGCGGAGGCGACGAACAAGTTGATGCCAATGGGCGGCGTCAGATAGCCGATCTCCAGGTTCACGATGAAGATCACGCCCATGTGGATCGGGTCGATGCCCAGCGTTGCCGCAATGGGTGTGAGCAGCGGCGCGATGACGAGGATCGCGGAGATCGAGTCCATCAATGCGCCGACGACCAACAAGAACACGTTGACCAGCAGCAAGAACTGCATCGGCGTGAGGTTCTGGCTGGTGATCCACTCGACCGCGAGGTCGGGCACCTGCTGCTCGACGAGGAAGTCGTTGAGACCAAAGGCTAGCGCCATGATGATGAGGAGCGTCCCCATCAACACCCCGGCCTCGGAGAGCACCTTTGGGATGTCGGACCACGTCAGCGTCCGGTGGATGTAGAGCTCGACGACGAGGGAGTAGACGACCGAGACGGCCGCGGCCTCGGTCGCGGTGAACAGCCCCGTGTAGATACCTCCGAGGATGAGAGCAGGCAGAGAGATGGCCCAGAACCCGTCGACGAAGGCCCGCAAGACCTCACTGAACTCAAAGCGCTGCCGTTCACCGCCCCCGCGGCCAGCCACGAAAACGGAGTACAGCGACAGCAGGGCGCCAATGAGCATGCCCGGGAAGATCCCCGCCATGAAGAGTTCGCCGATGTCGATCGGTGCGGCACTGCCCCCCACGATGGCGAAGACGAGCATCGGGATGGACGGTGGGATCAAGATCCCGAGCGAGCCCGCAGTGGTCACGAGACCCATCGAGAACGTGTCGCGGTACCCGGCCTTGGTCAGCGCGGGGTACATCATCGAACCGATCGCGATCACCGTGACGGGGCTCGAACCGGAGATAGCCGCGAAGAAGATGCACCCTCCAACCGTCGCGATCGCGAGGCCGCCCGGCAGCCAGCCAACGAGCGCGGTTGCGAACTTCACGAGTCGGTTCGCGATGTCCCCAGCGCTCATGACTGCGCCGGACACAACGAAGAACGGGATCGCCAACAGAACCGGCTTCTTCGACAGATCCCCCATTTTCAACGGGAAGGTCTCGAAGCCGCAAATGGAGTCTCGGCTAAGCGTGGCGCACGATTCGATCGTGTACCCGTCGCCGTACAGCAGGAACGAAAGCGCTGCGAGAACTCCGATCATGACAAACAGCGGCGAACCGAGTCCAACCATTGCTGCCAGGGCGAGGAGCAAGATGAAGGCGTTGCCGCTCCCAGAAGCCTCTTCTGCAGCAGGTGCGGCATAACCGGTTGCCGCCACGACGAAGACGCCGATCAGGACGGCGAGCGACAGCAAACGAGTCGTTTGTGGGAATCGGCGATTCATCGGCTGGCCTCCTCGTCGCTCGGTCCGCCTTCGGAAGGCGGGCGAAGTTGCTCCTCATCCTGCTCGGGTGAGTCATGCGGGTCCGTCACGACCCGGCTCTGCGGACGTGGAGAGTCGGACCCCTGCCCAACTTCAGTTGGCACCTCGCTCGGCGCCTGGGCCCCATCTGCGTACTTGTCGAGTTGGTCCAAGCCTTCGATCGACGGCGTCTCGGGCAACTCGCCTCCCAAGGCGAACACTCCCCGCGCGATGAACCGAACCGTCATGGTGAAGAACGACAACGGCAGTACGGCCATCGCTTGGTAGAGGGGCAACTCGAGCCCGTCGACGATGCCACCTCGGCCCTCAGACTGAATGAAGCCGTCGTAGCGCTGTAGGACGTAGCGGATTGCGACCCACATCAGGGCGAAGCATACGAGCGCGTTGAACAGTGACGAGACGAAGACGACGTACGGTTTGAACTTCTCAGGAATGGCTCGCTGCGCGGCCTCTACCTTGAGGTGCTTGTTCTCGTGCGTACACATCGATGCCGCGAGAAAGCCCACCCACAGGGTCAATACGAGCGCGAGGTTCTGCGCCCAGATGAGACCGTTCGGCGCCAGCACCAAAAACAAGCGGATCAAGCCGTAGGTTGCGAACACGCCGACCGCGGAGACCAGCGTCGCCTTTGGGAGCGGCATTTTCTCGTCGCGCCCGGCGGTACGGATCCCGAGAACGCCCAACCCGATGAACGCGATCCAAAGCACGTACGGGAACCAGCTCTCAAGGCTGACATACGCAGCGTCACCACGTTCGATGGTCGTCCCGAAGTAGCTCAGGAACTTGACGAAGGCCGTGACGCCCTTGTGCTCCTCGCCTGCAAACGTCCGATAGATGACGTCGAGGAAAACGACGACGCTCATCACCAGCAGCGCTGCAACGACGAATGCACGCTCGGCCCGGAACACCAGCCGGTCGATCTTCTTGAAGAGGTCTTTCACCGTTGGCGCGATGCTACCCCATAAAAAAAGGAGGAAGCCCAGCCAAGGGCCTCCTCCTTCTTTTTCTTACGCCGAACGCTGCCCCGTTCAGGTCGCCTTCTTCAGTCCGTCGAGCAGCGCGACGCCTTTCTTGGTCGTCGACTTGCGGAACTTTTTGTGGACGCCGCCCGCGAGCTTCTTCCACGGTCCCGGGTCCGGCTCGATGACTTCGATGCCGAGATCCTTGATGTTCTGAAGCAGCTGCGGCTTCATCGCATCGAGACGGCGGTTGGTCCGGTTCTCAAGCTTCCGGATGTCATCCGACTCACCGGCGACCGCCTCTTGGATTTCCGGGGGAAGCTTCTCGTAAATCTTGCGCGAGACACACACGATGGCGGGCTGCCAGCAGTGCTGGGTCACCGTCCAGTACTTCACAGCGGACGTCCAACCGGCGGCGGTGGAGTACAGCGCGGTGTTCGTGAAACCGTCGATCACACCCGTCTGAAGCGACGGCAGCACCTCGGTCACCCCCATCGGGAACGCCGAACCTCCGGCAGCCTTCACGAAGTTGATGTGAACGTCGGACTCCAGCGTTCTCATTTTGACCCCCTTCATGTCGGCAGGCGACTCGATTCGCCGGTTCGACCCGATGTCCTGCGTGCCGTTCTCGGAGAACAGCATGAGCTTGAAGCCGCGCTCCCAGAGGATGTCGTGAATGAGCCCACGGTTTGCGTTGAGGGCCCGTCGGCCCTGCTTGGCATTCTTGACCAGGAATGGGAGCTCCAACGCCCCGAGCTCGGGCACGCTCTTCATGAGTCCACCGGCGGAGCCAGCGAAGACGCCGAGGGTTCCGTTCTCTGTCTTTTCTGCTGCCGACTGTTCGCTGCCCATCACACCGCCGTAGAAGCACTTGATCTTGACCCGCTCCTCACTCCTCTCTTTGACCATGTTCACGAGGCCCTTCGCCATCTTGTGCCAAGGGGTCCCCTTGGGCGCCACGGTCGCGCACTTCAAGACGAACTCCGGGTCAGCGGCCCGTGCGGAGCGGCCGATGAAGAAGGGGGCGATGGCTGCGGTGGCGGCGGTTCCCTTGAGGAGTGCGCGGCGGGAGGTCGGGAGCTTTTTGGTCGACATGACGATTTCCTTGGGTCGTTTCGCGGGTCTCCGGCATGGGGCGCCGGGGTAAGCCAGGACAGGGGGTGGACTCCGCGTGTCCTGGCCTGAGACGAGTGCGCTGCTGCCGATCTTCACTCCTGTGGGCCCGGCGGCTGCGAGAGGCGATTGAACCGAAGTCCGACCGGATCGATCAAGCCCGATCCGAGGTTTAACCTAGCCATCTCGCACGGTTGCAATTCGCGCGTCAGCGACACTATGTGAGCGAGGCTCCTACATGTCAAACGGGAACCCGGGATCGACCGCCAAACCGCGTTCTTGGTGGCGCAGAAACCACGAAAATCGCCCAGCCGGCATGCACCCGCTGGGCGACGTCGCACGCGCGCGACCGTTCCTTCTTTAGAAGAGGTCGCCGCGGTTGGCCTTGAGCTCGGCGGCCTTCTGCTTCTCGATGCGCAGCTCGGGCATGACCTCGGGAATCGCGTCCTCTTTGGCCGCTTCGATCTCGGCGATGAGCGCGTCGAAGGTGGCTTCGTCCTGCTGCTTCACCGCGAGCTCGGCCGCCCACAGGACCTTGGTGCCGACGAAGTCGGGTGCGATCTCCAGCGACTTCTTGAAGTGGACCTTAGACTTCTCAAGGTCGCCGCCGGCGAAGGCGGGAGCGATGGCGTAGTACGCCCCGAAGTAGCGGTGCGGACCACCGTGATAGAAGGTCGGGTCGAGCTCGAGGCAGCGGTCCATCGTCGCCTTGACGTTGTCCTTCTGCCCAAGCAGGACTGCGAAGCCCTTCTTCTTGGCCCACTTACCCAGCGACGAGGCGTACCAGTACATCGCGGGCACGCCCTCTTTGCCGACCTTGGAGATGGCTTCGGGGAACTTGGCGCCGCCCTGCATGGCAGCCGCGAACTCCGGCGAAGAGGCGACGAGGGCCTTCTCGCCCCACTTCACGCCCTTGTCCATCGTCTTGAGGTACTCCTTCTCATCGGCTTCACCGCGAAGGTAGCCGTCGGCGAGGAAGTAGTTGGCGCGGGTCAGCTTGACCAGCAGCGTGGCGTTGTTGGGGTCGGCCTCGGCGGCCTTCTCCCACGTGGCGATGGCGGTGCGCAGCTTGGCCACGTCCGCACGCTGGTCCCACTCGGCGTCACCGGGCGCGGCGGCGCCGTCGTCTGCGGCAGGTGCAGCCGCGTCACCGGCCGCAGCCGCTGCGGGCGGCGTGGACGAGCCACCCTCCCAAACCGCTTTGCGCCCAGAGCACGCGGAAAGAGCCATCGATACCGCGACCAGAATCAGCGTCTTCTTCATCGTCGAAAACCTCGGGGAAGGCCTACACCGCGGCAAGGGCGCGCGTCAACGGATGCCAGCGTTTCCGGTGCCGAAGACCGCATTCTCACGGGCCGCCCGAGGGCCAAGTCCGGCCAGCGCTTGCCCCAGGCGACGCGGCTCGCGACCCTAGGCGGGCGTGAGTTGGATTCGGCGCAAGCTCGACACGGCTAGCACCGCGGCGTTTTCGACCTACGCCATCGCGGCGGCGTTTTCGGCGTACTTCTGCATGTACGCGTTCCGAAAGCCGTTCGCGGCCGCGACGTTCGAGGGCGAGCTCGGTGACGCCATCGACCTGAAGATCGCGCTCGTGATCGCGCAGGTCGTGGGCTACGCGCTCTCGAAGTTCCTCAGCATCAAGTTCGTCTCGGAGATCAGCCCCACCCGCCGGGCCGCGACGCTTTTGGGACTGATCGCCGCCGCTGAGCTGGCCCTGGGCGTGTTCGCGGTCGTGCCGCCGGGCGGGAAAGTGATCGCGATCTTCTTCAACGGCCTGCCGCTCGGCGCGGTGTGGGGCCTGGTCTACGGCTTCCTCGAAGGCCGCCGCACCTCGGAGCTGCTCGGCGCGGGGCTGTCGACGTCGTACATCGTCGCCAGCGGCGCCGTGAAGTCCGTCGGCGCCGCGTGGCTCGAAGCGGGCGTGTCCGAGTCGTGGATGCCGTTCATCACGGGGCTGTGCTTTGCCCCGGCGTTCTTGCTCGCGGTGTACCTGCTGCGGCAGCTCCCGCCGCCCACGCCCGAGGATGAAGCAGCCCGAACGGTCCGGGCGCCGATGCGTGGCCCCGAGCGCGTCGCGTTCATCAAGCGCTTCGCGTTCGGCCTCGTCACGCTGACGGGTCTGTACATGTTCCTCACCGCGTACCGAGACTTCCGCGACAACTTCGCGGCCGAGATTTGGGGTGCGCTCGGCTGGGGAGACGAGCCGGCGATCTTCACCGCGTCGGAGCTTCCCGTCGCCCTGATGGTGATGGCCGCGCTCGCCTCGATCTACACGATCAAGGGCAACCGAACCGCACTGCTCGCGATCCATGCGCTGATGGCCGTGGGCACGATCCTCATCGGCGGCGCCACGCTGCTGTTCGACGCCGGCCTCATCTCGGGCGCCGTCTGGATGGTCGCGCTGGGCGTGGGGCTGTACCTCGCCTACGTTCCGTACGGCTGCGTGCTGTTCGACCGACTCATCGCGGCGACCGGCGCGGTGGGAACCGCGGTGTTCATGATCTACGTGACGGACGCGTTCGGCTACGCGGGCTCCGTCGGGCTGCTGCTGTTCAAGAACTTTGGTGGCGCCGATCTGAGCTGGCTGGATTTCTTCCGCGGCTTCAGCTACGCGAGCGCCGTCGCGTGTACGGCCGCCTTCGTCGCGAGCGGGCTGTACTTCTCCCGTCTGACTCGAGAGGACAGGTCGTGATCGAGGGACTCGTCGAGCGCGTGCGCCGGGTCAGCGTGGTCGCGCGATGGCTCGACGGAGAGCCGCTCCCGCCCGCGCTGCACCTGCTGCTCGGCCTGGGTATCCCGCTGTGGATCCTCTGCGTGAACATGTGGCGCGTCCACTGGTTCACCTACGACGACGCGTACATCTCCTTCCGGTACGCGCGGAACCTCGCGGACGGGCTCGGGCTCGTCTACAACCCCGGCGAGCGCATCGAGGGCTATACGAACTTCGCGTGGACCGTGATGGTTGCCGCGGGAATGAAGGTCGGCGTCGACCCGCACGTCACCGCCAAGCTCGCGGGCGGGGGCGCGGCGATCGGCACGCTGCTCGTGGTCTACCGGCTCGCCGATCGCATCGCACCGCTTCGTGCGGCCCCGTGCATCGCGACGTGGCTGCTCGCCAGCAGCTCGACGTTCTCGGGCTACGCGATGTTCGGGCTGGAGACGATCGGCTTCGTCTTCTTGGTGATGCTGGGGACGTGGCTGATGTTTCGCGAGGTCGAGCGCGACCGCGGCATCCCGTGGTCGGGCCTGGTCTTCGCGCTCGCAGGGCTCACCCGACCGGAGGCGCCCATGTTCTTGGGCATCCCGATGCTGCTGTTGGGGCGCCGCTTCTTCGCTCGCCAGAACCTGCTGCGCGGGGTGCTCTTCGCGGCTCCGCTCGCGCTGCACCTGCTGTGGCGCCACGACTACTACGGCGCGTGGCTTCCCGCGACGCTGTCGGCCAAGACGGGCAACCTGCGCCAGCAGGTCGAAGCCGGCAAAGGTTACCTCGAGGGCTGGCTACAGCACGCGGGTCCGATCGTGTTCTTGATGCTCTACGGCATCGCCGTCGGCGTGGTTCGCAAGCATCGCGAGACGCTGACGCTCGCCGCGGTGTTCACCGCCATCTGCGGGTACGTGCTGCTCGTGGGCGGAGACTGGATGTCCTACTTCCGGTTCATGGCGCCCGCCGAGCCCTACGCATTCTTGCTGGTCGGGATGACGGTGCGCGCCATCATCGAGCATCGGAAGGCCGCGCCGATCTTGGCGCTGGGCGGCTTCTTGACGTGGGTCGGCATCGAGCGCGTCGACCACATCGCCGAGGCCCAGAAGAAGTGGCTCGCCGAGGAGAAGCGGTTCTGGGACAACGCCGCGGGGCAAGCCGCGGAGTGGCTGGCGACGCGCGGCAAGCCTGGGCGCGTGGCCATCGGTGACATCGGCTACGTCGGCTACCGGACCAACTACCCGATCCTCGATCTGCTCGGCCTGGTCGACCCGGTCATCAGCCAGCTGCCCGGCGGCTACACCCAGAAGATCGGCAAGGGCTACAAGGAGCGGTTCTTCGACGTGATGCCGGAGTACGTCGTCATCATCATGAACGGTCAGGCGTGCAAAGAGGCCGGCATGAAGGCGAGCCGTCAGCTCTACGACGATCGCCGCTTCCGCCGGAACTACGCGATCGCCCACAACATCCAGGTCGTCTCGGAGGCAGGCTGGTGCATCTTCAAGCGCAAAGACTTCGAGTAGACTGCCGCCCGTGCCCCTGACTCCCGGCGTCCACTGGTTCACCCCCACCCTGCCCGTCCACGTGTTCGACGCGGACCAGCCGGGGCCCACGGCCGTGATCCAAGCAGGCATTCACGGCGACGAGGTCGCGGGCGTTCACGCGCTGCAGGAGATGCTCGAGGAGGGCCTTCGTCCCACGCACGGGCGACTCATCGTCGTGCCGGTGATGAACCCGGCAGCATACCGGGTCCGCAAGCGCATGCCGACGGGACGCCTCGACCTGAACCGGTGCTTTCCCGGTGACGCCGACTCCGAGGACTGGGAGAAGCGACTCGCTCGGAAGTTCATGGACTTGATGATCGACGAGAAGCCGGCGCTGATGGCCACGCTGCACGAGAGCTGGAAGCGGTACCACCCCGACGTGAATCCCTCGTTCGGGCAGACCATCGTGTACGGCGTCGAGCCGCGGCCGGAGATCGTCAACCGCACGATCGCGCGGCTCAACGCTCGCTTCACCGGCGAAGACGAGCACTTCGACCCGCAGTACTACCCGGTCTCGACGTCGTCGACGGAAGTCATCGTCGATGCAGTCGGGTGCGTCGGCCTGTGCATCGAGACCTGGATGGAGTTCGGCGAGCGGCGCCGCATCAGGATGCAAAAGGCGATCGTCGAGTACCTGCTTGACGACGTCGGCGTCCGCACGCTCTAGCCGCGGCCATCCTTCAGATGCTGGCTTCGAGGGCGGACTCGGTCGACGCAGCGTTCAGCCGGGGCATCGAGGCGGTGATGGTCCGGTTGCGACCCCGCTGCTTCGCCTCGTACATCGCGAGGTCGGCACGCGAGTCGAGCGCCTCGGGACCCTCGCGACCGTCCCAGGTGGCGAGTCCAACCGACACGGTCTGAAGAATCTTGACGTCGTCGCGCACCGCCAACGGCGTGGACGCGAGCTTCGCTCGGATGCGCTCTGCCACCCGGTAGCCCTCGACCGTGGTGGTGCCCGGCATGATCAGCTCGAACTCCTCGCCGCCGCGCCGCACCAGCACGTCGAACGAGCGCACGCAGCTGCGGACCACCTCGGTGAAGCGACACAGGACCTGATCGCCCACGGCGTGGCCGTGCCGATCGTTGACCGACTTGAAGTCGTCGAGATCCATCAGCAGCACCGACAATGGCTTCTGGGTCCGCCGCGCCCGGTTCATCTCGGTCGACAGGCTCGGGACCAAGTAGCTTCGGTTGTACGCCCGCGTCAGCGCGTCGGTGGTGGCGAGCCGCTCCAGCTCCGCGCACCGCAGCGCCTGCGCGACCGCGTGGGCAACGACGACGCCGGCCTGCTCGTGCGCGAAGGAAAACGCGTCGGCTTGGGCCGCCGACACCGAGAAGGCGCCGAGCACCCGCTCCCCCGCGAACAAGGGGATCGACATCACCGAGCGAACCTCGAAGCCGCGGTTGGGCGTGGGCGCGAACCGGGCGTCGGCGGGGCTGTTGTTCACCCGGACGGGCTCGCCCTGCTGCACGGCCCACCCGATGATCCCCTGCCCTTTGCGAAACTCGGGCGCCGGAGAGCCGCTGCCGACGCCACTGCGCGCAACGGACCGTAGCTGCGCAGACGCATCACAAACGCGAATCGACGCGTGG
>JBCCQM010000224.1:0-12591 GCA_039024335.1 Myxococcota bacterium
ACGGCCACCGTCGGCAGTCGGATCTGGCCCCACTCGCCCCCGACCGCCGCCGCCACGCTCGGCTTCAGTCGACGCTCGCGCCGACCCGGCGACGCCGCGGCGACGCGAGGCTCGGGCGTCACCGCGGGCGGCAGAGTCGGTGGCGAGGGACTGCGCGGCGTGGCTCGAGCCGGCGGCTCCACGCGCGCGGGCTGCTGCGGAGGCTCGGGTTCGGGTTCCGGTTCCGGTTCGGGTGCCGGCTTCGGCGTCTCGGCCGGCGCGAGGCGAGGCTCGAGCGCGATCGCCAGGAGCAGGGCCGTCGCCTCCTCGAGCGACCCGCAGCTGGGTGACGTCACGGTCCGCGCGTCGCTGCGACCCGCGTACGTCGTCGTCAGCGTCATCGTGACCCCGGTCGGTGCTTCGGTCACGGCGGCGTGGACCTGCGCCGTCCCCTGCCCTCGCGGCGCGCCGTCGAGCAGCGCGGCCACCCGCGCCTCGATCGCCTCCGCGCTGGAGCAGCCGGACGGCGCGTCCCAGATCAGCTCGAAGGCCGCGGGGAACGGATCCTCGGGCGGCGGCGGCGGGATCGAAGGCGCCGAGAGTCGCATGCCGAGGACGAGCGCCAGCATCGAACCGTCAGCGGCGCTCGATGCTGACCCGGACGATCTTGGCGTCGGGCACCGGGCGGTCGTTGGGCCCCACGTTGGCGGCGATGCCCTCCGCGAGCCGAATCGAGTCCTCGGTACACTGCCCGAAGATCGTGTGCAGGCCGTCGAGGTGGAGCGTGGGCCCCAGGGTGACGAAGAACTGACCGCCACCGGTGCCCGGGCCTCGGTTGGCCATGCTCAGCCGACCCGCCCGGTCGTGGGTAAGGCCGGGACCGAACTCGTCGGGGATCACGTAGCCCGGTCCGCCCTGCCCGGTCCCCAGCGGGTCGCCGCCTTGGACCATGAAGCCAGCGATGGCGCGGTGGAAGAGCGTGCCGTCGTAGTACGGGCGCTCCACCCAGCCGCCGCCCTGCGGGTCCTTGAACGGACGCTTGCCGCGTGCCAACCCGACGAAGTTCGCGACGGTGCGGGGCGCGACCTGCGGAAACAGCTCGCACTCGATGCGGCCGGCCTCGAGCTCGAGCACCGCCCACAGCGGACCCTCCCCGGGAATCTCGGCCAAGGCCTCCTCCAGCTCGTAGACGCCCTTGCGCGGGTCGCCCTGCGAGGCGGCGTAGGCCTGCATCTCCTCGTACGTCATGCCCAGCGCGGGCGGGTCGCCCTCGGAAAACGCCTGCTCCGCTGCGGCCGCGTCCACGCTGCCCTGACCGCCCGCAGCGGTCGGATCTCCGCCGGCGGCCGGCGTGGCCGCGCCATCGGCCAGCTCCTCGGGCAGCGGCGGCGGTGGTGTGAACACGCACGAGGCCATGCCAAGCGCCGCCACGAGGCCGATTCGACGAAGAATGCTCGATTTCGACGCGGACACGAGGCTGATGAATGACACCTTCATCACCCGCTTGACAACCCCGAAGCCGTGGGCCACAAACGCCGTCCGTTTCGAGACTCAGCCGGGCGTCCGCCCGCCAGCGAAGAGACCCACCGTGGCAAACCACAAGTCCGCCGAAAAACGCAACCGCCAGCGCACCAAGCGTCGCGCTCGGAACCTCCTTCACCTCAGCACCATGCGCACCTACATGAAGCGCCTGCGTGCCCAGCTCGGCAAGGGTGAAGTCGAGGACGCCAAAAAGACGCTCCCCGAAGCCCTGCACGCCGTGGCCAAGGCCGCCAGCAAGGGCGTCATCCACAAGAACACCGCTTCGCGTTACTTCTCGCGCCTGACCACCGCCGTGGCCAAGGCCCAAGCCCAGAGCGGCAAGGCCGCCTGAGCTCGTCGCCCGGCGACCGCTCGAAACGCGAAACGCCCCGCCGACTTCGGTCGCGGGGCGTTTTTCTTGGTTGGTTTCGCGGATTCGGCGGGCGCTTCAGGTTCGTGGCGCCACGCCGGGCAGCGCGTCACAGACCTCGAGGATCCACCGCTGCAGCGCCAGGTACGGCGACTTCACGGTGGAGAACGAGCCGCCCTTGAGGTCGCGATCGAGCCGGGACAACCCCGCGTAGGCTCGACGCAGTCGCGCCTCGTCGAAGCCGCGGCTCTGCTGCGCGAGCTTCTTGGCCACGAACGGGGGCACGCCGGCGACCTGCCCGATCCGCGCCGGGTTGCCGCCCGCCGCCTTCGCCGTGAACACGAGCCGGAGCTGGCGAATCAGCATGGCGAGGGTCTGGTTGGCCTGACCGATCTCGCCGGCCGCGCTCTCGGTGAACAGGCGCGCGAGCACGGTGAGCGCCCGGTCACGGTTGCCCATGCCGACCGCGTCGGTCAGCTCGAAGATCACCGCGTCGCGCGTGTGGCCGCAGACCGCGGTGACGTCCGCAAGGCTGACGGTGGCCCCCTGCCCGGCGTGCAGGCTGGCGCGCTCGAGCGCGGCGAGCAGCGCCGACTGGCCGGTGCCCACGAGCAGCACCATCTGCTCGGCGGCATCGCGGTCGATCGCGGTGCCGGCGTCCCGCGCCGCGCCGTACACGAAGTCCACCGCGTCGCGGTCGCGCTTGATCTGCTCGAACTTGGCGACGAAGCCGGCCTTCTTCGCGGTGCTGACCAGCCGCGAGCGGCCGTCGATGCCGCTGCTGACGAGCACAAGCACCGTCGTGGGGTTGGGCGCCTTCATGTACGCGATGAGCGCATCCTGACTGGCCTTGGCGGCGTCCCCCTTGCCCTTGCCCACCGCTTCGGGGTCGTCGAGCTCCACGAGGCGCGCAGACGCCATCACGGGCAGCTGCGTACACGCCGTGAGCACCGGGCCCGCGCCTTCGAGCTCGCGGCCCGCAAAGCGCTCGTGGTTGAACGCCTCCATGCCCGGCTCGAGCACGTGCTTGCGGATCGCAGCCACGCACGCCCGCACGGGTCCGGGCTCGTTGCCGTACAGCAGATAGACCGGCGCGAACGTGCCCGCCTCGAGCGCGTCGGTCAGCGTCTTCACCCGCCGAAGCTCCGCGACTTCAACGTAGCGACGATCTCGATGTGCGACGTCATCGGCATCAAGTCGAACACGGTGATGTCCTCGACGTCGAACCCTTTCGCGGTCGCAATCTTCAGGTCGCGGGCGAGCGTGGCGGGATCGCAGCTGACGTAGACGATGCGCTGGTTGGCGACGCGGCACGCGGCCGCGGTCCCTTCCTCGCCCAGCCCGGCGCGCGGCGGGTCGAGCACGATCACGTCGTAGTCCGAAGCGCCCTTGGCCAGCTTGGGCAGCAGGTTGGCCGCGCTTTGCCGCTTGGCGTTGATCGGAAGGTCGTGGGCCTTCGCCAGCCCCTGGAGCGTCTTGACCGCGTCGTGGTCGGTGTCGCTGGCCCAAACGCGCTGGGCGGTCAGCGCGAGGGCGCGGGAGAAGTTGCCCGACCCCGCGAACAGCTCGAGGACGCGAAGACCGTCGGCCTGCGCCATCTTGACGACGTGCTTGACCAGCGCCGCGTTGCCCACGGCGTTGGCCTGGCAAAACGAGAACGCGCTCATCCGAATGGGAGCCCAGCGTGCGGTACCGTCGATGTCGAGCGTCCGCGCTCCGACGTGCCCCTGACGGCGTCCACCCCGGACCTCGATGCCGACGAGCGTGTCGTCGAGCAGCGCCCGCAAGCCCTCCATCACGTCTGGCTCCGGCTTCACCTTCGGGAGTCCGAGCAGGACCTTGCTGCCGTCCGAAAGCGCGAGCACTTCCCCCGAAGGAGGCAGGATTCCCGCCACGGTCTCCAGCTTGGACACCGCCGTCACCAGCGCTGGGACGAGCACCGAGCACGGATCGAGGCCTTCGATCGTTCGTGACTTCGGCGCGAAGAAGCCCAGCGCAAAGCCCTCTTCACCGCGACGATAGTGAAGCCGTGCGCGACGGCGGTATCCGGTGGGCGCACCTGCGAACCCAACCCGAACGCCGGGGCCCACGCCACGAAGCTGGTCGGCGACGATGCGCGCCTTGAACTCGGGCTGCTTGACCGGGTCGATGAAGTGCCAGTCGCACCCCCCGTGGCCCGCAGCGTTCGCGCCCGGAACTCGGTCGGGCGAGGGCTCGACGACCGCCACGAGCTCACCGCGAATGAAGCGCTTGGCGACGCGCACCGCCGACGCTTCCACGAGTTCCCCCGGCAGCGTGCCGGGCACGAACCACGTGGGGCCTTCACCGTCGACAGGTGCGCCGACGCCGTCGCCCCCGTGGGCCAGCGCGCGAATGCGGATCCGAGAGACCGTCATCGAAGGCCCACCCTTGCCGCTTTGCGCCACCGCGGTCAACCGGCCGGGCGCGGAGCCGCGCTGGGTCCACGACGAGGCTGCGAAGGCGCGCGGAAACGCTGGGGGCGGGGTGAAATCGCGGCTACGACGGTGGCCAGCTGGCTCGTCGAGGTGGCCACCCCATGGGCCGCCCCTGGAGCCGGGATGAAATCGCCGCACCAGTCATTTCAAGAGTTTGGAACTTTCGACGAACCGGCACGTGGATTGCTTCGTAGGTCAGACATGGCTCGCAGCACGACTCGCACCCTCGCCTTCGGTCTCGCGCTCACCGCGCTTGGTTCGCTCGCGGCCGGCTGCGACCACGGCAGCGGCACCGAGATCGGCCCCGAGGGCGGCGTCGTCGTCAGCGAGGACGGGCGCCTCACCCTCGAGGTCCCCGCCGGCGCGCTGCACGACGCGGTCGACGTCTCGATCCACGCGGTCGACGAAGGCCCCGACGGCGCCGTTCGGGTCTACGCCATCGAGCCGATGGGCACCCCGCTGGTCCTGCCCGCGATGGTCGAATACGACTGGAGCGCCACCGCCGGCGCCGAGGGCCTCAGCCTCGAGTCCAGCAGCATGACCGACCCCACGCTGGTCATCGAGCGCGGCGACGAGTGGCGCCAGCTGGCCGACCGAACCGTCGACGCCGACGCGCAGTACGTCGCGGCCTCGGCGAACTACTTCGGCATCGTCGCCGTGGTCCCGGTCGCCCAGTAGGACGCACCGCCGTTCGTGCAGTGCAGCTTCCCTGCGGATCGGTTCCCGATCTGCTGACATTCGGGCGCGGGAACGGTGTTTGACAGCCTACCTTCGCTGATCCACCGTTTCCGAATCGCGACCGCGCGATCGGAGACCCCATGACCCGCCCTGCCCGCCTCGTCCTGCTCGCCTCGCTGTGTTCGCTGCTCGCCTGTACGGAGGAGCGCGACGACGACGGCAACGCGGCGCCCGGCATCACCAGCCCGGTCACCACGGCCAGCGGCACGGGCGGCCAGGCCGACGACGGTGGCGACGAGACGGGCGAGAAGCTCGACATCGGAGGCGGCGGCACGGGTCAAATGACGGGCGGCGACGGCACGGCGCCCGTGGGCAGCTGCGAGGAGGCGGCACAAAACGCCAGCAACCAGGGCTGCGAGTTCTGGGCCGTCGACCTGCCGAACGCGTGGGCCGGCATCAACGGCAGCCCCGCGCCCGCCGACCAGCAGTTCGCCGTCGTCGTGGCCAACACCGCCAGCGAGGCCTCGGCGTCGGTGCAGGTCTTCAACGGGGTCAGTGGCGCGATGGTGGAGACGACCAGCGTGCCGCCGGGGCAGATTCACGAGTTTCGGCTGCCTGCACTCAACCAGGAGCCGCGCGCGAACACCTACGGTGGCCAGTCGTACCGGGTCGAAAGCGACGTCCCGATCACCGCGTACCAGTTCAACCCGCTCGACAACACCGTGCAGGTGTTCTCGAACGACGCGTCGCTGCTGTTCCCCACGCCCGTCCTCGACACCGACTACACGGCGATCACCGGCAACGCGCTGTGGCTGAGCACCGACGCCGAGCCCAACGGTGACAACGCCGGTGCCTTCGTCTCGGTCGTGGCCACCGAAGACGCCACCACGGTCGACCTGTTCGCGACGTGGGGCCTGTACGCCGGGGACACGCAAGGCGTCACGCTCAATCGCGGCGAAGTGTTCACGGCCGTCTCCGTGATTCCCGGCGCGAACATGGGCGACGGCAGCTTGTCGGGCTCGCGCGTCGTGGCGGACAAGCCCGTCGCCGTGTTCGCAGGCAACGTCGCGACCCTCGAGCCCAACCCGGGCCAGTGCTGCGCCGACCACCTCGAGCAGCAGATGCTGCCGCTGGTGGCCTGGGGAGACAGCTACCTCGCCGCGCCCCCACCCTCCCCGACCGTGCCCGGCGAAATCGTGCCGGCCGCGTACCGCATCACGGGCTCGTTCGATGGCACCACGCTGACCTACTCCCCGGCGCCTCCGCCGGGCGCTCCCACCACGATCAACGCGGGCGAGACGGTCCGGTTCGAGACCAACCTTCCGTTCACCGTCACCTCCGGCGACCCCGAGCAGTCGTTTGCGCTCACCCAGTTCCTGCTCAGCTCGCAGGCCCTCGGCGGCGCGTTCTCCAGCCAGGGCGACCCGGCGATGATCTCCCTGCCCGCCGCCGCGCAGTACCAGGAGGACTACATCTTCTTGGTCCCCGACGGATACGCGAGCAACTACGTCACGGTCGTTCGTCAGCAGGGCGCCAGCGTCGAGCGCGACGGCGTGTCGGTCGATGCGGCGGGATGGATGCCGCTGGGCGTCCTCGACGGGGTCGGCTACGAGTACGTGCACCTGGCCGTCGAGACCGGCTCGCACCGGGTCGTCTCCGACCAACCCTGCGGCATCGTCTCCGTCGGCTACGACCAAGACGTCAGCTACGGGTACCCCGGCGGCAGCGGCCTCGAAGTCATCTCGACGCCGCCGCCTCCCCCCGTCGGCTGAGCCCGCAAACGGCCGCATACGCCCCCTCAGCACAGATCTGTGCAAAGGGGGTCTACGTCGACGCCTGCTATCGTCGATTCGTGAGGGGCGTCGACTTCACCGAAGAGCGCATCGAGCTGTTCCCGACCCGCTTCGTGCGGCGGCAGTACGACGGGCTGGAGCGGTTCAACCGAGGCCTCACCCAGCGCGTCCTCGAGCGAGAGGCTGCGGCGCAGGGTGAGACGGTCCTGCGCAGCAATGTGGGTGGGTGGCACTCGGACAGCGACCTCCTGCGCTGGGACGCGCCCGAGATCACGGTGTTGATCGAGCTGATGCAGTCCGTCGTCGCCGAAGCCGTTGGTCTCGAGCTGCGCAAGGACCCGGGAACCTTCGCGCTGAACCTGCACATGGACGCGTGGGCCAACGTGAGCCGCAGCGGCCACTACGCCCGCCCCCACGTGCATCCGCTCGCCAACTTCGCGGTGGTCTACTACCCCGATGTCGGCGATGGAGGGGACACTCCCGCGGGCTGCCTCGAGTTTCTCGACCCCCGCACCCGCGTCACGATGATGAACACGCCGGGCGTCAGCGGCCAGGACAGCGTCTGCGTGCGCCCCAGGACCGGCATGATGCTGTGCTTTCCGGCCTGGATTTATCACTACGTGCATCCGTACGACGGCACCCGACCGCGGGTCTCCGTGGCCGCAAACGTGACCGTCCGCGGTGTCCAGGACAAGGCGCCCGTGCAGCGACCCGACGCAGCGATCTTCGAGGCCTGATGCGACTACGCGACGTCATTGCTCCCGTCACCCCCGCGGACTTCCGCGCGACGTACTTCGGCCGGCAGTGCTTCTTGGTCAAGCGCAGCAAGAACCCGCTGGAGGGCCTGGTCTCGATCGAGACGATCGAAGCGCGCCTCAATGACGGCGTTGCCTCGCGGCACGGCTTGGCCGTGATCGGTCCCGACGGCGCGAAGCTACCCGCCGCCCAGATCCACGCGCCGCAGCCGGGTCCGGCGTGGTCCGCCGGCTTCGTTCGCAAGCGACACGTCGCCGGTCTGCTCGAGCAGGGCTGCAGCTTCGTGCTGCACAACATGTCGAGCATCACCCCCGGCGTGGAAGAGCTCATCCGCGAGGTCGAGGGGCTCGGCGCCCGCGTCCAGGCCGACGTCCACATCTACGTGTCCCCGCGGGCCAACGCGAGCGGTTACAACGTCCACCGCGATACGCCGCAGCACAAGCTCTACATCCAGCTGCACGGCAGCACCGACTGGACGGTGTACAAGGGCACCGACCCGCGGCGTGCCATGCCCGTCGAGGACGCCGAGGCTACCTTGCGCGTCGACTTCCGCGCGCGGCTGCGGCCGGGCAGCGTGCTCTACATGCCGCCCGGCGTCTTCCATCGAGCCACGAATCCCGACGGGCCCCGAATCAGCCTGAGCATCCCGTTCTACGAGAGCCCGGCGTCGGTGCCCGTCGACCGCACGCCGCTGCGGCTTCGGTCGCTGTTCGAGCCAACCGACGCTCAGTAGAGCAACACGTCGTCTTCGGTGATCGCGGGCGCGCCGTCGAGGAACACCGTGACGCTGCTGCCGGTCTCTCCGTTGGTCACCCAGACCTCGCCATCCATCGCGTCGATGACGATGCCGTTGCTCGACGTCGGCGACACGGAGTCCGCGTCATAGCCGTCGATGAACGTCACGACCGCCTCGCCGACCTCCCCGACGTCGAGCGTGTTCACGTTCAGCGCCAGCGTATCCACGCCGGGCTCGAAGTCGGTGATGTGCGCCGCAACGATGCCCGCAGTGCCGGGGTTGGTCGTCGTGAGGTTGTGGTTGACGGCAAACGTGTCCTCACCGGGGCCTCCGGCCACGTACGGTGACGTCTCCGAGGTCTCCCCCAGGCCGCTGATGAACGTCTGCACGACGTCGTCGCCGTCACTGGCCGTCGCGCAGTTGGTCCCTTCGGCGGCCGAAACGGACAACACGTCGTCCTCGACCGAGCCCAGGCCGATGCCACCGCCGCCGCTGAAGCTCGCGCCCTCCCCCGTGATGGCCACGCCAATCTCGCCGGTGTTGTCGCCTTCGCGGAAGTCTTGCGCATACGCGTAGTCGACTGGACATCCGGGGATCGTCTCGTCGATGACGACGTCACCTTCGACCAGTTCCACTTCGCCCTCGAGGTGGATGATCCGGTTCGACTCGTACTGCTCCCCGTTGAACGCGCTGAGCCACACGTCGCCGTTGGCGTTGTCGACGGTCAAGCGCGGGCCATCGACGGTCCCGCCCTCGAAGTCGTCTTCGAAGACGACGCTCGCCGCCGCAGCATCGAAACCGCGCGAGAGCGTTGCATCGAAATAGATGCGGTCGACGCCGCTCTCGAAGTCGACGATGGTGTGCACTGGCGTCTCGTCGTCGTTGGTGTCGAACGACCGGCTTCGATACGCGAACGTGTCGGCACCCAGACCGCCGGAGATCGTCGCGTAGGACCCGCCTTCGGTGGACTCGCCGAACTCCCACTCGATGAGGTCGTCACCGTCGCCAGCCACCACGCACGGGAAGTCATCGGGCTGGCCGCCGTTGACGCGGATCTGGTCGGATGACGCCGTGCCTTCCCAGAGCAGAAAGCCGCTTGCAGACTCGCCTGCAGAGGGCCCCGCAAACACCGACTGCCCCGGCGAGGCGGGGTTCGGCGCAAACTCGCCGGTCTCGTAGAACGACACGTCGAAGGGACAGGCCTGCTCGGGTGTCAGCGAGACCGCGGGATCGCCCGTGGAGCCGCCGTCGCTGCTGCTGGAGTCCCCCGGATCCCCCGTCGAACCGGTCGTGCCGCCTTCGCTGGAGCTCGAGCTCCCGCCATCGCTCGAGCCCGCCGAGGTGTCCGGGTCGAGGGTCGTGGAGGAGCTCGCCGCGCCGCTCGTCGAGGCCGCACCCGACGTCGGGGTCGCCGTGGTCGACGTCGTGGTCGAGGAGCTGCCCCTGTCGGTGTCGGCCGCAGCCGTATCGTCCCCGCACGCCGCCAGCGCTGCGGCAGCCGTGGCTGCCAACACGACCCGTCCTCGTCGCATCGTTTTTCGCATCATCGCTTCGAGTATCCGAGCGAAGGTGCGGGGGCGCGAGGCATGCACCCGACGTTTAGGGCTTAAATCTCGAGGGCCGTGTCTGTCGTCGACGCGCCGATCCAGCCTCCGGATGGCCCCAGGACAGCCCCAGGACAGCCTCAGGACGGCGAGAAGCGCTGCGCGACGGCCTCGGCGACGACCGCTTTCGTCCGCGAACGAACGCCCGCATACAGAGCGACCGCGCGAGCGTCCCGGTACAGGCGCTCGACTGCGTACTCCTCGGTGTAGCCGTAGCCACCGTGAATCTGAAGCATGTCCGAGCAGCCCTGCGTGACGGGTTGCACCGCAGCGAGGGTGCCGCGGGCAACGGCTGCCGCACGCCCGTCGTCCTCACGGTTCGCCGCGATGCCGAGCATGAGTTCCGCGGCATCGAGTGCCGTAGCCAGGTCGGCCAGCTTCCACTGGATGGCCTGGAACGCGGCGATCGGCTTGCCGAACTGCTGCCGCTCCTTCGCGTACGCGGTACCTTCGGCGAGCGCGGCCCGACCGATGCCCGCCGCCAGGAACCCGAGCGCGGCGGTCCAGTCGGTGCCGACGCGAACGTGGTCCGAGACGAGGCGCGTGGCGGTGGCACCCTCGACGGTCAGGCTGCCGATGTCGGCGGCGCGCAGCCCCAGCGTGCGGGCTCGGCTCGTGCGCACGGCGTCGCTGCGTCGCACCAAAAACGCCTCGACCGCGCCCTCGACCGTCGCGGTGACGACCCATGCACCCGCGCCCGATGCCCCGAACGCGAGCTCGACCGTGCCTTGGAGCGTCCATGCGTCGCCGCTGCCCACGGCGGTCAAGGTGGCGCTTCCGTCGGCGAAGCCCAGCAGTACGCCCTCTTCGACCAGCGCGGTCGCCGACGCGTTCGCGTGGCCGAGCCCCAGGACGTTGTGGACGGCCACGGTGAACGCCGTCGCGGCGCTGAAGTGCGCGAGTTCTTCCAGCACGGCCATCGCCGCAAGCGTGGTCAGTCCGGCGCCGCCGTCGGTTTCGGGCACGCGCATCGCGAGCAGCCCGAGCTCGGAGAGTTCTTCGATCCACGCGCTGGGCAGCGCCCGGTCGGCATCCCAGCCGGCGACATGCTCGGCCTTTTGCTTGCCGAGTTCGCGAATGCTGTCGCGGAGCAGGATGGTGTCTTCGTCGAGTTCAAAGTTCATGGTGAGCTCAGGTCCGTAAGAGGTATCGACGCAGGTCAGGCTTGGCTGGCGAAGCGGCGCGCAATGTCGCGGCTGATGACGATGCGCTGCACTTCGGACGTGCCCTCGTAGATCATGGTGACGCGAACGTCGCGGAACAGGCGCTCGGCCTGCGCCGCTTCGTCGTTGCCGAGCTCGCCCATCACCTCGAGCGCGCGTGCGCACGCGCGGACGGATGCCTCGGACGAGAACATCTTGGCCATCGACGCCTCGCGGGTGAAGTTCATCTTGTTCTCTTTGCGCCACGCAGCCTGCAGCGCGAGCAGGCGCGCCGCTTCGAGTTCGGTGGCGCTGTCGGCCAAGCGGAACTGCACGGCCTGCGACCGGGCGGCGTCGGCGTGCTTTTTGGCGTAGTCGGCGGCCAGCTGCGTCGCCGCCAGGCCAACGCCCACCGCCTGCGATGCGATGCCGATGCGGCCGCCGTCGAGCGCCATCATGGCCGCGCGGAAGCCCTTGTCCTGCTCGCCGAGCAGTGCATCGTCGCCAACCTCGACGTCGGTGAAGTCGAGCGCGGTCGTGGTGCTGCCGTGCAGGCCCATCTTGTGCTCGGGCTTGCCCGGCTGGACCCCGGGCGTGTCGGCGGGCACGAGGAAGGTGGAGATGCCGCGGGCCCCCGGCGCGTCGGAGGTCTTGGCCCAGACGACGAACAGTCCCGCATCGGTGCCGCTGGTGATCCACAGCTTCGAGCCGTTGATGATCCAGCCCTTGTCCGTCTTGACCGCCTTGGTCCGCATGCCGCCGGGGTCACTACCCGCCCCGGCTTCGCTGAGCGCGAAGGCACCGACGACGTGTCCGTAGTTGCAAAGCTTGGCCACGTGGGCCTCGCGCTGCTCGGGCGTGCCGAAGGCCTCCACGACCTCGGCGACCATGTTGTTCACGCACAGCGCCACGGTCGTCGCGGCGCAGGCCTGCGCCATCTCGGTGACCGCAAGGCTGTACGAGAGTACGCCCGCCTCGAGTCCGCCGAGCGCCTTCGAGACGTTGATCCCCGTCAGCCCGCGCTGGGCCGCCGCGCGCAGATTGTCATGCGGAAAGCCGCCCTCCCGGTCGAGCGCGGCCGCAGCAGGGGCGAGCACCGTCGCGGCGTAGTCGCGCGCGAGCGCTTGAACTTCGAGATGACGGGGTTCCAGCGTGACGTCCATGAGTCGAGCAGGCGCACTGCGCCGGCTCTTCTTCTACCCGAGACCCCCCACCCCCGGCATAGGAGCCCGCACACGACCACGCCGGGCCACCCCCACCACCAGGCGTCCCCACCGCCCCCAACACGCGAATGCACCCGCCGACACGAGCGACCCCACCACGGGGCCCACCTGATTTGAAGCGCAGGTGGCCACAGCAATCCGCCGGAGGCGAAAACCGTCCGAACGAGGCCGTCGGAACGACGGCAGGCCCCGCACTGCGGGGCCCGTTTGGGGTGAAGCGAAGGCGGCTCCGCCGCCGCAGCGTACGCCCAGCAGAAATCCGGCTCACGCCGCCTGCGTCCGAGCACGGCCGTCGGAACGACGGCAGGCCTCGCACTGCGGGGCCCGGTTGGG
>JBCCQM010000225.1:0-12565 GCA_039024335.1 Myxococcota bacterium
CCAACCCCTCTCTCGCCACGTGCAACCGCGCCCCGACGTTCGTCATCGAGGGCCAGGACGGCAACTGGCTTCCCCTGCATGCGCTCGAAGGGGCCAACGAAAACCCGCTAGTCACGTTCGTCCCGCTTCGAAACACGAACCACTTCGTCATCCTGACGCCGCTCAACACCCTGATCGCGAAACAGACCCTCGCGGACATCGGCCCCTCTCCCAGCTTCGCGCTGTCGGCCGAGGCCCTGCAGCCGATGTTCCCAGGCTGAGTACGAGTCGCTCCTCTCGAGGTTTGGGTTATCCACGCGAGGACGCGGGTACCCGCGCGCTCGCTACCGCTCCGCAACCATCCCCGCCACCCGAAGCGCCGAGCGAGCCGCGTTGTGCACGGACCCCCAGTCTTCGCCGTCGGTGAACGCGGACCCCGCGAAGAAGACCCGCCCATCCAGAACCTCGGACAAGGCAACGACGTCGGTCCAGTTGGTGTTGTCGGCCAGATAGGCGCCGCGAGCGAAGGGGTCGTTCGTCCAGTCTTGGGTGACGTGGTCGACGTAGGTGGCGGTTGCCTGGCCGTCGTAGAGGGCGTCGAGCTCGGCGAGGATGAAGTCGCGGAGCTCGTCGCCGCTGCGGCTGGTGTAGTCCACGGAGGGCTCGCCGACGCAGAAGAGGGCGTAGATGTGGCGCGGGGAGTCCTGGTTCCAGGTCGCGTCGTAGTAGAGCTTGTGGCCGCTGCCTGCGGGCACATCGAAGGCATCCGCGTCGCCGAAGAAGGGGCTCGAGAACTCGAAGAACGCCTTGAAGCCGCCCCAGATTTTGATGGCGTCGATCGCCTCCTGCATCGAGCGGGGCAAGGCCGGCGTGAACTGGATGCCCGCGTTCTTGAGGATGCTCAGCGGCACGGCCACGACGACGCGCTCGGCGACGACCGGCGCGTTGGAGGTATCGATGACGACCGGGTCGCCCTCGTAGCGGATGCCGACGACCTCTCGGTTCAGCTCGATGTGTGGTTCGACGGTTGGGACGACCTGGGTCTTGAAGAAGTCCATCCACGACGACCGGTAGAACTTGCGGTCGGGCGGGTCCGGGAAGGTCTCCGGCGCGTTGGACGGCTCGGCGCCTCCGAGGATCTCGGTGAAGATGCCCAGATCCGTCTCGATCCACTCCGCGCCCAGGGCGAGCGGAAAGTCTGCGAATGCGTCGTCAACCTTGATCCGTCCACCGAGCACGGGCGCCGCTTCGAGCACGCGCACGCGGACGCCCAGCTGGAGCAAGGCGTAGGCCGCGGTCATGCCCGCGACGCCCGCCCCGATGATGACGACCTCCTCCGCGGGCGGGCCCGCATCTCCCGTGGAGCCCTCGCCCTCCGTCGAGTCTGCGCTGGCGCTGGCATCGGTCGCGCCCGCGCCCGCGTCTTCACAAGCGGCCAAGAGCGGCGCGAAGACGTACCCCATGCCCATCGCGCCGCAGAACTCGAGAAACCGACGCCTGGATGCTTCGTTCATTGCGTTCCCACCCGATTCGACGGTAGCAGCTGCTCCTGCCTTCGGCGACGGAGCAAAGCTGCACGCTCGTACTCGCACGACGTTCGCGCGGTGAGCCGTTGCGAGCGTGCCGACGAGGGCGGAGACTTGAAGCAGGCCTCGGCCCCCACCCTGCGTATGTCCGCGCCGCTCGAGCTTCATCGTTATCGCCGCATCGTCGTGTTGACGGGTGCGGGCGTGTCGGTGCCATCGGGGCTGCGTCCGTACCGTGGCCCCGGCGGGCTTTGGACGGAGTCGCCCGAGCTCACGGCAATGGCAACGCTCGCGGCGGCGCAGGCGGACCCCATGTCGACGTGGCGCGCGTTCGGGTCGTTTCGCAAACCGGTGGTCGACGCGGTCCCCAACGAAGCGCACGCGGCCCTCGCCCGGGCCGAGCAGAGCCTGGAGGGGGACGCGGAGCTTATCGTGCTGACGCAGAACATCGACGGGCTCCATCAGCGCGCAGGCAGCACCCGCGTGGTGGAGCTGCACGGCAACCTGCTGCGAACGAAATGCTCCAACAACGCGTGCGACCTGCCGCCCTTCGGAGACGACACACAGCCCGACGCGCTCCCACTCTGCCCCCGGTGCGGCAGTCCGCTGCGGCCCGACATCGTGCTGTTCGACGAACCCATGCCGGCCAAGCCCGAGTGGGACGCAAAGCGAGCGCTCCGCGACTGCGACCTGTTCGTGGCCGTGGGAACGTCGGGCACGGTCAGCCCGGCGTCGAACTTCGTGCGGTCGGCCGAGTACGCGGGCGCGCGCACCGTGTTCGTGAACCTCGAGCCGCTCGACCCACCCAACCCGGCGTTCCACGAGTCGCACCTGGGCCCTGCCGAGCAACTACTGCCCACGCTCTTCGGCGTGTGAGCGGCGGCTTTTGCGCGCCCTCCTCATCCGTCTGAGACCCAACACCGTGCAACTCGGGTCGTGCGCCTGCCTCACGCTCGCGATTGGCGGAACTGCATCCTCCGTACGCACTCGGCGAGAGGTGTCGATGGTCCATGTCGGCGGTGCCTCGGGCGAATGCGGTTCTCTCGCCTCGCACTCCTCGTTCGCGAGAGCCAAGCACACCGGGGCTACGTGTCGATGTTCCGCGCCCAAAGGACGTGCAGGAAGCTCAGGCGGGTCTGCATCGCACAGGTCTGGCCGACGACCTCGTGGAAGTCCGCACCGTAGAGGTTCGACTCCTCGAAGCTGCAGGTCTTGCGGTTTGCGCCGGTGAACGTCGAACCGTGGAGCGCCGCAGCAGAAGGCCTCCGCTTCAAGCTGCGGGGTAGTTTCGGGCGATTGAGCCGCGAAGCACGGCCGCCGCGTCGTCGCGGAGCAGTCCGCCATGTCCACCGATCAGCATCTCGAAGGGCAAGCGGGCGAGGCGGTCGAAGTCGGGCTTGAGGGTGCCGCCGGGGGGCGTCATCACCTTTCGCCACGGTGGGCCGATTTGGGCGGGGTGCTTGAAGCCCAGAAGGGCGGTGATGATGCGGGCGCCGGGGGACATGAGACGGTGCGGTGTCCAGTGCTGGATGGCGTCGCAGGTGATGAGCAAGCCGCCGTCGCGCTCGACGAGCAAGGCCCCCTCGGGTTGAAGGGTGTCTCGAAACCGAAAGAGACGGACGCCCGGGAGCGGGAGAGGGCCGTCCTCCCTGAGGGGTTCAGCGCCTTCGAGCGGGCGGACGGACCACACCTTCGCCCCAAAGCGATCGACGTAGTACGCGTTGTCCATGGCGTGACCACCGACGCTGACGAGGTGCGTGACGGTGCCGAGGCGCTCGAGCTCGGCTTCTCCGTCGGCACCCAGGCGGACGGGGTTGACGAGGGTCAGGGTGCCTTCGTGCCGCAGGACGACCATGTTGCGGATGAGGCGAACGAAGGGCTTGAGCATCACGGTTCCGGTGACGAACCAGGCGTCGTCGAAGATGCGCTCGAGCGGATCGTGCGGCATGGCCTTGGGGAAGGAGTTGCTCATGAAGATCACCGGCGTTCGAAACGAGGTCAGTCCGTGAATGGTCACGCCTGGGCGGCGTTGAAACGAATCCTGTAGACGGTGGCCTGCTCGGGCGAGCCGGCCACGAGCGCGTCGGCGGCCGCGGACCAAGGGTACAGGCTGAGATATGCACCGATGCGGGCGCGGTTGATACTGTCGTCGGCGATGGGCGTAGAGAAGAGCGCGTCGGCCTGCGGCTCGCGCGAGAAGACCAGGGCGTAGTCGGCGTGGGTGTCGACGACGACCGCTTGGTCCACGGGGGCGAGGATGTGTCGGTCGTCTAGAAGCTCGAGCGCGGCGTTGCGCTCCGGCTCGAGCGCGGTGAAGCGCGGGTCAGCGAGGAGTCGCGCGAAGGCGTCGACGGACGGCCAGGTGTTGAGTGAACCCATGGTCGGGGTGACGCCCGGCGCGTTGGAGGCAAGGACCTCGAAGCTGCCGAGGCGGCCCTGCTGGTGGTCGGAGAATGCGCGCTTCACGCGAGGAAAGTACTCGCCGAACATCCACGCCTCCTTGCCGGGCACGACCTTGCCGAGGCCCAGTTCAACCCGGAAATCAGTGCTGAAGGTCATCAAAAGGGTGTTTGGGGCGTTAACCGCTGCGTTCACGTCCACACCCTACGCGGTCGATATGTGGTCGGATATCGAAGAAATTGCACGGGTACGGTGCAAGAATCGACCACAAGGACACGGCCCGACGGGCGATCCCATGACCGACTTGGACTGGAACGACATCCGCGTGTTTCTCGTGCTCTTCCGTCAGCGAACGGTTCGCGCGGCGGCGACGGAGCTGCGGATGAGCCACTCGACCGTGTCGCGGCATCTCACAGCGCTGGAGGATGCGCTGGGCGGAGCACTCTTCACCCGGTCGCGCGATGGGCTCGTCGCCACGGCGCTGGCCGAGCAGATTCTCGCGCGCGCGCAGACGGTGGAGGACGAGATGCTCAGCCTGCAGCGCGACGCGAGTTCACTCGAGACCGTGTTGACCGGCGAGGTTCGCATCGCGGTCTCGCCCGGCCTCACGCAGTACCTGATCATGCCCTGTCTCGCGCGCTTTGCCGACGACAACCCGGGCATCGAACTGGTGATCGCCTCGAGCAACGACATGGTCGACCTGATGCGTGGCGCGTGCGACGTGGCCATTCGAACGCAGGCGCGCCCCGACGAGAACCTGGTCGGGCGACGACTCCCGCCGATCATCGACTACGTGTGGGCGTCGCCGGCGTACATCGCCAAGCACACGTTCGAAGGCAACCAAACGAGCGCGAGCTGGATTGCCTTTGCACGGGGCAAGGCGGGTCGCGCTTGGGTCGAGAACACGCCCTTCCCCACCGCGAACGTCCGCCACGTGATGCCCGACCCGCTGGACCACGTACACGCTGCGGCCGCGGGCATGGGAATGACGACGGTGCCGCAGTTCCTGGCCGATCGCGTCGGCGGGCTCGTACGCGTACCTGGAACGGGCCCCGTGACGACACGACCGCTGTGGGCGCTGACGCACCCGGACCTTCGCACGTCGGTGAGGATCCGAGCGTTCGTGAAGTTCTTGGCCGACGCGATGGTCGAGTACGCCCCGGTGATGGCGGGCAAAACGAGCCGCTAAAGACGGCCGACCGCCCGGCGCCCGGAGATAGGGAAGTGGCGCGCGGAGACAATCCGATGACGCGGCGAGGGCCCTAGATTGAGGTCCAGCAGGAGACTTCTGATGGCAGACACGACATTCGGACCCGACGGCTGGACACCAGAGCAACTCGGCGACCTGGCGGGAAAAACGTTCCTCATCACCGGCGCGAACGCGGGGACGGGGTTCCAGGCGACGCGCATCCTGCTGTCGAAGGGCGCGCAGGTCGTGATGCTCAATCGCAACCCGGAGAAGTCCAAGGCCGCGATCGAAACGCTCAAGGAAGAGTTCGGCGCCGACGCGCCGGTCCGCTTCGTACGGATGGACCTCGCGGTGCTCGACAGCGTTCGCGAAGCGGCGCGAGAGGTCCTGGAGACGGTGCCGCAGATCGACGCGCTGATGTGCAACGCCGCCATCGCCCAGGTTCCCTCAAGGACGCTGACGGTCGACGGCTTCGAGAGCCAGCTCGGCACGAACCACTACGGGCACTTCGTGCTGTGCGGCATGCTGCTCGATCGCATCGAGGCCTCGCGCGGCCGCATCGTGGTGGTGGCCAGCCTCGGCTACAGGATGGGCTTGCGCACAATGCAGTTCGACGACCTGCACTGGGAACACAACTACAGCGCCAATCCTGCGTACAGCCAAAGCAAGCTGGCGCAGATGATGTTCGCGTACGAGCTGCAAGACCGGCTCACGGCCGCGGGCAAGACGGTTGGCGTGTACGTGTGCCACCCGGGCTCGTCCGCGACGTCGCTCATCAAGACGAGCGGCAGCCTGATGATGCGGGCCACGTTCTGGCTGATGTCGCTGTCGCCGATGGTGCAGTCCGCCGAGAAGGGCGCGTACCCCGAGTTGATGTGCGCGACGCAGGAGGGCCTGGAGCCGCGCGCACTGTTCGGCCCGACGGGGCGCATGGAGTGGGTGGGTCCGGTTGGGCAAGGCACGCTGGAGCCCTACGCCTACGACAAAGCGGTCATGACGAAGCTCTGGGCGCGGACCGAGGCGGAGACGGGCTTCACGTGGAGTCTCTGAACACCGAACCCAACGGGAGGGTGCTGCGATGAAGTGCGTTCTTTTCGGCGGAACAGGTCAGGTTGGCAGCGCCGTCGCCCGAGCGATGGTTAAGCCCGGCACGATCACCGGCAACGCCCACACACCGCGCTGGGTTGCTCCGCTGATGTCGCTGGCGCCCGACTCTCTCGGCTGGGGCACCATCCACGTCGACGAGCTGGGTGCCGCCTTCGTGGGCCACCGTGCGACGGGGCTGGCGTCACAGCGTGAGCCCATCGTCTTCTACGGAAACAAAGAGATGAAGCAGCTGAGCGAATTCAAGCGGACGCGCGCGCCAAGGCGGCGGTGAAGCGTCTGCGGCCGGCAGCGGTCATCGTGGGCAGCAGCACGGCGAAGTGGTGCTGGATGCCCCGCTCGACGTCGGCCCACGCCACCTCCTCGCGCTGTTCCATCTCGCGCAGGTGGTCCATCCAGTGCCGGCTGAGGATCCACAGCGAGCGGGCGAGCACGTCGACGTCGATCTCGAGGTCGCCTCGGAAGAGGCCCTCGTCTTCGATACGGCCCACGAGGCGGCGGCGCTCCGTGAACGCGGCGACCATGATGGGGCTGGGGGCGACGACCGCATCGGCGTCCTCGAAGATGCCGCGGTCCCGAAGCAGGAACCGGTAGTGCCAGGTCATCTCCATCGCGGTCCGTAGGCTTTCGACGTAGTCGTCGGCAATGTCGCCCGGCTCGAGCGCGGCCCGCCTGGCCTCGGTGGCGACGCGAACGGCCTCGCTCAAGTGCAGGGCAAGGTCGAGCTTGGTGCGAAAGTGATACGTGAGGTTGCCCTGCGAGATGCCGACCTCGGCGGCGATCTCGGTCAGGGTCGTCGACGCATAGCCCTTGCGGTTGAAGAGGCGAAGGGCAGCAGCAGCGATGCGTTCAGCGGTGCGCACGGGGGTCTCGTTCGACGATCTTCGTCGCTGCGGTTGACGTTTAGGTTTTACGACCTAAAGTTAGGTATCGCTACCTAGGCGCAGAAAAAACCGCACGATGGACACCCTGAGCATCGATCTCGAAGCCCTCCGCAGACCCCACTGGACCGAGCAGGAAGCCGCCAACGCCGCCCTGATCGCCGATTTCGTGCAGCTGCTCATGAACCAGCACGACTTCGAGGCCGTTCGCACCACGTACGGCAACGGCGACTACGTCCAGCACAACCACGGGATGACCGACGGCATCGAGGGCGTCGTGAAGACGGTGTCCGACCTCTGCGCGCGGTTCCCCGAGTACACCTACGACGTCAAGCACATCCTCGTGGACGGGGACGTCGTCATCTTTCACTCCCACGCAACGCTCAAGAAGGGGCACCGCGGCAACCCCCGCAAGGGCTTCAACATCACCGACCGCTGGCGAATCGCCGATGGCGCAATCGTCGAGCACTGGGACTCGATTCAGCCGATCGACGGTTTCGGCCGCCTCTACTACCTCATGACGGGCGGCACCGTCCGCAACGCGAACGGTACCTACTGAGGGCCAAGCCTCTCAGTCGCACTCGAAGCGGTCGTACGAGTTGCCGAACTCGTCGGTAAGCACGTACTGAAGCCCCGCGTCCTCGACGATCACGAGGTCTTCATCGAAGGTCTCGACCGAGAACGTGAAGCCCTCGGGCAGCCGCGTGAACCTGTCGCCCAAGGTGGCGACGGCGTCTTCATCGACGAGGTCCGGGTCGACGATGCTGGTGTAGTACTTCATCGCATAGCGACACTGGCCGTCGTCGAGAATGAAGACACGTTGCCCCGCACGGTGTGTGAACTCGGTCGTGAAGACCCGCTCGACCTCCGCAACGGCGTAGTCGGGGCTGAAGAGCGTGGCGTCGAGCAGCATGCGTCGGGCCTGGGCGGGAATGTCCTCGAACGTCTCGATGGTGGTCCCCAGCTGCATCTCCAGAGCAGCAAGCGGGAACAGCTCGACGGCGGCGGCTTCCACCATGGAAACGCCCAGGCCCGGAGGGACCTCCTCCGGCGTGCCGAGCTCGGGCATGCCGTCGAGCGACACGATCGTATCGACGGAACGCCACCGAGGTCCGCCAACGCCGTAGGCGTCCGCATCGATGGCCGCGAGCCAGTCGTCGGGACAGTCGTGCAGCCCAACCTCGTTCCACACCCGCATCCACAGGGCGTCGTCGGCAATGTACAGCTCGTTCAGTTCGCAGGTTCGCACGCCTCGAAGGGAGTCCGCGTCGGCGTCCGTATCGACGACGCCCGGTCCGGTGGACCCGCTATCGCCCGAGGATTCCGCAGCCCCCGTACCTTCGGTCGCGTCAGTCGTCGTCGTGGTTCCTTCACCGTCGGCGGCACCGGTCGAGCCTGTGGTCGTGGTGGAGTCTTCACTCGCCGCGTCGGTATCGTCGCTCGAGCAGCCGGAGAAAACCAAGAGTGCGTTGATGAAGAGGATTCGTTTCATGCGAGGGGCTCCGTCGATGCACACGGATTAGCGCCGGGTTGTTGAGCACCCGTGGAGCCCGTCACTTCAGTCTGGCGCACCGACACGCCGCCCCTGAACGCACACGCGCAGTCCCGTCGGCGAGAGCGGCTCGTACGACAACGACCACTCGGCTCGACGTGCGATCTCGGCAGTGATGACCATCCCCAGTCCGGGACCTCGCGGTCGGGCCCCCTCGACGTCGAAGAGCGTGTCATCAAGACCGGCGGGTACACCATCGGGAAGGCCCGGCCCGTCGTCGTCCACGATCAAGCGCCAATCCTGGCCCGTGACTTCGAGCGTGAGCGCGACGTGACCAGGTCCTGGATTGTGCTCGACCGCGTTCTGGACGAGGTTGGCGATCGCCCGCTCGGCAAATGCGGGTCGACAGCGGGCCCACACGGTTGCGTCGGGAACGACGGCCGCCACCTCGATGCCCGCGTGGCGGCCGACGATCGCGAAGCGCTGTTCGAGGCGTCGGACGAGATCACCGAGCTCGACTCGGCCTGCCGCGACATCGACCTCGTGGCGAAGTCGTGCGGCCTGATGCAGGTTCTCCACCATCGACGAGAGATAGACGGCGTCCGCGAGAGCTCGCCGAGCCTCCTTCTGTACGGGCGCATACGGCTCCGCGGCCAGCGCCTCGAGCGCGAGATGCATACTCGACAGCGGGGTCCGCAGGTCATGAGCAATGCCGGCGAGGTGGTTCTCCAGCGACGCGTTCCGCAGCTGCAGCGCGCCCTGCGTCTCGACGATGCGGGTGTGGCTCCACGCAAGGACCTCGGCGATGTGACCGAGCGCGTCACCCTGGACCGGGGGTGTCGTGAACGTGTTGCCCCCCACGTGTTGCGCAGCTTCGGCCAGCTCGGCGATACGACGCCGCATCGGCAGCACGATGAACCACAGCGTGCCCGCAGCCGCGAGCAGCATCCCACCTCCGAGCGCGGTTACGAGGATCGCAGTCAGGCGGGGGCCGATGACGGTCTCGATGTTCGGCGAGCTGACTCGCATGATCGCGCACGGGCCGGCGGGGGCGTACGGCACGACGAACACCGCCACATCCGAGGACATCGACTCGGCCGTCTCGCCGTCCTCGAGAACGCGGCGAAGCATTCCGGCTTCGAGCGGAGGCGCCTGCGGATTTTCGGCGTGGCCCGCTCGGTCGTATGCGAACAGCGACATCCCTCCAGAGCGGAAGCCCCATGTGCGTGGCTGCGCGTTGCAGGCCTGGTGATCGATGGCGCTGAGCTGTCGCGAAACACCAGCAGCCCGCACCGCCGAGCGGGTGATCGCGAGGCTGACGACGATGAGCACGAAGGCCGCCACTGCGCCCACGACGGGCACAGCGAACAACCGACGCGGCAGATTCAGGCTCATGACACCTCCACGTCACAACGGTAGCCGATACCCCACACCGTCCGAACGCACGCGGCCGCCTCGGGCCCAACCTTCTTGCGGATGCGGGAGACGTGACTGTCGACGGTCCGGTCGTCCACGTCGTCGGAACCAGAGAGCGCCCCCTCGGCGATCTGCGCCCGGCTCTGGGCCCGGCCCGGTCGTTGTCGCAGATACGCGAGAACGTTGAACTCGTAGCTCGTCAGGCCAACGTCCGCGCCGTTGCGCCGCGCCAAGCGAGCGTCGAGGTCGACCACCACGTCGGCCAGTGCAAGCTGTCGTCTCGGAGCGTCTTCGGCGAGAGAGAGCCGGGCCCGAATTCGGGCAACCAACTCCTCGACGAAGAACGGCTTGGGTACGAAGTCGACCGCACCCGACTCGAAGCTCTGCAGCCTCGCCGTCAGCTCGGTTCGGGCCGAGAGCACGATGATCGGCACCGAGACCCGAGACCGCACGGCGTCGAGAATCTCGAAGCCCGACCGCTCCGGCAGCATCAGGTCGAGCAGTACCAGGTCGAACTCACCACGCTCGATCTGCTCGAGACCATCGGTGCCCGTCATCGCGACGGAGGTCGAGAGGCCGGCCCGTTCAAGCCCGCGCACGAGCCCCGACACGACGCCAACGTCGTCTTCGACGATGAGAATGTGCGGCTTGCCCACAACCGCATCATCCTCCAAGAGTGTTGAGAGAGTCTTGAGACCTTCGTCGCGCGACGCAGGTCACAGGTTGCGGCGGGACGCCACCGGCTCCACGAGGCCTCAACATCCGCTGCCTACGGTAGAGCCATGTCTTGGAACGCTCCATCGAACTGGATCTCTGCACTCCTGGCCTGTGCGGCCCCGCTCGTCTCCGGCTGCGCGGACGACGAGCCGAACGACGACACGGCGGTGAGCGCCGATACCGACACCGACACCGCGTCCACCGGCATCGCAACCACAGGCAGCACGGGCGATGACGAGGCCCCAGCACCGGTGGTCGAGCTCCGGGACGACCTCTGCAACGTGCCGCCCAGTGAGGCGGTACTCGACGCCCTGCTGATGAGCGTGGCCGCCGACGATGACCCGCCCTACGGCGAGCGCAACCTCGAACAGCTGGACCGGATGGCGGCCGACCTGCTCGAGGGTCCGTTCTATATGGTCAACCTGATCCGGTACCGCGAGCAGGCCGAGTACGCCGACGGACGTGACACCGACCTCACCGGGCAGGAGGCCAACGCGTTGTACTCCCCCGTCGAGTTTCTCGACGCGATTGGGGCAGCGGTCGTGTTCTCTGGAGCGGTCGCATCGACGAATCTTGGCGAATCCAGCGAGTGGGATGACGTCGCCATCGTCGAGTACCCCTGCCCGCTCGCCTTGTTCGCGATGGGCGCAGATCCGCAGTTCCAAGAGCGTGCCGTGCACAAGGATGCCGGTGTGGAAGCATCGATCGTGATGGTCACGCACCGCCGCATGCTCGAGGCCGTCGATGGCCTCGGCGACCCGTTTCCCGCGACGGAAAACGACCCTTCCTTCGAGCAGGTGCAGGTCATGCGACTGCGCGACCAAGCGTCGTACCCCGCAGACTCCAACGAACCTGCGCAGAGCGGCCTGGGCGCGCTCGCGGCGTACGCCGAGGCCGTCGACGAGGTCGGCCCAAGCATTGGAGTGCTGCCGCGCGCACGGCTCGACGTCGAGGGGGTCTTCATCGGCGACGGCCGACCGTGGGACCAGGTCTGGATCGACTTCGTCCCCAGCGGGGCCGCGTGGCAGGCGCTGCACGACGACCCGAACGTGGTCGCAGCTGCGCACCACTTCGACGCTGCGGTCGACGAGGCCTACGGACTGGCGACCCAACCCACCATCTCCCGGATCCCAGGCGCGGTGGAGGGCGACGACGACGACGGCGGGACAACCCTTCCCGTCACGCCGGATGGAACCGGTACGCCCTGCCTCGTCGATGCGGACTGCCCCGGAGACGGCGTCGAGACCTGCCTCAACCCCAGCGGCGCCGGAGGGTTCTGCACCCGCCAAGGCTGCGGCTCGGGTGACTGTGAGTCGCCGTTCACCTGCTGCGGAGGATGCAGCGAGGCCGTGGCCGCCCAGCTGCCCTTCGAGGGCTCGGCGTGCCTGCCCGCGAACCTGGTCGACCAGGTGACGCAGGCGCCCGCATCGTGCACGTGCGACTGAGGGCGCAGGTCAGCTCGGCGGGGCTGCGGCGTCGTCGAGCATCCCGAGCCGCTTGGCCCGCTCCTGCCACTTCTTGCGCGCGAGCTCGCGAAGGTCCGCGACGCTGTCTGCCTCGTCGACGATCTCGGTGCCGAAGAGGGTTTCGACGACGTCTTCGAGCGTGACCAGACCGGTTGTGGTGCCGTGGTCATCGATGACGAGCGCCATGTGGGTCTGCTGCTCCAGCAGGCGCTCCAGCAGCTCGGAGAGCGGCTCCTCATCGGCGACGGTCTTCAGGTCACGCCGCAGGTCACCGAGCTTGGTGTCGAGCTCGTCGCGGGCGGCCGCGAGCAGGATGTCACTGCGCAGGACGTAGCCGGTGACCTGGTCGAGCGTGCCCTGGTGGATGGGCATCCGAGAGAAGCGGAAGGTCTCAC
>JBCCQM010000226.1:0-12448 GCA_039024335.1 Myxococcota bacterium
CGATGAGCGACGTCTCGTCTCGAGCACCCCTCGCCCTACGGTCTCCGACATCGTTTCCGAGTCCGCACGGAACGGCGCAGCAGCCAGGCGCGCCAAACGAGTCGCCTCGGACGTCGTGCCCAGTGGCCCCCCGTGAGCTCTGCCTCCTGCTTCGGTGACATCTCATCGACCCCCGGGCGTCGCCGCGACCGACGCCTGCTCAGAGCACCCGCGCCTCAGTCGAGCGCGGCCCCGAAGATCGGCTCGATGAACCGAAGCACGGCTCCTCGCGATTCCGAATGGTCGGCCACACATTCGAATCGAACGCGAGACGCTGCAGGCGCCGACAAGACACGCTCCCACGCCGACCGCACCCGCACGAAATGCATCGCAAGCTCGTCATCATCGGCCACCTCACGACGCCGGAGAGACAACTCTTCGTCCAGTCGACCAAACCGCAGCTCGAGCACATGGTTTGCGATGTCTGCGCGGCGATACAGCATCGGCGGCTCGCGCTGCTCCGTCGACTCGAGATCGGAGAGTTCGTCGAGCAAAACGCCGGCGTTGGCTTCGGCCTCCTGCGCCAAGTACGCTTCGAGCGACCCACACGCGGGCGACTCGAGCTTCGGCGGTATCTCGCGCAGCGCTCTCAACTGCGTCGCGTCGTCGACCTCCGACGTCACGTATGCGGCCGCAGCCATCGCGGCCGCGAGAGTACTGCAGCACACGGGAACAGACGAGCGCACGCCGTCCGAGGACGCCCCCGAAGCGCCGAATCATCCCGAAGGCGGCAAAACGGCCGCTACGCCCGCATCCGCCGCTTGGGGCCGGCGACCTCGGCGAGCTTGGGGTCGACGATGTCGTTGTCGTCGTTGACGAGTACGACGGTCGGCTCCCAGTCCTTGGCCTCTTCGGCGGGGACCTCGGCGAAGGTCGCCACGATGACGCGGTCTCCGACCTTCATGAGGTGGGCCGCGGCGCCGTTCATGCACATGATCTTCGAGCCTGGGTCGGCACGCAGCGCGTAGGTGGTGAGCCGCGTCCCGCGGGTCACGTTCCACACGTGGATCATCTCGTGCTCGAGGATCCCCGCGGCGTCCATGAGGTCGGCGTCGATCGACATGCTTCCCTCATAGTCGAGGTCGGCGTGCGTGATGATGGCGCGGTGGATCTTGGACTTGAAGAGGTGGAGTCGAGCCGACATGGAAGCCTCCGTCCCGGCCGAGTGCGCGGTCCAGGCGGTGCCCGGACGCTACCGGACTGCCAGCGACCGTCAAGCGGGGCTGGCCGGGTCACAGCCGGGGTGGGCTCACGTCGTGCTGCGCGGCGTGCTGGGACAGACGATCCAGCCGTCATCCATCCACGCGGCGCCGAGCGCCTCGGCGGCCTCGGCGACCGGCGGCCGCGTTGGGTCGCGCGGTCCAGCCGCAAGCCCGGAGGGGCCCCGCCACGACGCACGGCTCCACAAAAACGCCGTATACGCGCATAGCACCGCGCCGAACACGTGGGTGTTCCGGACGACGACTTCGGGCCACACGTACGCGTAGTCGATGCCGTCGCGCAGCCTCGCGAGCACCTCTTTGCGGGTTTCCCACACCCGCTCGGTCTCGCCATGCCGCGTTCGACGCTCGGTCTCGGCCCCGAACAGCTGGGTCAAGGTGGCCCGGGGGTACACCTCGAGGAGGTTCTCGTGCAGCCGAAGCGTCGGGGACAGCAGCCGACGGAGGTAGGTGGCCCGGGCAGCCAGGGGTCCGGTGCCCTGCCCCAGCGTCTCGCGCGGACGCGCGCCGACCGACGTCCACAGCACCTCGGTCGCCCGCTGCGTGTAGGGCGTCATCACCGGCTTGCGAGGGTCGCTCTTGCCCCGCCGAAGCAACCGCGGCGCCCACGCGTTCATCCACCGCACGACCGGCACGTCACACGCAGCAACGCCGGGGCACGCCAGCTCGCACCGCACGCACGGCGGCAGCGTCAGCGGGGCGTTGATCGCCACGACGGTGTCCTCGTCGATCCAGCGGCGCAGGTAGTCGACCAGGACGTCGTCGCGAAACAGCGCGTCGCCGTCGTGGCTTCCGGTGCCGCGATGGCCCTGACGCACCGTGGCCTCGGCAACGGTGAGCGCAGGGCCGTGGGGGCTGTCGGTTGCCTCGAGCCGAGCGATGGCGGTGTTCTTGCCGCGCCCGCCCCCGAGGTCGACGCCGATGAACCGCGCAAACGCCCGGGGTCCCGCAAACGCGACAGCCCCGGGCGCAGACGGTCCAGACGCGGGTCCAGACGGGGTGTTCACTCGGGCGGCCGCGCCTCGTCGCCCGTCGGCGACTTCTCGCGCAGGAACTTGAGGTACGCGATCAGCGAGGGCAGCTCGAGTGCCGGCAGCGTGTCGATGAGCTCCCGCGCCTGTCGGCGCAGCGCTTCGGTGGGGCCTTCGCCGCGGGTGCCGGTGGGCTTTTCCAGCGGCACGTCAGGCTCGGGCGGCTGTTCGGGGTCGCCCCACGGCGGCTGCTCGCCCAGCTCGAAGTCGTGCGCGTTGAGCCAGCCGTTGATGTAGATGTGCAGCAGATTGGCGCGGTACTGGAACCACCGGTCACGCTCGACCGGATAGGACAGCAACACGTCTTTGAAGCGGCGAAACGCGCCCTTGCCGTCGATGGCCAAGACGAGCCGCTCTGCAAGGGATGGATCTTCGACGGACTGCACGAAGCGCTCCATCCAGCGGTACTGCTCGCGGGAGGAGGCGGGGTCCAGATGGACGTAGCGGCCCGTCGATCCTCGGATCTGTCGGCGCTTCTCATCGTCTTCGGGTCGAGAGTCGACGATGGTCAGCACTTGGCCGGTGTGTAGGTCGAGATAGCTATGCGTTTCAGGGGCGTTGTGCTCGAACGCGGTCTCCAAGGCGGACCAGTCCGGCTTGGGCGCTGAGATTGAGACTCGCATGATGCGGTCCTCCGGTTGTGGTCGCGTGCGCGCCCCATCGGGGAGGCCGAGGGGTGAGTCCGGTGGTCAGCCGGGAGCACACGCGTGGGTCGATGAAGAACAGGATTGGGTAAGCCGCATCTGGGTGGGATGCGGTCTTCATAGTCTAGTCTGCGGGCGGCTTCGCCGGCAAGGCAGCTCAACGGGTGCGCAGGCGTCGGGCCATGTCCGCGAGGTCGCGACGCAGCTCGAGCACGCTGATCCCGCCTCGCTCCAGGCGCTGCATCACCCGAAGCATCTGGGCCGACAGCCGCCGATCTCGGGCGTCATCCCGCACCAGGACGTCCACCTGCGTTTTGTTCGGTTCGACGTCGACGGTCGCGATGAAGTCTCCGGAGATGCTCGACGGCGCGGCCGGGGTGCGCGCACGGAGCCGGGCAACCTCGGCCTCGAGCGCCTCGACCGGGCGGGCGATCGCGCGGGACAGCTGGTGCTCGAGCGCGGACACCTTCCACTTGAGCGCCTGCTCCCGCGCCATCGAGGCCTCCAGCGCCTCGTCGCGGGCGAGCGCATCGAACGGTGCGTCCTCGACCGTGGGCGCAGGCTCGGCCCGCAGCGTCTCGAGGGCGTCGCGAAGGTCTCGGTTCTCCCGCTGCAGCGCATCGACGCGCTCGAGCAGCGTCTGTCGCTCGATCTCCGCCTGCTCCGACCGCGCCTGCGCCGAGGCCAGCTGCGCCCGCATGCCGGCGTCGACGCCTCGGGTCTGCGGTTCGATCTGCGCCGGCAGCTCGACGAGGCCGAGCCCCTCGGGCAGCGTGCGCGGCGAGGTGATCGCCACGAGTTCGACCAGTGTCGGCTCCTGGGAGCCGAGCGTGTTGTCGAAGACCATCGGCACGTCGTCGTCGTCGCCCGTGCCGACCGCGAGGTCGCGCGGAAGGCTCAGGGTGATCTCGGTGTCGCGCGTCGGCTCATCGTCGGCCTCGAGCGACTCGCCGAAGTCGACGACCGCGGCGATCGCCGGGCGGTAGATGCCGTAGATGCGCTGGTTCGACCCGCGCACTGCGAGTCGGTCGAGCGCGACCTCGGCGAGGTCGTCGTAGCCGAGCCGCGCGTCATCCTCGTCGAGCGCGGCCGCCCCCCACAGCACCACGTGACGTCCGGCGCTCGGTCGCAGGCCGAGCAGGTCCGCCACCGCGCTGGCACGCGCGAACGCGTCGGCGTCGGCGGGCTCGACGGTGACCGCGTCGAGGTCGAGCAGCGCGGCGTCCCACGCCTCGCGCCCGAGCACGTCGGCGAGCGCATCGACCGGCACGAAGGTGGTGCCCGGTCGCTGTCGCCCCAGCCGCGTCGCGACGTCACCGTCGGAGACGCCCATCCACACGGAGGGGCCGTCCGCCTCGACCGGCAGCAGCGCGTCGAGCAGATCTTCGATCGACTCGCCGTCCTCGCCGAGGCCAAGGTCGCCCTCGAGCAGCACCTCTTCGAGCGCGGCGTCGAGCACCACGCGCGGCTTCGACTGCCAGAGGTCTTCGGTGAACGCGTAGCGGGCGGCCCAGCGCAGGCTCATCGCCGCAAGAAGTATCCCGGGATGCCGGGACCCGCAACGTCCCAGACGCACCGGCGTGCGATCACGAAGGTTCGCCGTGTGGCCTCAGGGACGCCAGCGCACTACACTGGCGCCCCCGGTGTGGCGCGACCGTCACGCGCCCCGGAGCGGATCGTCATGGAAGCCTCCATTCAGGCCAAGCTCGAGACCCTCAGCGAGCTCTACGAAGAGCTCGGCGACATGCTGTGCGACCCGGAGATCACGGGCAACAAGAACGAGTTCTTGAAGCTCTCGCGCGAGCACGCGGAGATCAAGCCGGTCGTCGACACGTGGACCCGCTTCCAAGAGATCCAAACGGCGCTCGAAGAGGCCCGCGAGCTGCTCGACGATCCGGACATGAAGGAGCTCGCCAAGGACGACATCGATCGTCTCACCGGCGAGACCGCCGAGCTCGAGGTCCAGCTGCAAAAGCTTCTGCTGCCCAAGGACCCGAACGACTCGAAGAACGTCATCCTCGAGATCCGCGCCGGCACCGGTGGCGAAGAAGCCGCGTTGTTCGCGGGCGACCTGTGGCGCATGTACAGCCGCTTCGCCGAGCGCAAGGGATGGTCGCTGACGCCGATGTCGATGAGCGAAGCCGACGCCGGCGGGCTCAAAGAGGTCACCGGCCTGCTCGAAGGCAAAGACGTGTACGCGATGCTCAAGTTCGAGAGCGGCGTCCACCGGGTGCAGCGCGTGCCGGCCACCGAGTCGCAGGGCCGCATCCACACCTCGGCCGCCACCGTCGCGATCATGCCGGAGGCTGAAGAGATCGACTTCGAGATCAAGGAGTCGGACATCAAGTTCGAGAAGATGCGCGCGTCGGGTGCCGGCGGTCAGCACGTCAACACGACCGATTCCAAGGTCCGCCTCACGCACATCCCCACCGGCCTCGCCGTGGAGTCGCAGCAGGAAAAGTCGCAGACCAAGAACCGCGAGATCGCGATGAACCTGCTGCGCTCGCGCCTGCTCGACCTCGAGATTCAAAAGGCGCAGAAGGAGCGCGCGGCCGAGCGCAAGTCGCAGGTCGGCAGCGGTGACCGCTCGGAGAAGATCCGCACCTACAACTATCCGCAGGACCGGATCAGCGACCACCGGATCAAGCTGACCCGGCACAACCTCGACGCCTTCATGGACGGCGACATCGCCGACGTCGTCGACGCGCTGCGGGCCCACGACGAGGCCGAACGCCTGACCGAGCTCGAGCAGGGCAAGGGCGCGTGAAGCAGTCGGTCGAGGTCGAGCTCGCCGGGCAGCGCCTGGTGATCCGCACCGACGAAGGGCCGGCCTACGTTCAAGAGCTGGCCGACTACGTCGACGCGCAGCTCAAGCAGCTCGCGGGCAACGCGGGCCGCTCCACGCTCAACGTGCAGCGCCTCGCCCTGCTCGTCGCCATCGCTTTGGCCGACGAGCTGTTTCGCGAGAAAGACCTGCACCGCCAGTACCGACAGCAGATCAGCGCCAAGCTGGCTGCGCTGGACGCCGCCCTGCAGGAGCACGCGCGCCGCCTCGATGCTGTGGACGCCGCACCCGCGCAGCCGCAAGACGCCGCGGATGCGGCCGCGCCCGAGTAGACTGCCGGCGTCCAGCAGCCTGTGGTGCAACCCAGCGCGGCGGATCGCGACGGTTTTTTCGCTCCTGGGTAGGAGCCAAAACGAAGCTGTACCGGGCGTACTGCAAGTTTTGGCGACACCGCCAGGAACGAAAAAGACGAGCGAGGCGCCGTGATGGGTTACACCACAGGCTGCGAGACGCCGCCATGTCCACGTCCGACTTCACGCCCCAGTCCCCGGCCCTGCAAGCCCTCCAGGCGCGCGGCTTCATCGACGCGATGACCGACGCCTCGGCGATCGACGCCGCCTTTTCGGCGGGCATGGTGACGTTCTACGTGGGCTACGACCCGACGGCCTCGTCCCTGCACGCCGGCAGCCTGACCTGCATCATGGTTCAGCGGCTGCTGCAGCGCCTCGGCCACAAGCCGATCGTGCTGCTCGGTGGTGGCACCGCACGCGTGGGCGACCCCAGCGGCAAGACCGAGACCCGCAAGATGCTCGACGACGCGACGCTGACCGCCAACGTCGCGGGCATCCGGCGCAACTTCGACGGCTTCTTGGACTTCGACGCGGGCAAGCCCAACGACGCGGTGCTGGTCGACAACGCCGACTGGCTGTGCGGGCTGCACTACCTCGAGTTCCTCCGCGACATCGGCTCGCAGTTCACGGTCAACCGGATGATCGCGGCCAAGACGTACCGCGACCGTCTCGACAACGAGCAGCCCCTGTCGTTCCTCGAGTTCAACTACCAGCTGCTCCAGGCCTACGACTTCTTGCACCTCTACCGCGACCAGGGCTGCACCATGCAGCTGGGCGGCAGCGACCAGTGGGGCAACATGGTCGCGGGCACCGAGCTCATTCGGCGCATGCTCGAGGGCGAATCCAAGGCCCAGGCGCTGACCTGGCCGCTGCTTCTGACCGCCGACGGGCGCAAGATGGGCAAGACCGCGGACGGTGCGGTCTGGCTCGACCCCGCGCAGTGCAAGCCGTTCGACTACTACCAGTACTGGATCGGATGCCACGATGACGACGTCCGTGGTCACCTGCTCAAGTACACCGACCTGCCCGTCGACGAGGTCGACGAGCTGTGCAAGGCCCAAGGCGCTGCGCTGCGCGAGGTGAAGGCACGGCTCGCGCACGAGACCACCGCCCTCGCCCATGGACGCGAAGCCGCCGAGGCTGCGGCCGCGGCCAGCAAGCAGGCGTTCGGCGGCGGGACTGACTGGAGCGCGGTGCCCTCCGTCTCGCTCGAGGTCTCCAGCATCAGCCTGCTCGATCTCGTCATCGACCCGGCCGTCGGTGCGTTCAAATCCAAGCGCGAGGCTCGGCAGCGCATCGATGCGGGCGCGGTGAGGCTCGACGGTGAGGCGATCAAGGACCCCGCCCACGTGCTCGAAGCCAGCGCGTTCGACGACGCCACGGCGCGGCTGCAGGCCGGCAAAAAGAAGCGCTACCGCGTCGTGCTGGGCGGTTGACCCGGCCGCGTCCCACCTCGACACTCGCGGCGTGAAGCACTCCGCTCCCGTCCTGCTGACCGCCCTCGCGCTCGGATGCGGTGCCCCCCGCGCCGCGCCGACCCCACCGGGGCCGCCTCCGCCACCGCCGGACCCCAGCGTGGACGACATGCTGGGCATGATCCCCGATGCCAACGCGAACGTGGTGGTCGTTGCGGACGCGGAGACGACCCTCGCATCGCCGGTCGGCGCGGCCATGCTGGAGTCGTTCTCGACGGCGGCCGGCATCGACGCGCTGCAGACGTGCGACGTCGGGATCGAACGCTGGCAGACGACGCTGGTGTCGGCCGACAGCGACGTCGACGGCGCCATCATCATCTTCGTGCGGGCACCGAACGCAGGGACGGACGAGACCTTCACCTGCCTTGCCGGCCTTCGCACCGAGCCAGAGACGACCCGCACCGTCGATACCCATGCGCAGCGGCCCAGACTGCACGTTCCCGAGGGCGGCGCGCGGCTCTATTCACTTTCGGACAACGTGGTCGCGCTGGTGGGGCCCACGTGGCAGGCCTCCTACGAGGCCGACGCCACGACGCCGAGCGGGGGCCGGCTGGAGGACGCCATCGGTCGGCTGAACCGGTCCGCGAGCGTCTCGTTCGTGATGATGCCCGACGCGCGCACGAAGGCCCGGCGGCCCAACGTCGAAGCCACCGTCGGCGCCTTCGAGGCTGCGGACGCGCTCGCCATGGAGCTTGCCGTGACCTACATCGACGCTGCGACCGCCACCGAGGAGTCGGCATCGCTGAACGCGGTGCTCGACAAGCGCTCGATGATGCTCAAAATGCTCGGCGTCCCCGCAACGGTGCTCGACGCCGCGACCGTGGTCCCCAAGGGAGCCGACGCGACGCTCTCCATGACGATGACCGAAGGCGAGGTCCGCCAGCTCTCCGCCGTAGCCCGCAACGCCCTTAAACTGGCGACGACGACGTCACAGCCGGCTTCAAACTAGGTACAAGTCGCCGGATTCCGGGGCCAAGCGGCGATCCGAACCGACGCCAATCACGAGTTGACCCGTGGTGCGGGGACCGCGACACTCCCGCCCATGAAGCGTTTGGCGATCGGTATCGCACTCGGACTCGTGGCTGCCCCCTTCACCGGCTGCGACAAAGGCGAAGACAAGAAGGAAGACGCGTCCGGCGAGAAGGGCAAGGACGGCGAAAAGGGTAAAGACGGCGAGAAGACCGCGGAGAAGAAGGCTGCGGCACCCGGCGCCACCGCTGCGGACGCCATGAAGCTCATCCCCGACGGAGCAAACGTCGTGGTCGGCCTCGACGCCGCCAAGGTCGCAGCCGCTCCCATCATGAAGGACGTGATGGAGCAGGTGAAGAAGGAAGGCGACGCGGGCGACGTCATCGACGCCACCGAAGCCTGCAAGGTCGGCATGTCGACGTGGAAGTACATGGTCTTCGGCGGCAACTCCGAGAAGGAGACCGAAGGCGTAGCCGTGATTTCCGCGGCCGGCCTCGGCAAGAAGGAGACCCTCGAGTGCCTCTCGTCCAAGTACAACGAAAAGAACGCGGACAAGCCGCTGACCCTCAAGGAAGAGGACGGCCGCGTCATGCTCGTGGACAAGGACGGCGAAGCAGACCGCAGCGTCCACTCCATCTCTGACGACGTCATCGCCCTGGTCGGCAAGGACTCCGAGGCGAAGGTCCTCGGCCTGCTCAAGGGCGAAGGCAAGAGCGCCGTCGACGGCTCGCTCAAGGACCTGGTCGCTTCGGTCGACCAGTCCGCGCACATGTACATGGGCATGCTCGCCACGGCCGACATTGCGAAGAACGAGATGGAGGGCCTCAAGCACGTCACCGCCTCGGCGGACATGTCCAGCGGCCTCTCGATCAGCATCGCCGGCTCGTTCGCCGACGCGGACAAGGCCAAGACCCTCTCCGAGATGCTCAACAAGCAGTTCGCCGAGATGAAGCCCATGGCTGGCATCATCGGCGTGCCCCCGACCGTGGTCGACAGCGTGAAGATCGAAGCGAAGGAGAACGCGGTGGTCGCCAGCGCGAAGGCCACCCAGGACGACCTCACCAAGATCTCCGAGACGATGAAGAAGCAGCTCGCCGGCCCCGGCGGTCCGCAGTAGCCGACCTCGTCGCGCTGCAAGAACGAGCCCTCGCCGATCGGCGGGGGCTTTTTCGTGGGCGCGTTCTCGATGCGAGACATCCGGCGCGTCGAATCGAGACGCGTGGGCCCCCGTGACCCCGCAGCGCTTCGAACGCGGCTCGGCATGGCTCCTGCACAGTCGTTGGGCATGCCCCCCGAAGTCGACACCCGCGACGTCCTCGTCATCGAAGACGGGCCCGAGCAGCGCACCTTGATCCAGCGCTGGATCCTTCACGAGATGGCCGTCGAGGTTCGCGCCGTCCGGTCGGGCGAAGACGGCCTGCAGGCGCTGCTGTGCCATCCGTTCTCCCTGCTGGTGTGTGACCTGGGGCTTCCGGGGATGGACGGCATCGAAGTTGTGCGCCGCGCCCGACGCCTCGCGCCCGACATCCGCACGCTCATGGTCAGCGCCAGCTCCGACCTCTCCGAGCTTACCCGCATCGTTCGAGGTCCAGTCGATGACTTCGTGCCCAAGCCGCTGCGTCGTCCTCTCCTGCTCGAGCGCGTGGGTCGGCTCTTGTGGAGCTGAGTCCTCGTCACGAAAAAAGGCCGCCCGGGTTCCCGACCCCCCGGCGGCCTTCGTCGTGCGCGGCGGTCGGCCTCAGCGGGCGTGCAACCCACCGGGACCGCAGACCAGCCGGCGAGGCTCCGGCGAACGCCACGACTCCATGGCGGCCGGCCGCCGGCGGGGTCGGTCCTGCGTCCGGAAGACTGCGGCGCTGATGGGGACCGAGCGTTCGAGCGCAACGTCGACCACGAGCTTGGCCAGGTCGGGCGCGCTCGAGCGTTGTGACAGCGACCAGCGGGACAGACCCGGCCGACCCGCGAGCAGGTAGAGGCGGCCGTCATGCCCGCGTCGCAGCCGGATGCAGCTGGCGTAGGTCATCCCGAGCGCGCGAACGACCCGCCCCGCCGTCCGGAGAATGTCGACGTCGTGGCTCGTGCGAACGCGCGACTCCCCGCCCTCGTCGTAAGACTCCCACGGGACGCTTGCAACGATGCGCCCACCGGCGTCCGAGACCACGTCGACCCAGATGTCGTCGCCTTCGATCCACGACTGCAGCAGCATCGCGTCGGCGTCCGTAAACGCGGAGCCAGGCACCCGCTGCGTCACCAGCATCGGCGCCCGGCTGCAATGTTGGTAGCGAGGCTTGAGCACCGCGGGGAACTTCCAGTCGTCCAGCGGCGTCTGGGCTTCGATGACGCAGGTCCGAGGCCGAAGCGCCGCGCGGCGACACCGAGCGTAGAACGCCCACGTGTCGACGCAGTCTCGAAGGGCCGACGCCGAGGCGCACGCCACCCGAGCTCCACCGCCGACGAGCAGCGCCGCGGCCCCGCGAACGGCGAACATCCCGTCGAGCGACGTGGGCAAGACGACGTCGACCGCCCAGCGGCGGGCCGAGGTCGCGATCGCCCCGACCTCCAGCCCGGTCTCGGGCGTGTGAACGTGCTCCACGACCGTGCATCCGCGGCGCTCCAGCTGGCTCCAGCCTTCGTTGGTCGAGGGGCTTCCGACGAGAAGAACGGTCGTCATGGTGTCCAGAACGCTTCAAGAAGCGTGCCGCCGTGGACGCCTCGGTGCTTCGCCCCACCCGGGGCCTCAGAATGAGACGTCCCGTCCCGCCTTGATGCGCGCGGGAGCGGAACGCCCCGGGACCGCAGCCTTGGAACGGTCGGCACGGGGCTTGCTCTGTCCGTAGGCCGGAGACTGCATGCAACGCGCCCTGCCCCGTCCGAGACCGCCTGCGCACCCCTTCGTCACCGTTGTCGAAGATGACGCGACCTCCGCCGGCATCGTTCGGCATTGGCTCGAGTCCGACGGCTTCTGTGTCAACGTCCTACACTGCGCCGAGTCCCTGCTGGACGGGCTGTCGGCGGCGATGCCGGACGTGATCGTCCTCGATCTCGGCCTGCCCGGCATGCGCGGCGTCGAGGCGTTGACGCGCATCGCGGCCCAAAGCCGTGGCGTCCCGATCGTGGTGCATTCCGCCGAGCGCGACATTCAGACCGTGGTCGCGGCCATGCGCGAGGGCGCGTTCGACTTCGTGGAGAAGCCCGCGAATCGAGCCTCGCTCGTCGACGCGACCCGTCGCGCGTCGGCCTCGGCGCCCGCACCGTTCCAAACCGACGCGCAGTGGCGAGACCTCCTCCACTGCGCCGGAGCGTCCGCCGCCGACCTCGACAGCCTGCAGGCGCTGGCGACCACGGCGGTCCCGCTGCTGCTCGTCGGGCCGGACGCGGGTCAGCGCACCGCGCTCGCCAGAGCGATCCACGACGGCAGCCTCGCGTCGCACCTTCCCTTCGAGACGCGCACGGCCGCAAGCCTCTGCAGCCCCACCGCGCGGGCGGAGCTTCGGCGCCGCCTGCTGAAGGCCGAGCGTCGTCTCCCCAATCTCGACGACCCCGGCACCCTGTTCATCGACGATCTCGACGCGCTCGACCCACAGACGCAGTCGTTGCTCGCCCAGTTCCTTCGCGGTGACACGCGGCGTGGGCCCGCGCGGCCTCGGCTGATCACCGGGAGCGGACCGCAGCTGAGCACGTCCGTGGCCGCTCGGCGGTTCCGAAGCGACCTGTACTACGCGCTGTCCTCCTTCGAGTTCACGCTTGAAGCGCTCGGTGGCCGACCCGACCGCGTGCGTGCCCTTCTCGCGGCGACGCTGCGAGACGCGCCTGCCTGCGCGACGATCCGCGAGGACGCCCTCGAGGCCCTGTGCACCTACGCATGGCCCGGTGATCGCACCGAGTTCGACGGCGTGCTGCGACGGGCCCTGCATGGCTGCTCGAGCGGCGGCATC
>JBCCQM010000227.1:0-12409 GCA_039024335.1 Myxococcota bacterium
GTTGTGGCAAAGCCACAACGGGGGAAGGGGCCGCGAGGGCCCCTTCCAAATGCCTAATGCACCTCGCGACCGCTCTGCTGCTCTTCGCGACGCTTGCGGTCGCGCTCGAGCATCCACTCCCGAACGGTGCGCCAGTCGTCTTCGGGGGTGACTTCCTCGTTGCCGAGGAAGGTCCGAAGCTGCGCGTTGGGGTGGTCTTCGGGCAGCTCGGCAAGCGCCCAGCGAAGCACCTGGTCGATGTTCTCGGCGAACTTGAAGTCAATCGCACGCACGACGTTCTTCGGGATGTCGTGCAGGTCCTTCTCGTTCTCCTTGGGGCAGATGACCGTCTTGATGTCGGCCCGGTAGGCGGCGAGCACCTTCTCCTTGAGACCACCGATCGGCAGCACCTTGCCGCGAAGGTTGATCTCGCCCGTCATCGCGACGTCCCGACGAACGCGAGCCCGCAGCAGCGCCGAAACCAGGCACGTGGTGATGGTGACACCCGCCGAGGGGCCGTCTTTGGGTACGGCGCCTTCGGGGAAGTGAACGTGAAAGTCCACGTGCTCGTAGAAGTCCGGGTCGAGGCCCAGCGCCAGCGAGCGCGCGCGCACGTAGGTGACCGCAGCGGTGGCGGACTCCTTGATGACGTCGCCCAGCTTGCCGGTGAGCGTCACCTTGCCCTTGCCCGAGGTGATCGTGGTCTCGACCTGCAGCAGGTCGCCGCCCATCGTCGTGTAGGCGAGGCCGTTGACCATGCCGAGCATGTCCTGCTCTTCAGCCTTGTTGAACCGGAACTTCCGGGGGCCGAGCAGCTTCTGCACGTTCTTGGCGTCGACCTTGAACGACTTGCGCTTCTTCTCTTCTTTGACGAAGTCGCGGGCGAGCTTGCGCAGCACCGAGGACACCTCGCGCTCGAGCGAACGAACGCCGGCTTCCTTGGTGTAGTGGTGAATCAGCTCCTTGAGCGCGCCGTCGCTCATCGACACCTCGACCTCCGAGAGACCGTTGAGCTCGGTCTGCTTGGGTACGAGGTACTGCTTGGCGATCTTGAGCTTGTCTTCGTCGGTGTAGCCCGAAAGCTCGATGATCTCCATCCGGTCGCGCAGCGGCAGCGGGATGGTGTGCAGCGAGTTCGCGGTGCACAGGAACAGGATCTCGGAGAGGTCGTAGTCCAGGTCGAGGAAGTGGTCGACGAACGTGCTGTTCTGCTCGGGGTCGAGCACCTCGAGCATCGCGGAGCTTGGGTCGCCGCGGAAGTCCATCGACATCTTGTCGATCTCGTCGAGCAGGAACACCGGGTTGGTGCTGCCCGCCCGGCGCAGACCCTGAATGATCTTGCCCGGCATCGCGCCGATGTACGTACGACGGTGACCGCGAATCTCGGCCTCGTCGCGCACGCCGCCCAGCGATACGCGGACGAACTTACGACCGGTGGCCCGCGCGACCGACTTGGCCAGCGAGGTCTTGCCCACGCCCGGAGGGCCGACGAGGCACAGGATGGGCCCGCGAATCTTCTTCACGAGCTTCTGCACCGCCAGGTACTCGATGATGCGCTGCTTGGGCTTCTCGAGCCCGTAGTGGTCCTCGTCGAGGATGCCCTCGGCGTCTTCGATCTCGAGCTTGTCGTCGGTGCGGTCCTGCCACGGCAGGGCGAGCACGGTGTCGATGTAGTTCCGGACCACGGTGGCCTCGGCGCTCATCGGGCTCATCATTTTGAGCTTTTTCAGCTCTTTCTTGAGGCGCTCGGTGGCTTCCTTCGTCATCCGCTTGCGACGGATGCGGTCCTCGAGCTCGGACAACTCGTTCTTGAACTCGTCTTGGCTCCCCAGCTCCTTCTGGATCGCCTGCATCTGCTCGTTGAGGTAGTACTCCTTCTGGTTTTTCTCCATCTGCTTCTTGACCCGCGTACGGATCTTTTTCTCGACCTGGAGAATCTCGATCTCGTTCTGCATCAGCTCGTAGAGCTTCTCCAGGCGAGCGCGAACCGATTCGGTCTCGAGCAGCTCTTGCTTGGCCGTCAGCTTGAAGTTGACGTGAGCAGCGATGGTGTCGGCCAGACGGGAGGGGTTGTCGATGCTCTGTACGCTGACCGCGAGTTCGGGCGGCACGCGCTTGTTGAGCTTGACGTAGTTCTCGAAGGTGGTTTGCACCGAGCGCATCAGCGCGGCGAGCTCGGGGTCGTCGTCGGGATCGATCTTCGGCGACTCGATCGGCTCCGCTTCGACGTGAAAGAACTTGGTGCTTTCGATGTACTCCTCGATGCGCGCGCGCGTCTTCCCCTCGACCAGCACCTTCACGGTGCCGTCGGGCAGGCGCAGCAGCTGAATGATCGTGCCGATCGTGCCGAAGGCGTGAATGCCCTCGGGCTTGGGATCGTTGACCTTCGCCTTCTTCTGGGCGCAGAGGAGGATGTGGCGGTCATCGGCCATCGCCTCTTCGAGAGCGTTGATCGACTTCTCGCGGCCCACGAACAGGGGCACGACCTCATGAGGGAAGACGATCAGCTCGCGCAGCGGAAGGAGCGGAATTTTACGGGCCATGGAGCTTCGTTCTTGGGTCTCTGGGGCGGTCGAACGGCGCGTCCGACCCCATCGAGTCCATCGGCGAACGTAGCATCGCCCCCCAACCCGGTCAATCCTCCCGCGGCGAACTGCGCGCCGCATTCTCAAGCGATTCCAACATGTTGGGACCCCCTCCGTCCGCCATCCGCCCGCACCCGTCCGCGGTGGTCCGCATCACGGACGCACACCTAGCCCAATGGTTGGGGACCGGCTCAGGCCTCGGCTTCGGGCGCCTCGCCGACGGCCTCGCGAAGCGACATCGGCGGCCCGGCGTACCACCGCCAAAGTCGCGCCAGCGCCCCCGCGGCGAGGACGCTCCAGGGCAGCTCAGGCGACGCGAACAGCGAGAACGCCAGCACGAGCAGCTCGAACAGGGGCGCGTGGTCCAATCCCGGCCACCACGGGAAGTTCAACCGTCGCGCAGCGCCTTCCGCGTCCGGGAGGACGAAGATCTCTGCGTCGCGTCCCCGCAGCAGCAGCCGCGCCTGCAGCAGCGACAGCACCACCGCCGCACCCCCTGCGACGAGCAACACGACCGCGGCGACCGAGGACCGGTCGGTCTCGGCGACGATCGCATACGTCAGGCCGGACATCAGCGCGGCATGTCCCAGCGGGCGCGCCGCCGCGGAAAGATGCTCGTCGACCGACTCCACGAAGCCTCCACCCGCTGCACGGAGGCTGCGAACACGTGCCACCTGCGAGGTGACGAGCACCCCCGCGACCATCGCCAAGCCCGCGAGCAGCGTGCCAACGAAGCCACCGGCGAGGGCCAGCGGAAGCGTCGCGACCACCAACGCCACGCCCAGCAGGTTCAGCTGGGCGAGCGGCCGGCGGGAGTCGGCCATGACGCGCAGGACCGGTTGCTCCACGTCGCGCCGCCAGCCCCGGTGCTCGGGGCGCGGCAGGCCGGCCGCCCGGAGCGTCAGCATCCGCGCGCGCTCGTGGTCGCCCGGGTCGACCTGGCGCACGACGTCGGCCGACCCGAAGGTGTCCGGCCACGGCAGCTCCTCGGTCAGCGGCAACATCGCCGGAACCGAGTGCAGCAGGCCGAAAAAGCAGGCCGCCGGGCGCCCGACCTCGTCGTAGAGCGTGTAGCGCTCGCCGGGCTCGAGCGGATGCGCGACCATCAGCTCGAGCACGCCTGGATGGAGCACCGTCCCCTCGAACACCACGAGCGCGGGGCGCTCGACGGGCTCCCCGGTCGCAGACTCCGATACGGGCAGCGGGCGCTCGCCGGCGGCTTTCGACTCCTCGAAGAACGCTTGCGCCGCGTCGATGCCCAGGCGGGTGCCCGGCGAGAGGATGGCCCGATCGAACCCGGCCGCACCCGCCGCGACGAAGAGCCGAAGCAGCGCGGAGCGGCCGAGGACCGGACGCTGCGCGTCGACGCGCGCGTCCGCATCGGCGAGCACGACGAGCACCGGCGCGGGGACGTGCGCGTGGGTCTCGGATGGCTCCGTGATCTCGATCGGCTCGACCACCTCGCGAACACTAGCAGCCCCGCTCGCTACTCGGGCGGATGCAGGGTCACCACGGTTGCGCCCCAGCTCCCCTCCCCCATCCGGCCGAGGCGGTAGTCCGCCACCGCCTCGTGACGCTCGAGCAGCGCATGAACGGTGCGGCGCAGGTTTCCGATGCCCTTGCCGTGGACCAGCCGAAGCTCCGTGATTCCCTTCGCTCGACACGCGTCGATGTATGCAAGGACCACGCCCTTGACCTCTTTGGGCCGGAACGGATGCAGGTCGAGCTCGCCGTCGATCGGCAGCGTGCCCACGTCGCTGCCTTCGATCGCGAGCATGCCCACCCAGGGCGCGCGCGGGTGCGTCCCGGCCGTGCCCCAGCGCAGGGACGGCGGTGCGGCCCGCTCATTGAGCAGCACGCGGGCGGTGGGGCGACGAAACAGCCGGCGCCTCGGCGACTCGCCCCCGGCCTCGACCCATCCGTCCTCGCACGCGATCTCCAGCCGAAATCCGGCGAGCACCTCACCGTGCTCGTACCGCCAGACCCGCGCCCGCCCGAACAGCCCCGCCGCGAGCAGGTCCAGCGCTTCGGCGTCGTCCTCGGGCTCCAGCGCGAGGGTCCACGGCCCCAACGTCACCCGCGGTTGTGCCTCCCAGTGCAACGCGACCCGCAACACCCCCGGCACGACCCACGGCGCCCCGTCGCGCAGGGCCGCAGGGCCGGACAGCCCGGCTTCGGCCGCCCAGGCCTGCAGCGTGTCGAGCAGCAGCGGCGATGGAAGGGTGGACGACACGGTGGCGAGGAACTCCCGTTGAGGACCTGCGCAGCGTACGGCATGATCGCGCCACGATGGCGCCGAGCGATGCGAGCGGGCCGAGCGGGCCCGCGGACGACGGTGACGCGGAGACCGTCGTCGAGCGTGAGACTGGGCCGGGGGACGCCCCCGACGACGCGGCGCTGCAGGGCGAGTTGACACCGGGCACGCGATTGGGCCGGTACGTCGTGCTGGAGGAGATCGGGCACGGCGGCATGGGCATGGTCTTTGCGGCCTACGACCCCGAGCTCAACCGGAAGGTCGCCCTCAAGCTGCTTCGGCCGCGCTCGAAGGAGCGCAAGCGCAAGTCCGCCGGCAACCGCCTGCTGCAAGAGGCCCAGGCGCTGGCCAAGCTCGCGCACCCGAACGTGATCACGGTGTACGACGTGGGCACATTCGGCGAGCGCGTCTTCGTGGCGATGGAGCTGGTCGAAGGCAGCACGCTGCGCGGCTGGATGCGCGAGAAGTCTCGTCGCTGGGACGACGTACTCGAGGTGTTCATTCCCGCCGGACGCGGGCTGGCTGCGGCGCACGCCGCCAACCTCGTCCACCGCGACTTCAAGCCCGAGAACGTGCTCATCGGGCGCGACGGCCGAGTCCGCGTGATGGACTTCGGCCTCGCCCGGCCCATGCGCGGCGACACCGAGACCGGCCACTCGCTCGAGACGAGCGCCGAGACCGAAGCCGAAGCTGACGTCGAGGGAGAAGCGGCCGGGGTCGCGGATCCGATGATGACGCAGACCGGATCCACGCTCGGCACGCCGGCGTACATGGCCCCCGAGCAGCACTTGGCCAAGGGCACCGACGCGCGCAGCGACCAGTTCAGCTTCTGCGTTTCGCTGTTTCACGCGCTGTACGGCGTGCGGCCCTTTGACGGTGGCGACGCGGCCGCGCTCACCATTCAAAAGTCGCGGCACGAGCTCGTCGATCCGCCCAACCCAGGACGCGTACCCAGCTGGGTCCGCCGGCACGTGCTGCGCGGGCTCGCGGCCGATCCGCAGGAGCGCTTCGAGACCATGGAGGCCCTGCTCGAGGCGCTCTGCGACGACCCGCGCGTCAAGCGACGCAAGGTGCTCGCGGGCGTCGGCGCGACCGTGGCGGTGCTCGGGAGCGTGGGCGGGCTGCAGTACTGGCGCAGCCGTGGGCCGGACGTGTGCCGTGACGGGGCCGAGCGCTTTGCCGCGGTCTGGACCGACGAGCGGGCCCAAACCGTGGGCGCCGCGCTCGAAGGCCTCGACCGCCCCGGCGTCTCCGTGGCCTGGACGTCCGCCACCTCCGCCCTCGACGCGTACGGAGACGCGTGGACCGCCATGTACACGGAGGCCTGCGAAGCCACGCACCTTCGCGGCGAACAGTCCACGCGCCTGCTCGAGCTGCGACAAAGCTGCCTGCAAGAGCGCCTCGACGAGATCGACGCATGGGCCAGCCTGCTGACGGAGCCCAACGCCACGAGCGCAGCCCGGCTGGCCCACACCGCCATGGGCGTCAGCCCCCTGTCCTCGTGCGCCGACACCGAGGCGCTCGCCTCCGCCGTCGACCCGCCCCAAGGGGACACCCTCAAGGCGGCCGTCGCAGCGCTCCGCTCCGACCTGGCCAAGGTCAAGGTGCTTGCGGAGCTAGGCCTCTACGACGAGTCGCTCGCCTTGGCACGCAGCACGTACGACGCTGCAGCCACGGTCGACTACCCGCCGGTCTTCGCCGAGGCCCGCTTCCGGCTCGGACAGGCGCAGGGCATGCGCGGCGACACCGAGCAGGCCGAAGAAAACCTCGAAGAGGCTCAATGGAAGGGCGCCTCGGTCAAGCACGACGCGATCGCAGCGTCGGCCGCCAGCGCGCTGGTTCACCTCGTCGGCCGACAGCGTGGCGACCACGAAGACGGCTTGAGCTGGTCACGGCACGCCGAAGCCGCGATCAAGCGGATCGGCGCGCGGGGGACGATGGAGGCGCGTCTTCTGCACGACGTCGGGGTGATTCGAAGCGATGCGGGCGACCTCTCCCAAGCGGTCACGGACCTCGAGCGCGCGCTCGAGCTGTACCGAACGGTCCCCGGCTCGGCCCTGGACCAAATCGACGCCACGCGGGCGTTGGGCACGGTCCACCTTCGCGCGGGCAAGCTCGATGACGCAGCCACCGCCTTGAACGACGCCCGGCGGCGTACCATCGAGACGCTGGGTGAAGACCACCCCGATGTGGCGCTCGCCGACATGGGACTCGCGCAGGTCGCCGACGCACGTGGCGACCATCCAGCGGCCCTGCGGCAGTTCGACGCCGCACTGCGGCTGTCCCAAGCCGGCTACGGTCCGAACGACCCGGCCGTCATTCCGCTGCTCGAAGCCACCGCGCACAGCCACGAGACGCATGGCGACCACGCCGCGGCGGTCGCAAAGAAGCGCGACATCCTTGCGCTGCAGACGGCACGGCTGGGCGAGCATCCCAAGGTCGCAGGCGCCTTGTACGACATCGGTCGGGGCCTCGAGCATGCCGAAGCCTTCGAAGACGCGCGTCGCAGCCACGAACAGGCGCTCACCCTGTGGGAGAAGACGCGCGGCAAAGACCATCCCGACCTCGCGTATGCACTGACCAGCCTGGGGCTGCTCGACGTCCGCCGCGGGCGGGCCAGAGACGCGGTCGATCGGCTCGAGCGCGCGCTCAAGCTGCGCGGCGGGCGAGGCCTGGACCCTGCCCTGCTCGCGCGGACGCAGTTCGCCTTGGCGCAGGCCCTCCACGCGACTGGCGGCGACCACCCCCGGGCGCGGGAGCTCGCGACCAAGGCCCGAGACACCTTCGCCAAAGGCAAGCGACCGGACCCGCTCCAGGCCGCAGCCGTCGAAGCGTGGCTCGCCGAGGCGACCCGGGGCGACTAGACCGCGTCTCATCCCCCCGGCGTGGCGGGGTCATGAGATGTGATCGCGCGATCAGCCTTCGCAGGCCGTGCAGGCTTCGCTGGCTTGGGTGCAGCGCTCCGAGGCGCGCGTGCAGGCGTCGGCGTATTGCGGCTCACCGTCGTGGTCGTCGGCGAGCGCGCAAATCCTCTCCGAGAGGTCACAAATCGACGCCTTGAGGCCGCAGATCCGCGTGCAGCGGTCGCCCGCGTATGCGTCCCCGTCCACGGCGGGCTCGGGCTCGGGCTCGGCCGGCGGCGTCAATCGGGTCGACGTCGCCCTCCCACCCGCTTCGTCTTCATCGCCTTTCGGAAGGATGCCCTCGCTGGACAGGTCGGCATCGAGCACGTCGAACTGGGCCTGCAGGTCTGCCAGCGAAGGCGACCCGCCGCCCCCGTCGCCGGGCGCCATCGCAGCATCGGCAGCCTCGGGCGCCATCGTACCCATCGCCGCCTTGGCACAACCACCGGCGACGAGCAGCAGCAGCACCGCGCAGGATCTGCGATTCATGGAGCGCCTCCAAGCTCACGCTCGAGCAAGATGCCGTTGATCTCCAGCGCCTTCTCGTACGCAGCGAGCGCGTCGTCATCCCGGCCCTCGGCCTCGAACAGCTCGCCCTGCAGCGCGTAGAGGCGCGCGGTGAAGGGGTTCGCGTCGACCTCGCCGGCGTCCTCGCCCAACCCTTCTTCGACGATGGAAAGCAGGCCGGCGGTGGGCTTGCCGTCGACCTCGGGATGGTCGAGCCGCAGCCGTACGAGGCGGCCGTAGACGTCGTGCCGCAGCGCGACTGCGACGTCGTTGGCCCGCGCAAGGTCGGCGTCCTCGGCCGGCCACGGTCCACTGCGCAGCGACTCGAGCGACGCGATCGCACCCGCGATGTCGCCCCGGTCGATCTTGAGGTCGACCGCCCGGTGCTCCACCTCGAGCTTCTGACCAAGGGCGACGAGCACGCCCGGACGCGCGGGGGCGATGCGGTCGGCCTGCGCCAGTCCGACGAACATCAAGCCCGCGCCGAGCACGATGCCCGCGCCCACGAGACCGAGGCGTTGGGTCCAGCGACCGGACGTCATGGCGCACCTCCGACGGTGCCCGGGGCAGCGATGGAGGCCAGCAGCTCGGTTCGCAACGCACCGCGACCCGCCGCGACGTCGCCATCGATCTGAGCGCGCGCGGCCGGCTCGAGCAGGTCGAACTGCGTCTGCAGCGTGGCGGAGAGCGTGGGATCGAGAGCCGGCGCCTGCGCGACCGCGTCCGCATCCGGCGGTGGCAGCGGGCCCTGGGCGGGCGATGCTGCGAAGAAGATCACGGCGGCCGCGGCCGAGGCCACCGCGACACCCACGCCCACGCGCCAGTCGAACAGACGCTGCCACCACGTGGTGAACCCGCCTTGCCCGGCGATCTCTGGCTCGAGCTCGGACCACACCGCGTCGAGCGCGTCAGGCTCCAGCGGCTGCGGTCCTCGGGCGTGGCGGAGCAGGTGGAGCACCGCCAGCTCCGACTCCACCGAGCCGCGTTCGCCCTCCGCGGCCTGCCCCGCGCGAAGTGCGTCTTCCCACTGAGGGTCCAGGACCCCCGGTTTTTCGTCACTCATGGCCTCTCTCGCCTCTCTTCGGCTCCCGGAACGCCCGCCGCGGGCTTCACCTTACGGCAATCCTTCATTCTCGCGTCTACGCTCGTTCTTGGCGCCGTCATCGCAACTCCAGGTGCAAGGACACGCCCTGCTTTTCGCAGGCGGTCCGGAACGCTTTGCACGCCCGAAACAAGATCACGTCCAGGGTGCCGATCTTCACGTCGAGCTCCTCCGCGCAGCTCTCACGGTCGCGGTCGTCGAGCAGTCGCATCCGCAAGACCGCCGCGTACCGCGGGTTCATCGTCTCGAGCACCGCCTCGATCTGTCCACGGAGCTGCGCGCGCCGAACCTCCTCTTCGCCGGCCGTGGTCGGCGGCGGCGGGCCCCCCAACGCCTCGACATGCTCGTGGAACGAGCCGCGAAGGCGCTGGCGTCGACCGGAGGCCCGGAGGAGATCGCGGGCCTTGTTCTTGGCGAGCGTCTTGAACCACCCATAGATGCTCGGCTCGCGCCACGCGTAGTTCGGCAGCGCACGGTGGGCCGCCATGAACGTCTCGCGCAAGCAGTCATGGGCGTCGTCGCGGTCGCCGAGCATCGGCACGAGCACGTAGCTGTACAGCGTGGGTGCGTAGTGCCGATAAAGCCGCTCGAACGCCCGGCGGTCGCCTCGTTGGGCCCGCTCGACGATCGTTCGCTCCTTGGGAAGCGCCTGGGGGCGCGCACTCACGCCCGAGCAGGGTAGCGCGAAGTCGGTCCTCTCATCCAAGCTGTCGCTCATGCCGCGCCTGGACCTGCTGGTGGCCCGCAACACGCCGTACTCGCGGCGACAGGTGACGCGGCTGTTTCGGGCAGGCCGGGTTTGTGACCCCGACGGCGAGCGCTTGCAGCCGAAGGTGAACGTGCCGCCGAGCGATCTCCCACGCACCGTGGTCGTCGACGACGCGCCCGTGCAGCTGCGCATGCGCTACGATCTGGTGCTCAACAAGCCACTGGGCGTCGTGACGGCGCACGAAGACGCGAGGCACCCCACCGCCTACGCCCTGCTCCGGGATGCGCCGCTCTTCGCGGAGCTGCGCGCGGTCGGTCGGCTCGACAAGGAGACCTCCGGCCTGTTGATGTGGACCACCGACGGCACGCTGCTGCATCGCATCACGCACCCTCGCTACGCGGTGCCGCGCACCTACCACGTGGCCCTGGCCCGTCCGTGGTCTCCGCCCCCGGCCCAGCTCGTGCTCGACGACGGGTACGCACCGGACATCGTCGAGCTGACCGCGCGTGAGCCCGAGGCGCTTCACCCGGCGCTGCACCGGCCCGACGACGCGCAGGCCTTCGCAAGCATCACGATCACGACTGGCCGGTTTCACGAGGTCCGACGGATCTTCGCCGCCCTGCAGTCGCATGTGGTGGGCCTGGCCCGCGTTCGGTTCGGCGCGGTCGAGCTGCCCGTCGATCTCCCGCTCGGGGACCACCGCCCCTACGACCTCAAAGCGGCCTTTGCGGGCATGCATCCGTCCCGCTGAGGCCGCGGCCGCGCCGCGCGAGCCCATTGCGAGTACGCGCCGCCTCAAGGTGTCCCGGGGGCGGACGATGGCCCTCTCGAGGACGCCGCATGCCCACCGCACTGAAGACCGTGACCGCACTGCTCTGCCTGACGTTCGGCGCCGCCGCGTGTGACGTGGCCTTGTATCCGACGACGTCGAACTACGCGGGCCGACAAGCGGCGCGCGCCTCGGTCGACCTCGACGCCGACGCGCCTCCGATGGCCGAAGTTCTCGACGTCGAGCTCACCCTCGACACGGTCTCTCTGCACAGCCCGATCGACGACCGCTGGGTCCTGCTTTCGGGCGAAGCGGACGCGGTCCCGCTGCTCACCGAGCCCCGCAGCGCCGCGCTGCGCGAGGTCCCCATGCAGGCCGAGGTCTACGACCAGCTCACGTTCGGCATCAGCCGCGTTCGGGTCGCGACGCAGGACGGGTGGGTGACCGCCACGCCCATCATCGACGAGGTGGTGCTCGACGGCGACTTCCCCGTCGATACCGACGTCACCGTGCGGCTCGCGTTCGACCTGCAAGCGGGCCTGCGCGGCAGTCCGGCCACCGGATTCACGTTCGAGCCCCTGGTATCGGTCTCGATCGACGACGCACCGTGATCAGACCTTGCTGAGGCTGCTAGCCTCGGCGGCCATGCGGACCCCGCTCGCGCTCCCCCTCGCGCTCGCAGCCCTCGGCGGCTGCGCGGCGAAGACGAACCCCGCGCCCGTGCCCCCGCCCGCCGACGCGACCGCCCCCGCGGCAGTCGAGGACGCGGGCGAGCCCGAGGCGCCTGCCGCGACGCCCACGGCGTCGGACCCCGCGCCCATCGCCTCGACCGATCCGCACCCGTTCGACGTCCGAGACCTGCTGGGCATGGATCGCATCAGCGACCACCAGGTCTCGCCCGACGGCAAGACCGTCGTGTTCGTGCGGCGCGTGACCGACCTCGAGGAAGACCGCGGTCGCACCGACCTGTGGTCGATCCCGCTGGCCGGCGGCACGCCCAAGCGCCTGACCACCCACGCCGCGTCCGACTTCAACCCGCGCTTCTCGCCCGACGGCAAGACGCTGTACTTCCTCTCGAGCCGCAGCGGCTCCGTGCAGGCGTGGTCGATGCCTGCCAGCGGCGGTGCCCCGACGCAGGTCACCGATCACCCGCTTTCGCTGTCGACGTTCGAGCCCAGCCCCGACGGCGAGCACTTCGCGTTCTCGACCGACGTGTTCGTCGACTGCCCCGACTTCGCCTGCACGGTGAAGCGCCTCGACGACGACGCCAACGACAAGCGCAGCGGGCACGTGTACGACCGCCTGTTCGTGCGTCACTGGGACACGTACAAGGATGGCCGCCGCTCGCACCTGTTCGTGCAGAAGCTCGGCGGCGGCACACCGCTCGACGTGACCAAGGGCGTCGATGGCGACGTGCCGACCAAGCCGTTCGGCGGCGCCGAGGACTACGCGTTCTCGCCCGACGGCAAGCACCTCGTCTACACGGTGCGCATCGCGGGCAAGACCGAGGCCTGGTCGACCAACTTCGACCTGTACGCGGTCTCGACCGCCGGTGGCACGCCCACCCTGCTCACCGGCGACAACCCGGCCTGGGATGCGCA
>JBCCQM010000228.1:0-12256 GCA_039024335.1 Myxococcota bacterium
CCTTGTACTCCTTGAACGTCACCTCGAAGACGTCCATGTAGAAGGTCTGCAGCTCGACCGGATGCGCAGGGCGAGCGTTCTCGGGTCCGTCATCCGAGCCGACGACGAACGAGCCGCCCGGAATGCAGGCCATGTTCGCCACCTCGGATTCGCAGGCGGCGAGGATGGTGCCATCGGACAGCGAGGGTGGCGGACCCGAGAACGCTCGCCCTGCGCATCCGGTCGAGCTGCAGACCTTCTACATGGACGTCTTCGAGGTGACGTTCAAGGAGTACAAGGACTGCTTCAAGTCCGGGAAGTGCCCCAAGGGCGGCCCCTTTTACATGGACTTCAACCGGAAGCATCAGCCGATCACCGGGGTGACCTGGTTCGGCGCGCGCACGTACTGCGAGGTGATGGGCAAGCACCTGCCGACCGAGGCGGAGTGGGAGGCCGCGGCCCGCGGTCCCGACGGCGACACCTATCCGTGGGGGAACGAGCCCGCGACGTGCCGGAACTCGGTCATTAAGGATGGGCGCGGGCGCAGCTGTGGCGTCGAGAAGCGCGGCACCGAGGGCTACAAGGGGCGACCGTTCATCGTCGGTGCGCGCGAGGCCAGCCGCTACGGGCTCTACGACATGGCGGGCAACAACTGGGAGTACGTCGCGGACTGGATGTCCGAGGACTACGCCGCGTGCGGGGATGCCTGCCTCGGCGTGAACCCCAAGGGGCCGTGCGGAGGCGACGACAAGTGCGAGGGCCACGGCGAGAAGATCGTCAAGGGCGGCTCGTGGTACTGGACCGCCAGCAAAGCCGTCGGCTATTACCGCCGCCCGCAGCCGCCCAACAACCGGCCGTTCCACCACTTCGGGTTCCGCTGCGCAGCCTCGGTCGAAGAGGCCGCTGCGCTGCACGGCAAGCCGCGCCCGGACAACGCCCCGTACGAGGGCATGCCCAACCCCGACGCGAAGCTGCGGTAGGCGGCGCGCCTCGGCGAGGCTCAGCTCGGCGGCGGCGCGTCGTGGCGCCAGTAGTTGATCTCGTCGGCCTTCGTCGCGGGCCGCCCCGAGAGCACGTCTTTGACGCGCGTGACGCCGTCGCTTCCGAGCCACTGGCGGTACAGAGGGAGCGGCTGCACGATGTACATGTAGTCCTTGTTGATCTTCCAGGTCAGCCGCGTGCGAAGCAGGATGGAGCGCTCGTCGCTGTGGAGCTGCTCGACGTTGGCGATGAACTGGGGATCGTAGGTCTTCCAGTACTCCTCCGCGTTACTAACGTACAGAACGCGGACCGGCGTGTTCAGGGACTGGGCTGCTGCGCTGACGCCGGCCATGCCCGCTGGCTCGTTGAGGTTGACCAGCAGAGGCCGAACGCGGTCGGTTCGAAGCATCGCTTTGACGTAGTCGAACGTGTCCTGATCGGTCAGGTAGGTCGGGACGTCGACGCCACGCAGGTGCTTCTTGAGCGTGCGCAGCCGATAGCGGAAATATCGGCGTTGGCGACGGAGCAGCCCCTTGAGGCCACGGGCTTGCTTGCCGTCGTACATGGCGTCGATGGCCGAGTACCCGCGCTCGATGTTGCCGGGTTCGAACGTCGCGAGGAACTCCGCGGGGGTTTCCGAGGCCGCGAAGATGGCCTTGTACATCTCGTGCGTGCGAAGCACCGCGGTGTCGTAATCGATGAGCCAGGCGAAGCGCGGGCGCTGCCAGCCCATGAAGAGGTAGGCCTGGTCGGGTCCCACGCCGACGTAGCCGCCACCGAGGTCCTTGAGGTCCTCATAGAAGGCGTACAGCGTCCACTCGTTCCCGATCGTGTAGTGGACGTTCTCCAGCTCCTTGACGATCCCGCCGCGGACCTCGGGAGAGACGTCCTCGGCCGATCCCCAGAACGTCTCGCGCTCGGCGTCGGTCAGCGGAGGGACGTCGGCCGCGCTCCAGACCGCCGGCTCGGGCTCCGGCTGCGGTTCGGGGACCGGTGCAGGCTCGGGCGTGGGCTCGGGTTCGGGTTCGGGTGTTGGTGCGGGCTCGACCGGTGCGGGCTGGGGCGCGGGCTCGGGGGGCTGCGCCGGGCTGGGGGCGGGACGACAGCCTGCGGCGAGCAGGCACGCGGCTGCGGCGGAGAGGAGCGCGCGAGGGGACATCGGTGCGCAAGCATGCCCTAAGGGCCCACGCACGGTCGAGTGACCCGCCTGGCACCGCACTTCACCGCGATGGCGACGTTGCTCATCGGTTGCGTAGGCCCGCTACCCGCCCTCTTCGCGCCTTGCCCTCGCGGCGCAGCTCGGCACCAGTCGAATCACTCGACCGTGCGCGGGCCCTAAGCAGCACGAGGCGCCCAACAACGGGGTACGATCGCCGTTCGCTGCCGCTGAGGCCCGTCGCATGACCGAAACGTCCGCCGCCGTTCAGATCGCCACGCTCATCCACGACGGCTTCGACGTGTTCTACAGCGAGTTCAAGCGGCTCACGCGGGAGTGTCGGCAGTGGTTCGACAACCGCGAGTGGATCCGGATGCACGAGGAGAGCCACGCACGGATCGACCTCTACCAGCGGCACGTTCGCCGCGTGCTCGACGTGCTTGAGCGGGACTTCGGCGAGCTTCCGCGGGACGTGACGCTGTGGGCCGGCGCGCATCGACACTTTGCGGTCATCACCGAGGACCGTGTCGACCGTGAGGTCGCCGAGACGTTCTTCAACGCGATCACGCGCAAGACGTTCAAGACCGAAGGCGTCAACGCGCAGATCGAGTTCCTCGAGAACCACTTCTACGACGCGGGCACGGAGCTGCGCGGGCTGTACCGTCGCATTCCCTCGACCGACGACCTCGGCGCCGTGTTTCGACAGATCCTCTCCATTCCTCGGCCGGCGCTGGGCTGGGTCGACCGCGATCAGGAGGCGGCCTACCTCGCACAGCGGCTCGAGGCGCACCTGCGCAAGACGTATGGCACCGCCGAGTTCGACTTCGTCGACGTGCTTCAGGTGCTGTTCTTCCGGGTGCGCGAGGCCTACATCGTCGGCCGCATCGCACGGGGGGGTCGCATCACGCCGCTCATCATCCCGCTGCAGCCGGTCGCGAGCGGGGTGGTCGTCGACGGGGCCATCTTTTCGGTCGAGGAGACGCTCGCGGTCTTCAGCAGCACGCGGGCGTATATGTTCGTCGACGTCCACAAGCCTGGCGACCTGGTGCGCTTCTTGGGCACGCTGATGCCGGAGCTGACGCTCTCGGAGCTGTACGTCGCCATCGCCCACCACCGTCACGGCAAGACGCTGATCTACCGCGAGCTTGTCGAGCACCTCGATCGCAGCGACGACAAGTTCATCATCGCGCCAGGGATTCGAGGGCTGGTGATGACGGTGTTCACGATGCCGAACTACCGCAACGTGTTCAAAATCATCCGGGACACGTTCGAGAAGCCCAGCGCGACGCGGCCGGCGATCATGCAGTCGTATCGGGACGTCTTCCGCGGACGTCGCGTTGGACGCCTCGCCGATACGCAAGAGTTCGAGCACCTCGCCTTCGATCGGTCGCGATTCACGGAGTCGTGCCTGAGCGAGCTGCTCGCCAAGGCATCCAACACCGTGCGCGTCGTCGGCGACAAGGTGATCGTCAAGCACTGCTACATCGAGGAGAAGCTCAAGCCGTTGAACCTCTATCTGGCGGAGGCTCCTGCCCCGCAGGCGGAGGCCGCGATGGTCGACTACGGCGACGCGATCAAGGAGCTCGCCGCGAACAACATCTTTGCGGGCGACCTGCTGTGGAAGAACTTCGGGGTCTCGGCCTTCGGGCGTGCCGTGCTCTACGACTACGACGAGATTTGCCCGCTGCTCGCGTGCAACTTTCGAGACGTTCCGGAGCCCAAGACGTACGAGCAGGAGATGGCGGCGACCCCCTGGTACCCGATCGCGGAAGAGGACGTCTTTCCCGCGGAGTGGGAGCCGTTCATCGTGCCCAAGGCGGCCAACCTGGCGCAGGCATTTCGGTCGGCGCACACCGACCTGATGACCGCACAGATGTGGCGACAGAAGCAGCGGGACGTGCTCGAGGGCGAGCTTTCGATCGGCCTGCCGTATGCACCCCGCTACCCAGAGCTGCATGACCCGCCCGGAGACGGCACGGGATGAATCCGGGGTGAATTCGCGCGCCTGTTGCGGTCCGATCGCAAACGCATTACACCTCGGCTAGGGATTACCCTCATCCCTGCTCGCCTTTTCCAGCCATGGATCGCGTACTCCGGGTGACGGCCGGCCCTCTGCAGGGGTCCGTGTATGTGTTGGGCGACCGAACGCGCATCGGTCGTGCGTCCGACGTTCACATCCAGCTCACCGAAGTTGGCGTGTCGCGGCAGCACGCGCGGATCGTCCGGCTGCCTGATGGCGCATATGAGCTGACGGACCTGTCGAGCAAGACGGGCACGTTCGTCAACGGCGGCGAGGTCGTGAAGCATCGTCTCGAATTGGGGCAGGCGCTGACGATCGGCGGCAGCACCTTCTTGTTCGAAGAGAATCGGGCGCCGGCCATGACGTCTCCGACCTTCGGGCAGAAGGTGCGCGGCTTTACGGCACTGCGGGCCACGCAAGACGTGCCCGCCCAGCGAGGCGGACGGCGCGCGTCAGCTCCACCGAGTCCGGAGCCGGCCCCGTATGCCGCGGCGTATTCGCAGGAGCCGGGGGTCGGTGTCGTCGCCGCGCGGGTCGAGGCGCAACCCGCAAGCGCGTCTCGCAAGCGCCCCTCGACGGTCCGCCAGATGCCCGCCGTCGGAGCCGCGACCGCGTGGTCTCCCGCCGTGGAGCGGAACCGCGACGAGGGCAGCGGCGCACGTCTGTTGGAGAGTATCCTTCGCGGCTCGGACAAAGCGTCGGCGCCCGAAGAAGGGGCCGCGAACGTGGACACGGGAAGCAAAGGAATCCCGCTGGGTCCCGTCGAGGCGGAGTCCGTGCCGAGCGGCGCCGCCAACAGTCCCGCGGCGTTCGAGCCGGTGGGGTTCTCCACGAAAGACTCGGGCCCGATGCCCGCGGCCTCGCCCGTCGCCGTCGATGTCCCGTCCGCTGCACCGAAGCCAGAACCAGCACTCGCGCGTGCCCCAAAGCCCCCAGCTGCCGTGCTCGCGCCCGAGCCCCAAGCTCCGTGGCAGGCTCCGTCGGTTTCGCCAGAGGCCGCCACGCGTCCGGAGCCGGCGCCTCGGCGAGCCGCGCCCAAGCCGTCCAAGCACGTCATCGTCGACGCCTTTGCCGGACTCGAGCCTGGTAGTCGCGAGTACGCCCTCGCCGTGCTGCGGGACGTGTTGGACTATCGACGCCTTCGACTTGCCGACCTTCGCGGGGACGTGCTCGCCCGCGCGGAGCGGGCTCGCTTCGGCGACCTGCAAGCACGCCTGCTCGGCACCACCGACGGCGATGACCTCCCTTCGACGCGCCGCTTCACGCGGTTCGAGTGCCGCCTCCCCGCCACGGTGACCCAGCGCGACGGTACGTTCTCCCGTACGCTCGACGTCGAGCTGCTCGACCTCAGCGCGGGCGGAACGCGGCTGTCCCTGAACGACCCTGCAATCCGTCCTGGGGACGAAGTCTGGCTCGCGTTCAACCTCGCGGCGCTGTTCTCCTACGGACAGCAGGTCGTCTTCCGCTGTCGCGTCGTGTGGACCCTGGCCGACCGGGGGTCGATGGGGCTCATGTTCGGCGGCAACGCCGTGTTCGCGCCGTCGGTCGACGCAGCGCTGCAGGGACTCTGAGGCCCGTCGGCGTTGGGACGGGGCGGGGGCGAGATCCTGCTACCGTCGCCGGGATGTCCGAGCTGCTCACCCTCGACCCTGGCGTCGTCGTTCTGCCGCTTCGCACGCCGACGCTCCCCCCTGCGAGTCGGACCAACACGATGGTCGTGGGCACGCAGCGACTCGTGGTGATCGAGCCGGCGACCCCGCATGAAGAGGAGCAAGCCCGACTGCTGGCGCACCTGGATGCTCGGGTCGAGGCCGGTGCGCAGGTCGAGGCGATCCTGTTGACGCACCACCACCCGGACCACACCGGGTTCGCCGAGGGGTTGCGATCCAGGACGGGTGCGCCGCTCATGGCCCACGCCGAGACTGCCAGCCGCATCGCACCGACGGTCGATCGTCAGCTGGCCGACGACGAAATCCTCGAGCTCGACGACGGCTACGCGATCCGTCCCGTCTTTACGCCAGGGCACGCCCCAGGGCACTTCGTGTACGTGGAAACGCGCACCAACATCGCGCACGTCGGCGACATGGTGGCGGGCGAGGGGACGATCCTCATCGATCCGGAGGACTCCGGGGACATGCTGGCCTATCTCGACTCCCTGCGCCGTTTGATCGCCCTGGACCTGGGGCGGCTCGTGCCGGCACATGGCCCGGTGCTCGAGGAGCCCAAAGCGGTCTTCGAGCACTACATCGCGCACCGGCTCGGGCGGGAGCGCAAAGTGGTGGACGCGATCGGGACGGAGTCGACGGCGTTCGACGACGTGCTTGCCGGGGCCTACGCCGACACGCCGAAGATGTTGTGGCCGCTGGCTCGCCGCTCCCTCGAAGCCCACGTGCAGAAGCTGGTGACCGAGGGGCGCGTGGCTCGAGACGGCACCACGCTTCGTCGGCTCGACGCGTGAGCGGACGGGCCGTCCCGGACGCGACCGCTCGCCGTCCGAACGCGCGCAGGTGAAGGCGGGACACCACCGAGTCGGCACGCGGGTTGCTCCGTGTGCTGGGCATGCAGCGGTGGAGCGTGGCGTGGATGATGGGCGCACTCTTGGTCGGCGGGTGCGATGCGAGCCCCGATGGCGTCGGTGGCGACGCGTTCGCCGGCTCGGCCGCGATGGACGACGAGGCGCCGCCGATGCCCCCGGCCGACGGTGACGACGGAGGCGGCGAGTCCTCCGGTGAGCCCGACGGGGGCTCGACCTCGGGCGGTGACGACGAGGACGACGATGCCTTCGGTTCGACCGGGTTTCGGTTCGACCTTCCGCCCGATGACGGCACCGACCTGCCGGGCCTGTGCGACGCGGTCGACCTGCTGTTCGTGATCGACAATTCGGGCTCGATGGCGGACGAGCAGCAGAACCTCATCGCCAGCGTTCCCGGCTTCATCGACGGGATCCAGCAGCGCCTGGGCGTCCAGACCGACTACCATGTCGGGGTCGTCAGCACGGACGATGCGACCTTCAACGCGACCGGCTGCCAAGAGCTCGGTGCGCTGGTCACCCGTACGGACGGCGACCTCTCGAGCGCGAGCGACTGTGGCCCTTACGCCTCTGGCCGCTCGTACATGACGCCGGACGACGACCTCGAGTCTGCCTTCGCCTGCGCGGCGCAGCTGGGCATCGACGGCAATGGCATCGAGCGCCCCATGGACGCGCTGGCCTCGGCGCTGAACCCCGAAGGCTCGCTGCAAGGATGCAACGACGGCTTTCTCCGAGACGATGCGCTCTTGGTCATCGTGCTGATCACCGATGAAGAGGACGAGGACGACTCCGCCGGCGGCCCCGGCAACTGGTACGAGAACGTCGTCGCGGCCAAGGGAGGGCTCGACGAGCAGATCGTGATGCTCAGTCTCATCGGGCACCCCAAGCCGAACGAATGCATCCCCGGCCAGTGGACGGGCATGATGGGGGCGGAGATTGCCCCCCGGCTCATGGGGTTCACCGGAATCTTCGAGCACGGCTACGTGGGGGACGTGTGTGCCGGTGACTACGAGCCGTTCTTCACCGAGGCGGTCGATCACATCAACACCGCCTGCACCGTCCCGGCGGGCTGACGCTCAGGGGTCTACCGGGCGGGCATGAACGTCCAGACGGGGTCCGTGCTCGCCTGCAGCTCCCCGACGACCTCTTCGGGCTCGCCGGGTCGCGCGGGGAAGGCGACCATGATCGACAAGTCGATCCCAAACGCGCCCGTGCGGCGTCCGTAGGCGACGACGCGTTCGTCGGGACCGTACGCTGGCGATACGATCGCCTCGCCGGTGCGCAGGCTGTTGCTCAGCTGGGTGAGCTCGCCCCATTGTCCGCTCGAGACATCCACCGAAAACAAGGCGTTACCTTCTCTGGCGGGGGAGGCGGTCAACAGCAGCTCGTCGCCATCGTCCCGCACGTCTTGAAACTGCAGGAACTGAACGGGAAGTTCAACGGAGTCCAGCCACTGCGGTCCGTCGTCACTGAGCTCGATCGTCTCGAGCGTCGTTTCCAGGGTGACCGGAGACTGCCATGCGAAATGGAGCGTCTCGTTCGTCGGTGACCAGATGAAGCTGGAACCGATTGGGGCGACGGGGTTGCCCAGTGCCACCAGGTTCGGTGCGTGTCCGTCACCAAACTCGGCGAGGAAGTTCTGGGAGAGCGTGGGGCTCAACGAGACCGCGAACACGAGCCATCGGCCATCGTTCGACCACGCGTGTGCTTGGATGGCGAAAGGCGCAGCTGTGACGTCGGGGCCGTGCAGTGGGAGCGTGTCCATCGCAGAGCCGTCGCCATCGATCCCGATGTACTGGATTGCCCGGCCACCGCTCGACCCCACGAGAGCGACAACCCCAGGCGCGTCGGGGTGAGGACGTACGGCACCATCGAGGAGCGGGTCGGATGTGCCACCCACAGAGTCGACGAGCACCTGCACGACCGGTTCGGTCGCTTCGAGGTCGACGTGCATGAGCTGCGGCGGGCTCATGTCGTCGGCTTGTTCTACGAAGAACCCGTCGTTGCCGCTGGGGGTTAGCTCGGGGAGCTCCACCGACCCGGTCAGGTTGAAGCCGGTAAACTCGTCCTCGCTGCCGTTCATGAGTGATACGCGCGCAAGCTGCTGCCCGGGGGTGATGGCGACGACGTAGCGCCCCTGTGGATCCGCAATGGCGGGGAACGGTCCTGGTTCGGCGTACACGGACGTGACTCCGACCTGGTCCCCGAGGCTCAGTCCATCGAGCTCTTGGCGGTACAGCACGCCATTGCGGACGTAGAGGAGCGACTCATCCGCGGGACTCACGATGAAGCTTCCATCGAGTTCGTCGACTTGCATCGTCGCGGCCGGGAGGTCGCCGGCGACGCTGGCAATCCGAATCTGTGCCTTTTCGGGGCGGGGCCCGAAGGACCTCAGAACCACGCGTTGTCCGGACAGTCCGGCTGCGCTGGTCCACGAACGACCCTCGACGTCCTCGTGAATCAGCGTTGGGCCGTCGGTCACCCCGTCGATGGCCCGAAAAAGCGTCCACTCCGTGCTCGAGCTCGCCGCGCCGTCGCGCTCGATGAGCAGCCCGAACGAAAGCGGACCGAGTTCTTCGGGTCCTTCCGTGTCACCCGTCGTGTCGCCGCCGGTCTCATCGACCGCGCCCGTGCTCGACTCGCCAACGTCTGTCGTGCCGGGCTGACTCGTTGCTCCGGTCGAGCCTGAATCCATCACCGTGCCGGCCCCCTCGCTTCCACTCGATGTGTCTGTGGTCGAGCCTTCGGTGACGTTGGAGGATGCGCCGTCGACGCAGCTCGCACTGGCTGTGAGCGCGAGGAGTAGAGACGCTGGATGACGAACGTAGAGGTAATGACGCAACACGGTAGAGTCTCTTAGTCGCCTGGACGCGCCTTTCTTATAAAGAAATCTGCTCAGACGCGGATGGAGGGCTCAGCGCTCATTCGAGCGTTGTGAGGGTCACGCCTTCGGTGCCGGTCGGTCCGTGGGTCCATGCCGCGGCCATCGTTCCGTCCGGGCCGATGGCCACGGTGGGCCCGAGCGCGTGGCCCTCTGCGGGGATGCTGAGCTCGGTGGGGTCTCCCCAGGCGGTTCCGAGGGGTCCGCGGCGGCTGCCCATCACGCGCCACCGTCCGTCGGCCTGCTCGGTCCAAACGATGACCGCTTCGCCGTCGGGTCCCACCGCCAGCCGGGGGTCCTGCGCGGGGCGACCGGGCGTGGAGAGCTGCACGCCGCGGGCGTCCCAGGTCCGCGCGGGCGTGCGGTGGGCCGTCAGGACCACGCGGGCCTCGGCGGGCCCGTCGAACCACACCAGGTGCGCCTCGCCCGTGGTTGTCATGGCGACGCTCGTCCCGGTCGCGAACCGGTCCAGCGGGACGAACGCGTCGTCGATGGTCTCGGGTGCGGTCCAGGCTCCCAATCCGCTTCGCTCCGCGACGTACAGCCCGGCGACGCCGGACGGATGCATCTGGGACCAGGCCACGATCGCCGCGCCGCGCTCGTCGATCGCCGCGACGGGGTTGCGCACCTCGTGGTTGGCGACCGGTGGGCCTGGGGGGGAGAGGTTGTCGTCGATGCTCGGCCGTGAAAATGCGCCGGTCTCGCGGCTTCGTTCGCTGACGTAGATCCGCAGCCCGTCGCTGTTGCCTGGCGCTCCGTCCGGGTCGGGGGCGGCTTGATACCACGTGATGATCGCGTCCCCGTTGGAGGCGATCGCCGGCTGCGGCGCGTTCGAAAAGAACACGTCGGGGGAGAGCAGGTCGTCACCCGTTGTCGGAAGCGTCAGCGTATCGGCGTCGAATGCCTGCGTGGCGACGGCGACCCCGTAGCCGCCTTCGTCCCGCCACTGGTTCCAGACCAGCATGCGCTCCCCGGTGACCGCCAGGACTGGGCGTGGCTCGTAGGCCCGGGTCGAGAACGACACCCGCTGTCCTACGTCACTTTCGATCCAAGTACCGGTCGCGTCGCGTCGCAGCAGGTGGACGCTGCTGCCGTCGCCGCCTTCGAGGCCGTCGGCCTGCTGGGACCAGGCGACCCACGCTTCGAGTCCACGCGCGGCGATCGTCGCTCGGGCGCCGAAGCCGTCCTCACGGGCTCCAAGCACATGCCGCTGCCATCCGCCCTCGGTCTGCTCCATCAGCACCGAGCGCGTGTCGTCGGGCGCGACGCGTCGCGCTTGCCAGCTCACCAGCGGCCGGCCGAGTCCATCGACGGCGACCTCGACCGCGTCGGCCCCCGGCGCATCGAACCGCTCATGGTCGGTCGGTGGCCACGCCCGCGCGACACAGCGCCCGGCCCCATCGGGCTCCAGCCACCCGCTGCAGCAAACGCCCTCGGCCTCCGGACACCCACACGGGTCGTTGCATGCGGGCTCGCCTGCGCAGCCAGGGAGTCCGAGGACGGCGACGAGACAGGCTGTCCTTTTCCGGGATTTCGTTTGGCAGTTCGCGCGTCTCATCGCTACGCTCGGTTCGATGTTTTATCGGTCGCTGGTTGTGATGGCACTCTTCGCGGTGAGTGCATCGGGTTGCTTTGCTCCAAACGAGCTCTCTGACGATGACGAAGAAACGACCGGTGAAAGCTCCACCGAGGCAAGCACGACGACGGTTGCGGATGCAAGCGGTACGACCTCGACCGCAGCTGGGTCGACCAGCAGCCAGGACTCCACGGGTGGAGGGGACGCTGGCTCAGAAGAGGAAAGCGGCGTGGTCACGCTTTCCAGCTCGTCAGGGCAGAGGGACGACTCTGAAACCACTGCAACACCGCCGCCTGGTTGTGGCGATGGGACAGTCGACGAAGGCGAGGAATGCGACGAAGGGGACGCGAACGGCGGTTCTGACTGTACCGAGGTGTGTTCGCTACCGTTCTGTGGCGATGGGATCGTGAGCGAGCCGGAGATGTGCGATGACGCTGACGACAATGGAACTGATCTGGGCGTATGCGCGCCCGACTGTTCCAAGGTCGTTGACGCAAAGACGATTACACTGAGTTACAACTATGGGACGAACGGAGACATGGGGGCAGATGCGATTGCCCATGTCGATGCCCGTTGCGAGAGTGCAGGGCTAGGCGGCTACAAGGCCATGTTCGCGAACGGAACTTCGCGACGCGCGACTGTGACTCCCTACGTCGGTGACGGCCAGATGGACTGGGTCTTGACTCCATGGACACGTTATCTGCGAGACGACGGAGAACTAATCTGGGTCACAGACGAGAGCGCTCTTCTTGGAGTTCGCGATGGAAACCCGGAACCACTCCTACAACCGATCGCAACGCAGCTCGTAACCACCGTCTACACGGGCCTTCGCGGTAACTGGTTAGCCGAGTTGAACGACGACTGCGTCAACTGGAGTACGAACTCCTCTGGAGCGTCCCACTACGCTGGGCAACCCGACGAGCTGACAAGCGCGCTATTTCTCGCAGGCACTACGCCAGCAATAAGTCCCGGGAACTGCGGAAGCACGACTCCCGTCTATTGCGTTCAACAGTAGGACCTCGTCACGGCGAGGTCAGTCGCTCGCCGCGGGTCAGGGAGGTGAGGAAGACGCGTAGTGGGGCGCGGTCTTCTTCGTGGAGCGCGTCGAAGGCGTCGCGGGACGCCTGAGCCTC